>JAFGKZ010000182.1 GCA_016928315.1 Calditrichaceae bacterium
AACTCCTTGTTTTTATTAGACTAAATAAAATTTACGGAGTTTTTCCCATGTTTCAATAAATTAATAATTCAACTGGTCATTCATATTGATTAATTAAAATTTACAATTAAATGGATATTGAAGAATTTTTTTCAGGTCAAGCACGGGTCTCAAAAGCAAAAAACAAAAAAGACGGCGGAATTGCTGTCATGGATTCTTTTTTAGCTGACCCTCTCATTCAGGGAATTGATGATCAATTCAATATAATCAGAGATACGCCGATCGGTTGCGTCAACCGTTTAATTGAAGGCGTTGTCAATTCCGCGCTAATCGGCACCCTGGATTACGCTAAGGGAAAAGGTAATTGGAAATTATTACCTGATATTTGTATTGCCTCAAAAGGATCTTTTAAAAATATTAATTTGTTTTTTAATAAAGATATTCGTGATTTATCTGCGATCGCTATCGATTCAGTTGATTTTACCGCCACAACCCTGCTGAAGATTATTATGCAGGAAAAGTATGAAATCAATCCTGAAATTATTACGGTCAATGGCACTTTAACGGAACGGCTCAAGAAGGCGGATGCCGTACTGATTTCAGGAAATGAAGCATTTAATATCCAACAATCCAACAAGATGTATATTGACCTTACTGATGAATGGTATGATCTAACCGGATTGCCTTTTGTATATGCTCTATGGTCCGTGCATGAGATGGTATTGCACCAATCACTGTCTGAAAAAATAAAAGCAACGGTTAACAACAATCTTAAAAATCTTAATCAGACCCTGGTAACTTCATACCGCCAAAGTAATGAAATGAATGCTGTGTATGCCGATTTTGTTAGTCGTAATATTATATATCAATTTGGATTGGATGAGAGAGAAGCGATTAACGAATTTTTTCGTTTTGCTTTTTTCTTTGGACAAATTGATCATATTCCGGATTTATATTTTATTTAAAATTGATACATTTATCTTTTAGGAGTTAATATGATTGAAAATTTTATCGATCGTATAATGGGCGATCCGTTATTGCTTACTATTGCGGCTGTTATTGTAGTGATTGCAATTATTTTTATTATTAAAAAGCTGGTGAAAATTGGTTTTAGTTTGATTGTTTTGGCTGCCATTATCCTGGGTATTATCTATTTTACCAGCGATGATCCAAAAGGTACGATCGAAAAAACGATCGATAAAGGGCAGGAAATGTATGATTCTGCCAAAGATAAAGCCAAGGAAATTTCCGGTGATGTTCAGGATGCAAAAAAAGAATTAGAGGACAAACTGCCGGAAAAATAACCGGGAGTTTTTAACTTTGATATTTTAAATGGCTGATACATCCATTTCTGCAGTCACTGGAACCAAATCCTGGCACAATTATCTTACCAGCTGTGCTTTGGTTTAATTTACATTCATCGAGCTCAGATTTGAGGATGTCCTGAATGGTAACTTCACTTTGGCATAGCAGATAATCGATATGCCAGTGTAATTTTTTGCTTTTCGATTGATGCCGTTGTATGCGCTGCGAAATATTTTTCTTTGCTGATCCTGTATAAATATATTTACCAGCAGGAAAATTAAAATTGCCTAATTTTCCAATCTGCACATCAATTGTTTTATTAAGGGTGAAAATTATCTGATAGGATATTTTTTCAGGAAACATTTAAAATTATGGAAGGGTTAGTTGTTCAATAATTTCACGATGCCTTGGATATGCCTTTATCAGGTCTTTACGGCTGCCCAGCTCAAAATCAGAAAAATCGAATCCTGGCGCCACTGTACAGCCTGCCAGTGAGAAAGAGTTGGGATCATTGATTTTAGCGCCAAACCAGTGCCCCGCTTTTATATAGGTCTGAAACAGTTCGCCGTTTTCCAGATTATCCCCGATTTTGGTTTTGAAAAGCATACCATCCGGATCAATTCGATAAATGGTCATCGAACTTCCATAATAGAAATGCCAGATTTCATCCGATTTAATACGGTGAAAAGCGGATATATCATTTCCGATCAACAGAAAATAAATCGATGTATAAAAAGAACGATTGCCATCGTAACGGTTCGGAAGACAGTCTTTGGTGATTATTTCATTTGATCGATAGGTTTCTCTATAGTATCCGCCTTCAGGATGTTTTTGCAGATTCAATTTTTGAATCCAGTAACCGGCTTCTTTTTTTAGATTATTATTGTTAACCATTGAATTTAATCTGATTATTAATAAAACAATGAAAAAATGGACAACAAAAATACAAATTTTTATTTTCAATACAAATAAAAATATTTAAGTTCTGAAATATGGCACTATAAAATAACCGAACCATCCCAAAAGATTAATTGCGTTTCTTCCGTATTTATTGTCAAGGCAGCCGTGTAATCTGGATGCGGATCAAAAGCATATAACATCCAGTTTTTTACTGCTGCAGGATCATGCCGTGTACACTTTAACAAAACAGAATCACCGGGTTTCAATGATACTTCAAATTTGGACAGGGGAATACCCAATCCTTTGCCCCGGGCTTTTATGTATGATTCTTTGCGTGTCCAGCAATTAAAAAAGCCCTTTCGCTGCAAATCTGTTGGTAGTGATTTTAGCTCATTATACTCATTCGTCGAAAAAAAACGTTTGGCAATTTGCAGTAAATTGGTTTTTCGGTAAATATATTCAATATCGACACCAAGTTCATATTGCAAATTTATAGCCAGCAATGCCAGATTATGGGAATGGGATAAGTTGAACTGAAGCAGCTCATTTTCCAGATATGGCTTGCCGAATTCATTATAGGAAAAGACTAATTTGTGGTTTTCGATTTGTAAATACTTATCTAAAATTTTACGCATTTGGCCGCGCGCGGCAATATAATTATTATGATGCATGTTAAAATAAAATCGTTCGGCTCTTGCCATCTCATCATCAGATAAAACTGTTTTTAATAAACTATATTTTTCCGGTTTTAATTTAAGCGGTAATAACCAAATATGCGTTTCATTTTTACATATATTAATTCTATTTACAGGTTTTTTCCATGTAACCATGTTAATCATTATAAATTTGAGTAAATCTCGCATACCTCAGAATTAAACCAAACACATATCTGTCGCTCTGAGTGTAGCAAAGAAGTCCTTAACCGTAATTTGGATTTTCGGAATAATAAAACATGTTGCGTTAAATTCCGGATCAATTTATTAATGGATTTAACTTAGTATTTTTTTTTATAAGAGTAAATCTAAATTATGATCGGATTAAACGAAAACGAATTTAGTGATGGTTTTATGTAGGACTTTGATCAGTGTTTTTTGATTGTATATATATTTTATTTAATGCACAATTTGCGCATTTGGGATTTTTTTCCCCTTTAGTAAGCATCTTTTTGATGTACAGAAAAATATAGGTCAGGCTGATTAATACAATCAAAATAATAAAATAAAATTCCATAGATTAATTGAATCCCAATAATTGTCCGCCCTGATATACAAATAATGATGCAGAATAGGCTAAAATTGTCATGTAAATTACCATTAAAACTGGCCATCGCCATGAATTTGTTTCCCGTTTAATAATGGCGAATGTCGCCATACACTGTGCCGCATAAGCAAAAAACACCATCAACGATACGGCAACTAAAATGGAAAATACTGGTTTGCCATTGGCATACCGGTCATTGCGCATGGCATCAATTAAACTAACGCGGTGATGTTCATTCTCTTCGAGATTATACAAAGTAGATAGGGTACTGATGATAACCTCGCGTGCCGCAAAAGAGGTAATCAATCCAACGCCTATTTTCCAATCATAACCCAGAGGTTTTATGATTGGTTCAATGGCGTGTCCAATTTTTCCGGCGTATGACTGCTCAATTTTTTGCCGCGGTGATAAATTTTCAGCGTCATCCGGTTTCGGAAACGAAGCTAAAAACCAGAGCACAATGGATATTGCCAGAATAATCGTACCTGCGTTTAACAAGAATATTTTACCGCGTTCGTAAACCTGCCAGCCAATGGATGAAAACATGGGCCTGCGATAGGGAGGCAACTCCATAATCAGACTATGTTCTACATTTCTTTTCTTGATCTTTTTAATGATAATTGAAATGATAACAGCAGTGAACATACCGAGAAAATACATGCCCATCAAAACCAGTGCCTGAAGCGATAGGAATCCTAACACTGTTTTATCAGGAATGAAAGCGGCAATCAATATCACATATACAGGGAGCCGGGCGCTGCAGCTCATCAACGGTATCATCAAAATGGTTTGTATCCGGTCACGCCAGTTTTCGATTGTCCTGGCAGACATGATGGCTGGTATCGCACAGGCAAATCCGCTTAACAGCGGCAGAACTGATCGTCCATGCAAGCCAATTTTATGCATAAGCCGATCCATCATAAAAGCCATGCGGGCCATATATCCGCTGTCTTCGAGAATGCTTAAAAAGAAAACCAGTAACAGAATCTGAGGTAAAAAAACAAGAATGCTGCCTACACCGGCCAATATACCATCTACTACCATACTTTGAATTATACCATCAGGAATTAAGTTTTCAAACTGGGTGGATAACCAGTTAACTCCAATTGATATCTGCTCCATGGGCCATTGCGCCCAGCTAAATATGGCGTTGAAAATAAAGAATAACACCCCAATAAGTATTGCCGGTCCAAAGAATTTGTGGGTAAGAAAATTATCAATTTTTTCACTGGGCGATTTATCATCCGTTTTCTTAACTTTTACCAAATTTGCAATATATAAATCAATATAAGCAAAACGGGATGTTTGTTCGATGGTCTGATAGGGTATTTGCGTTTCAGCAAATTTATTCCGCGTATTATTAATAATATTTTTTAATTGCTCAACTTCACTAGGTTCCAGATATTTAACTATATTTCGTATATAATTGGATTCGCTAATCAGCCGCATGGAATCAACTTCCGGAAGATGTCCAATCTTATCGAATCGTTGCTGTAGAAATTTTGTGATTTCACTGAGGGGCCTGCTCAATTCTTCAATCGTTAATAAGTGAGACTGAGAATCGACTCGCAATTCAGATTCGGCGATTTTAATAATGGCATTAAAAACATCCTGTATACCATGTCCGGTTTTTGCCGACGCGGGAATAACATAAGCTGTATTCAAATGCTTCTTCAATTGTTTAACGTTAATTTGTATGCCGTTTTTTTCCGCTTCGTCAATCATATTCAGAACAATAATTGTTGGTATTTGCCAGTCCAGTATTTGTAGCGCCAGATAAATATTTTTTGTGATATTAGTGGAATCCAAAATAACTATGACACCATTGGGGCGATTTTTCTTATCGCGCCAGCCCTGCACCATATCGGATACAATTTTTTCATCAATACTTTTAGCATTTAAACTGTAGGTACCCGGATAGTCTTTGATAAGAATATCATGTCCTCGCAGCCATCCGGATTTCTTTTCAACGGTGATGCCCGGATAGTTACCAATTTTATGATGCAACCCTGTTAATCTGTTAAACAGCGCGGTCTTCCCACAATTTGGATTTCCAATAATAGGCAGCCAAGGTTGTGACGTATCGGTGATATCTTTATTTAGTTTTGATGAAGGATTAATTTTCATGACGTCTGCGTCCGTGTCTGCAACGGTGACGAACACGGATTTCTTTAGCCATGGAATTGCGAATGGAAAGATGATAACCGCGAATTTTTATTTCCATGGGGTCGCCAAGAGGAGCAAATTTAACTACACGTAAAGGCGTGCCAGAGGTTAAACCAAGTTCACATAAACGATCCTTACCCAAAGCAGTGTTGTTGATGTCCACAATAACCGCTTCATCGCCGGGCAAGAGTTCTGTTAGGATGTACTCTCTGTCTTTTTCTTTTTTCATGTTCATTCTATTTTTATCAACAACTATCATTTTTTAACTGTTAAATTCTACTTTTAAGTATATAAGACTGACAATTGTTATATACATAAAACACCCTTAATTTATTAATCTGAATGCACTAAGTCAATATTGAAAAGTGTAGTATTTTTACTAATTCTGTTTTTTTTATATCGATGGGGTAAGCCGATGAGGCGGCATTAAAATCTGCTTAATACTGTAATTTAATATAGTATTTTATTTGACTTAACAGAGTATGTCATGTAAATTGCACGGCTTAAATGTTTAGTTAATGTATAGTTTATATAGACTTTAAATTAACATAAAATTAAAAATTAGTTTTAATAAAATTACGCTATTTTACAACGGAGGACAACTGATGTCTCAAAAATATGTTTATACTTTTGGAGCTGGAAAAGCAGATGGTAAGGCTGATATGAAGCTGCTTCTCGGCGGTAAAGGTGCAAATTTGGCTGAAATGTCAAATTTAGGTATTCCTGTTCCGGCTGGTTTTACTATATCCACAGAAATTTGCACGGAATATTATGCCAGCGGCGGCCAATACAGCGACGAAGTTAAGAAACAAGTCAAAACCGGAGTTGAATCCATAGAGAAAACAATGGGTGCGAAATTTGGCGATATAAAAAATCCATTACTCGTGTCTGTGCGTTCCGGCGCGCCGGCGTCGATGCCAGGTATGATGGATACGGTGTTGAATCTGGGTTTAAATGATGATACAGTTAAGGGCATTATTGAACAATCCGGCAACGAACGTTTTGGCTGGGATTCATATCGTCGTTTTGTACAGATGTATGGCGATGTTGTTATGGGAATGAAACCGGAATCAAAAGAAGAAGAAGATCCGTTTGAAGTGATTATTGATGAAATGAAAGAGAAAAAAGGGATTCAGCTTGATACAGAGCTTTCTGCGGATGATCTCAGAGAACTAGTAAGTCAATTTAAAGCTGAAATAAAAAGACGTACCGGTAAAGATTTTCCAACGGATCCCTGGGAACAGCTGTGGGGATCGATTAGCGCCGTATTTGGTTCTTGGAATAATCAGAGAGCTTTAACCTATCGGAAATTGAATAACATCCCGGCAAACTGGGGAACAGCGGTTAACGTACAAGCCATGGTTTTTGGTAACATGGGTGATGACTGTGCAACAGGTGTTGCATTTACACGTGATCCGGCTACGGGTAATAGAATTTTCTACGGTGAATATCTGATTAATGCTCAGGGTGAAGATGTAGTTGCCGGTACACGGACGCCGCAGCCTGTTAATGAAGCCACCCGCAGCGAAGCTTCCCAAAAAACATTAGAAGAAATTATGCCGGCTGCCTATAAAGAACTGGAAGCCATTTATCAGAAATTAGAGAAACACTATAAAGATATGCAGGATATCGAGTTTACCATACAAAAAGGCCGTCTGTGGATGCTCCAGACTCGTAATGGTAAACGTACAGCTGCGGCTGCGGTGAGAATTGCCGTAGAAATGGTTGAAGAAGGTTTGATTGATAAAAAAACGGCTGTTATGCGCGTTGAGCCCGAACAACTGGACCAGTTATTACATCCTATGTTTGATCCTAAGGCAGATATTAATGTTATTGCAACCGGGTTACCTGCATCCCCTGGGGCCGCTACCGGCCGGATTGTCTTCCATGCTGATGATGCTGAAGAATGGGCTGCTAAGGGTGAAGATGTTATTTTGGTTCGTATTGAAACCTCACCGGAAGATATCGGCGGTATGAATGTGGCTAAAGGTATTTTAACAGCTCGCGGCGGTATGACGTCACACGCCGCTGTGGTTGCGCGCGGCATGGGCACCTGCTGTGTTGCCGGTTGCGGTGCAATAAAACTATCTTACAAAGATAAAACAATGACTGTCGGTGGTAATACATATAATGAAGGCGATTGGATTTCTCTTGACGGCAGCAAAGGTTCAGTAATTGAAGGTAAGGTACCGACGATCGATCCGGTACTATCCGGTAATTTTGGCACTTTGATGGAATGGGCCGATGAATTCCGTAAAATACAGGTTCGCACAAATTCTGATACGCCGCATGATAGTGAAGTTGCCCGTAATTTTGGGGCGCAGGGTATAGGTCTCTGCCGTACAGAACATATGTTCTTTGAGGGTGATCGTATTATTGCCGTGCGCGAAATGATTCTGTCTAATGATGAAGACGGGCGCCGCAAAGCTCTGGAAAAATTACTGCCGTATCAGCGGGATGATTTTTATGGCATTTTTAAAGCGATGCATGATCTGCCGGTGACTATCAGAACTTTAGATCCACCGTTGCACGAGTTTCTACCCCATGAAGAAGATAATCAGAAAGAAATGGCTGATCAGATGGGCATTTCAGTTGAAGAAGTAAAAGCCAAAGTAGATTCGCTGCATGAATTTAACCCGATGCTTGGACATCGTGGATGCCGTTTGGGTATTACCTATCCGGAAATTACTGAAATGCAAGCACGCGCTATCATCGAAGCGGCTTGCCAGCTAAAAAAAGAAGGCGTTAATGTTTTGCCTGAAATAATGATTCCGTTGATTGGTACCAAAGCGGAATTAGCAAATCAGAAAAAAGTTGTGGTTGAAACTGCTACCAAAGTAATGGAAGAAATGGGTATAAAAGTTGAGTATATGGTAGGCACAATGATTGAAATTCCGCGTGCTGCCTTAACTGCTGACGAAGTAGCCGAAGAAGCTCAATTCTTCTCATTTGGTACAAATGACCTTACCCAGATGACGTTTGGTTACAGTCGTGATGATGCCGGTAAATTTTTAGCCGAGTACGATCAGAAAGGTATTTTGCCCGATGATCCATTCCAGACCTTAGATCAGACAGGTGTGGGCCAGTTGGTTGAAATCGCAGTAAAAAAAGGCCGGTCAACTAAACCGGATTTAAAGATTGGAATCTGTGGTGAACATGGCGGTGATCCAAGATCGGTTGGATTCTGTCATCGCGTCGGAATGAATTATGTGTCTTGTTCGCCATATCGCGTACCGATTGCACGTCTGGCTGCTGCTCAGGAAGCGATTAGAACCGCGTAATTAAATAAATCATAAAAAAATAAAGCCATCCACCTTTTTAGTGGGATGGCTTTTTTATCGTCGAGGAAGTTTTCGAGCATGATTAATAAAGTTGAAACCCGAAAATTTCCTCATTTTTATTTTTTTGGTATTTAAAATAATCCTATCTTTGTTTAGAATATGTGATTCTTCGCACGAAAAAATATATTTAGTAAAATTTGTGAACAATCATGAAGAAGATTTTAATTATTCACACCGGCGGCACCTTTGGCATGACCCCGATCGAACCCGATGAACAATTGGCTCCGGGCAATATCCAAAATCAGATATTACAGTACATTCCTGAAATTCAAAATTTAGCAAATATTGACGTCGTTATCCCGTTTAATTTGGATAGCTCAAATATAGGGATCCGGGAATGGGAAATATTATCCGAATTGGTTCATACTAATATTGATAACTATGAAGGTTTTGTGGTCATTCACGGAACCGATACGATGGTTTACACTGCTTCAGCGCTCTCTTTCTCATTAAGAAATCTCAGAAAACCTGTTGTTTTCACCGGATCGCAACGGCCCTTATCCAAATTGAGAACCGATGCCCGTTTTAATCTGATTGATGCTGTCGAATTGGCTACTATGGCCGTTCCTGAAGTGATGATCATATTTGGACAGAGAATTTTACGGGGTAATCGGGCAAAGAAAATAAGCATCATCAATTATAATGCGTTTGATTCACCAAATTATCCATTGCTTGGCGAGATTGGTATAAATATATCAATTAATTATGAATATGTACTCAAGCCAGAAGATAGCTATTTCCATGAAAAGGGATTTACCAAGAACCTGGCGGTGTTAAGTATTTATCCCTCACTTAATTTAAATAACTATTTACCTGTTCTGGATTCTGAAATTAACGGTATTATTTTGAGGGGATTTGGCGCCGGGCACCTGCCACTCGTAGCTCCAAACTGGATGGATTTTTTAAAAAAAGCCAGGGATAAGAATATAATGATATTTATCGGCAGTCATTCACGGCATGGCAGCGTTAATCTCGATTTGTATGAAAGCGGAAAGGAAGCGAAAGACCTTGGCGCAATAGGATTACATACCATGACCATTGAAGCAGCTTACGTAAAATTAATGAGAATATTTCATCAAACAACGGAGCCTCAAAAAGTAATTGGGAGGCTCCATACCAGCTGGGCGGGGGAAATTTAATGCTGAAACGTTTCTTCCGATCCGAATATGTAAAAGTATTGTTCTCGTCTGACTATGTGTTTTCTGTCCCCTGTATGGGGTGTGATAGTTTATTGGATTTGATGAAGTATAGAAATATCAAAGACAAACTGATCAAAGAGAAAACTTTAAAACCAAAAAATATGTTAAGACCCGATATGTGCTCCTACGATGATTTACGATTGGTTCATAAGGATAGCTATCTAAAAAAATTAGCAGATAATCAGCATCTTAGCGAAATTTTAAAATTAGACCTTAGTTTTATGATTTTTGATTCGGTAATGGAATACTACAGGGCTGTTACCGGAGGCACATTACTGGGAACCGCATATGCTCTTAGGTGGAATATTCCATGTTTTAATTTGGGAGGCGGTTTTCATCATGCACATCCGGATAAGGGTGAAGGATTTTGTTTGATTAATGATGTAGCTATTGCAATAGAAAAATTTCGAAAATTGAAACGTGCACAAAAATTTATGATTGTAGATCTGGATTTTCATCAGGGCAATGCTAATCTGCTTTATTTTAAGGATGATCCCAATGTTTATACATTTTCAATGCATGGTGATGAATGGATTAAGATAGATCGTCCTTACAATAAAGATATCTTATTGCCGGAAAACTGCGGGGATGATGAATATTTATCTATCCTAAAAAACGAACTTAAGGAATCGTTTATGGAATTCAAACCGGATATTGTTTATTATATCGCCGGTTCCGATCCCTATGAAAAAGATATGATCGGTGATATGAAAATCAGTCGGGAAGGTATGCTGGAAAGAAATTTATTTGTCTATCGCAAGATAGTGAATAAAAATATTCCGTTAGTTGTACTTGCCGGAGGCGGCTATGGACCCGAAAGCTGGGAAATTTATTATGATTTTGTTTCATATTGTTTAACAAATAAAATTTAGTAGTTAATAGTTATGAATATTCCCAAAAAATACTGGCATATCGCCAGACGTTTAACCAGTGTACAATTACAGAAACAGGTAGATAACGGAGATATTATATCCGAAACAGACCTGTTTAATATCAACATTGGTAAACGGGGGCACAATCTTTTTCTTGGATTCTATTCGCTTGAAGGTATCAAACTGGCCTTTGAAAAATATGATGTATTAAAAAAACTTAAAGAAAAAGGTTTTACCAATCTGGTGTATGAATTGAATACCAGTGATCCTTATGTTCATAAACTGATTATTTTCCACCGAAAAAAATCATCTCAAAATATGTTAGTAGAACTGGTCTTAAAAAAATATAATGTTAATATTGATATGCCGTTTGATACAAAATTTAATGGTAGATCGTATGAAACTATTGCCATAGAATGGATGTGTTTACAGAATCCGTATGCAGTATTTACTGATGAAAGACCGCAGTTACCGGGGCAGGATCATCCGGGATTGGGGGTAGCTTCAAAGGCTGTGGAATTATTAATAATTATGGCCTGGCGTTTAAACCTTTGCGGATTGATTAATACGCCGGATCATTATCATAATGCTTCCTTGTACTCAAAGATTTTTTATTATTTAAATCCGGATTACCAGGCACAGCTCCTGGCGCTTATGCGGGATTTAAAGAAATATTCTCTGGATACCATTGCCTGGGCAATAGAATGGGGAGCAGTTGTCGATTCAAATTCCCGGAAACCTGTTAAATGGCAGGTTGGGAAGCAAATTGTACCCTTGCATCAGGATTTAAAGGATTTATTCAATTCAAAAGAGTATAAGAATACCGTAGAAAAGAAAATGAAAAAGTATAAATTTGAACTCGATGTTAAAAAATTTGAAAAGATTAAAGAAAGAGGAGCGCTACATGAAGCTTAAGGCAATTCAGCTACGCAAAGGAAATGTAATAATTTTTAATGATGATTTATATACATTAACTGAAGTTACCCATATTACACCAGGAAAAGGCCAGGCGGTAATTCAAACAAAAATGAAAAATGTAAAATCCGGTGTTAATGCAGAAAATAGATTTCGGCCGGATGAAGGTGTGGAAAAGGCTGACCTAAGAAATCGCCAAATGGAGTATTTATACGAGGATGGTTCATTCTATTATTTTATGGATACCGAAACTTTTGAACAATATCCTTTGAATGTGGAATTTTTAGGCGATGCTCCCCAATATCTATTACCAAATACAAAAGTAGATGTAAGTTTCTATGATAACGATCCTATCACAGTTGAATTGCCAACGGTTGTTGAGCTAAAAATCACGGAAACAGAACCAGCATTAAAAACTGCAACGGTAACTTCCTCATATAAACCAGCCGTTCTTGAAACTGGATTAAAAATCCAGGTGCCTCCATTTATAGGAGAAGGTGAAGTAATTCGTGTGGATACGCGTGAAGGAAAATATATTGAACGGGCAAAATAGATTCCGAAGTATTAAACAGTTTACCAGGCATGAATATACTGATTAGTCTATTACACAGCGTCATTCGCACAAGGACGATAATTTTTTTGGTGATTTTTCTTTTAGGCCTGGATAGCCTGATAAATATTTATTATCCTTCTTATAAAACAGATCAGGATATTGGAACGGAAAAAAAATCGATTGAAAAATATTTAATTTATATTTCTGAACTAATTGCTGAAAAAAACGAAACAGATATTCTTACAAATGATCAAGTCATTTCTTATTTAATATACAATCCTGATATAACATATATTGTTATTCCAGACTCTGGCAAACCTGTTGTTCATCCTGCCAACCTGTTCACAGAAGATCAAATAAAATCACTAAGATGTAATGAAATTAATGAACTGAATGGCCGGAACGTATTAACTTTAGAAATAATACCAGCTCTGAAGTACAATTATGAATTTAACCTGATTTATATTGGGATTAATGCAGACGATATTTTGGAAAAAAAAGAGGAATATTTTAAGACAGTATTTATTATTATTATATCAAGCGTTATTGTTTTTTTAATGATTGTATTCTTTTATTTGATAGATTTATATAAATTTATAACCAAATTAAATTCGAAACATGCAACGTTTGATAATTCCGTTATAAAACAGAATAAAATGATCCACAATGACGGGATAAATCAGTTAAAATCGCGTTTGCTGCATCGCAAGAGAGAACTTAAAAGCATAAACAATATCCTGGCCGCAACTATCAAATCACAGCGAAATTTTATAAAAGTAATCAGTCACGATTTAAAAGCGCCCTTACGTAACGTTAGTGGATTGGTTGATTCCATTTTCAGAAAATACCCGGATAAACTGAATGAGGATGTTGCAAACCGTTTGTCCCGAATTAAAAAAAATGTGGATAAAGAGCGGGAAATGATATCTGATATTCTCAGGAATATTACAAATCAAAAGGGCATACTTAAATATGAAAAAGTAGATATAAATGAGATTATATCTTCTATTTTTGAAGACCTTGATTTTGATATTCAGGAAAAGCACATTGAAATTAACATTCAAAGCAAATTGCCGTTTGTCTATTCAAACAGAATAATTTTAAAACATGTTTTTCAGAATCTGCTGGATAATGCCTGTAAATATTTTCCAGAAGTGGGTAAAAATCAAATTGAAATCACCTGCATAGAGACGAATTCTGATTATACATTTTCAGTAAAGGATACGGGCCCGGGTATTCCAAAAGAAGTGCAGAAAACACTGTTTCATTCATACGATTTAAATCAGGCGACAGGCCTGGTCGAAGATATGGACAGCGGGCTGGGCTTGGAACTGGTCAGTACATTTATGGAAATTATCAATGGTAAAATCTGGCTGGAAAGTGAAATTGGAGAAGGGACAACATTTTTTATAAGTTTAACTAAACTGGATGATACAAAGGCAGGAATATTTGAATGATTGAAATTGATGCCAATGAGCAGATTCGCATCTTAATATTGGAAGATGATGAAGATCATGCCTTTTTGGAAGAAGATATTCTTAGCGATGAGTTAAACTGTGAAATAAAAGTCATTGAATCCAAAGCTAAACTAACTGAAGATGATATTTACTTTGCGGATGTTGTTCTGCTTGATTTTTCTCTTCCTGATGCTGATGGCGATGAGATTCTTTCATATATAAAAGAAAAAACAGATGTTCCTGTAATTATTATCACCGGCGATGAACAGGTAAAAACAGCCGTTAATATTTTAAAAGGCGGCGCATCTGATTTTGTCATTAAATCACCTCAGAATATTGCGCTTCTGCCGCGTATTGTAAATCGTGTTCTGGAAGAATATAAGAACATGAAAATTCTGGAACAGGAAAAAAAGGAAAAGGAAGAATTAAATACAAAAATAGAAACCTTACACCAGGTGTTGACAACTCTGGCACATTATATCAATAATTCTACTTCAACTATTTCCGGCTATGCACAGTTATGTGATCAGACCGGCTATGATGAACCACGTTTTGACAAGCTGGTATCGATTTGTGAAAGTGAAACAAAAAAAATCACTCTGGTACTAAAGGAACTGGAAAAATTTGTGAATTCAATGGAAATAAAAACAACCAATTATGTTAATATTCCAAATGCCATGTTTCAAATTGAAGATGCTATTAAAAAGAAAATGCAGGAACTGGAATAACCTGAGAAGTAATAAAAATATATCATGGTTCTTACTTGATCAGGCAAATGAAAATTACTATATTTGCGGTTTCTAATTTAGAATAGAGAAGCAATTGGAGGTTTTACAGTGAAAAAAATATTGTTTTTGTCATTCATACTCTTATTTGGTCTGGAATTAGCTCTTGCTCAGGAAGATGCCCGTAATGCTGAGGCAGGTCAGGCATATAATTCAGGTCTGGAACTTGCCCGAAAAGAAAAGTTCAAAGAAGCTGTTGCAGAATTTAAAAAAGCTGTTGCAGCCGATGCTAATTTTCCACAAGCGCATTATATGCTGGCCGTATGCTATAAAAAACTAAGTGACTATAAAAATGCCGAAGCCCAGTTTAAAGAAGCCATCAACAAAGATAGTAAGTTTGAAGTTGCGTATGTTGCACTGGCAAATTTACAGGCGGAAATGGATCGTATAACCGATGCAATTAATACATTCAGCGCTGCGTTGGCTTTCAGCCCAAATTCTGCCAAAGCCAATTATGGTTTAGGGAAAATCTACTATGATCAGAAAAAATTTACGAATGCATTGCCTTTATTAGAAAAAGCCACTCAGGCGGATGCGAATTATTCCTTAGCATACAGTGTTAAAGGGCTAACATTAAAAGCCCTGCGTCGATATGAGGAAGCAGAAAAAGCTTTCCAGAGTGCGATAGATACGGAAAGAAAAAGAACTTCAAAAGGAACATTTTATTATTATTTGGGCGAAGTGCATATGCTGGAGAAGAAATACAATCAGGCTATTGATGCTTTTAATAACGCTCTAAAAATGTCCAGGAGTGCCATTAAAAAAGCTGGAGCCAATTTCAATCTTGGTAAAATCTATCAAAGTATGGGGCAAAATCAAAAAGCTCGGCAATACTTTAAAGATGCTGCAAAAAATAGTTCGTGGAAACAAGCTGCAGAATATGAAATTGATATCATTGATAATCCCTCAAAATATTCAAATTAATCAAAGTAGAACCAATTGAAAGGACAAAAAGGCAATCTATGATTACTATTAAGATTCGTGATAATGAACCATTTGAGAAGGCATTTAAACGATTTACCAAAGCATGTGAGAAATCAGGTTTGATGGCAGATATTAAACGGCATCAACATTACGAAAAACCAAGCGAACAGCGAAAAAGGCGCATTAACCAGGCGCGCAGAAAAATGCGCAAATTAATGGCCGAATTAAATAGATAATATTTCCGGAACAAAATTATGTTAATTGAGCAGCAAATCAATGAAGATTTAAAGACTGCTCTTAAAGCAGGTGAAAAAGATACTGTTGCCGCTTTTCGGACGATAATGGCGCAGATTAAAGACGAACGGATAAAATTACGCGTTAAACGTGAAATGACCGAAGAGGATGTCATCGGCGTTTTACTGAACGCAGCGAAAAAACGCAAAGAATCTATTGACATCTACCGTCAAAATAATCGCGAAGATTTAGCGGCAAGAGAAGAGTCTGAATTAATTCTTATTCAAAAATACCTTCCTAAGCAAATGTCCGGAGAAGAAGTTAAAGAAATTATTTCAAAGATAATTCAACAGACAAATGCGACTTCTATTAAAGATTTGGGTAAGGTAATGGGTGCGGCGATGAAAGAATTAAAAGGTAAAGCAGATGGCCAGTTAATTCAATCCATCGTGCGGGATCAGCTTTCCCAAATTTAGAGATGAATTACCTCGACTTCTTCTTTATAATTACTATTGCTATTGTAACCATTCGGGGAGTATTTCGCGGGCTGATCTCCGAACTGGCAGTTTTGATTGCTCTTATTCTCGGTTTTATAATAACCTTTACATTTCTTAACGATGGCGTTAGTTTTATGCTGGCGGCGTTTCCTGATTTACCAGAGTTTGCAGCCAGGATTATCATTTTCATTGTTTTGTTCTTAGCAGTAAATATAGTTATTCGTTTAATCAGTAATCTGCTGAATAAATTTGCTAAAGTAACATTTTTGCAGCCGGTTAATAAAATTGCCGGCGGATTTTTTGCTTTTATCAAAATTACGCTCATTTTAAGCATAGTAATACTTTTGATTGAATTCGTGCCTTTTTCCGAACAATTTTTGAATGTAATGGGTAAAGAAGAGAGTATTTCATTTAGTTTTATTCGAAATTTTGCGCCTGCTGTGCATACGGTTGTAACCGCAATATTTCCGGGCAGTGAATCGCTGCAACATAAAATGATGCAGACCATCAATAACGCAGATTCTACAGCTAAAAAGTTAATAACGCCATTTTAAATAAAATTGATATGTTTGGATTTGATAAATATAAAAACATCTTAGAATACGATAAAGTTATTCACAGCATTGCCAAACGCTGTGTTTCTGAGAGCGGTAATCAGAGGTTAAGTGATGCCTCTCCGATACTTGAGAGAAACCTCCTGCATAAAATACTGCGGCAGGTTCATGACATGCGCGGTGTCTATACGTTTGATGGCGGATTTCCTATCTGGAGCTATGATGATATTCGCATTCTGCTTAAGAAGATTGAGCCGGATGACAGTTATCTTGATATTAATGATCTGCAGAAAATTGAAAATTTTTTAAGTCTTCTTTCCGAGATAAGCGAGTTTCATGGGAAATTACAGAACAAATATCCCGATCTGCAGGAAATAACTTCAAAAATTGAATCTGTAAATCAACTGTTGAATCTGATAAAATTTACTATTGAACCGTCAGGCCGGATTTTTGACAACGCCAGTAAGGAATTAAAAGCAATACGTAAAGAAATTGCTGTGATCGATCATGACATTCACCGGCAGCTCGACCGCATTATGCGTAATAAAACTGAATATTTGCAGGAAGAATATATCACCTTACGCGACGGCCGGCTGGTGTTACCCGTAAGAGAATTTTCTGTAAATAAAATTCCCGGTATTGTGCATGGCCAGTCTGGAACGGGCGCAACGTATTTTGTTGAACCAATGGCCGTGGTGGAGTTAAACAATCAAATGCAGAAATTGCTGGCTGCAGAGCATAAAGAGATTATCAATATTCTTAAGCGGATTAGTAAATCCATCCGGGAAGTTAGAAATCAGTTAAAACATAATTTTAACATACTGAATGAACTGGATGTGCTGCAGGCGAAAGCGCGTTATGCCAATGAAATAGATTGTGCACAGCCGGAAATCAGTCAGGAATTTTACTGGGATATTAAAAAGGCCCGGCATCCCATCCTTTTGCAGAAACATGCCGATGATATTGTGCCGCTTGATTTGCAAATAGGGAAAGATTTCAGACAGTTAATCATATCCGGTCCGAATGCCGGGGGGAAAACGGTTGCCATTAAAGCGATCGGTTTGCTGCAATTATTATTTCAAAGCGGATTTCATATTCCCGTTGGTATTGGCACAGAAATGCCAATTTGCAGCCGGATTTTTGCGGTCATTGGTGATGAGCAATCCATTGAAGATGATTTAAGCACTTTTTCCTCACATATCCGCGGACTTAATGAAGTGTTGGAATATCTTGATGAGCAGAGCCTTGTATTAATTGATGAAATTGGCCGTGGTACTGACCCCGAAGGCGGGGCCGCCCTATCCATTTCAATTTTGGAACGACTGAATCAGGATGGAGTTGTATCAATTGTAAGTACACATCAAAATCAACTAAAAAGTTACGCTTCCGAAACAGCGGGCGTGGAAAACGCGGCCATGCAATTTGACATGCAACATCTTAAACCTTTATTTAAACTGGAAACAGGTATTCCGGGCAGCAGTTATACCTTTGAAATTTGTAAACGGTTTGGATTGGATCAATATGTTTTGGATAGGGCTGCCGAAATTACCGGGAAAGAATCGTATCAATTAGATATGCTGCTGGCGGATGTGGTGGAAAAAAGCCGTCGCTATCAGGATATGGCGAACATTCTTTCCATACGTGAGTCGGAATTAAACGGGCTTTTAAAGCTTTACAATGAAAAAGCCGCGGAACTAAAAAAGGCGCAAAGGAAATTTGAAAAAGAATCTGCCAAAGCAGCCAAGCAGCAACTGGAAAACATTAATCGTGAAATAGAAGCAGTTATCCGGGAAATTAGAGAATCACAGGCTGATAAAGAAGTTATCCGAAATGGCCGGGAAAAACTGAATCAAAGAAAAAAAGAACTGGATCGTGTATTAGATGAACCGGTCCAGAAATCGGAAATTGATATCAAACAATTGAAAACAGGCCAGAAAGTGCATTCACGGCAGTACGGTATCAAGGGCGCCATCACGCGCATTTTTACCAATCGAAATGAGATTGAAATCGAACGCGAAGGCATTAAAATTACCATACCGGTTACCGATATCGAAGTATTTGATGAACACGGCCAGCCGGTTAAAATGGAATCCACTGTTCATATGAATCCCGGGGTTAATCTATCTAATGAACTGGATGTACGAGGACAACTTGCCGATGAAGCCTTGCATGACGTTCGTGCTTACCTCGATTCTGCTGTATTAAGTGAATGGGAAGAAGTTCGTATTATTCACGGCAAAGGAGAAGGCGCCCTGCGAATGGCTGTGCATAAATATCTTGCCGGTCTAAAAACGATCAAAGGTTACCGACTTGGTAAATGGGGAGAGGGCGATACCGGCGTAACCGTCGTAACATTAAAATAACGGAGGCAGTATGCCAGAAAAATTATTCTTAATTGACGGTTCAGCTTTATACTATCGAAGTTATTTTGCCTTTATACGCAATCCGCTCATTAATTCCAAAGGGGAAGATACATCAGCCACGTTTGGATTTTTATCTTCCATGACTAAACTGATTGAAGATGAAAAACCTGAATATCTTGCCGTTATTTTTGATACAAAAGAACCCACTTTTCGTCATGAAATATACCCGGAATATAAAGCCACCCGTGAAAAAATGCCCGAAGAAATGGCCGCTCAGTTTCCACGTCTGATCGATACGCTGAGACGTTTAAACTTTGTACTGCTGGATAAAGCCGGTTATGAAGCTGATGATATTATTGGAACCTTAAGTTCAAAATATGCCGGCAAAAATCTGCATGTATATATCGTATCCGGTGATAAGGATATGGCTCAATTGGTTAACGAGCATGTGTTTTTGTATAGTTTGGGCAAAAGCGATCAGGCGTCAGAAGTACTTAACCGGGACAAGGTAATTGAAAAAATGGGTATCAAACCGGAGCAGGTTGTAGACTGGCTGGCCTTAATGGGAGATTCTTCGGATAATATTCCCGGTATTCCCAAGGTTGGCAATAAAACGGCTGTAAGTATTTTGCAGGAATATCAATCTATTGAAGGACTGTATGCAAATATCGATGCCTATAAAGAAGGCGTTGTAAAAAATAATTTAATCGAGTTTAAGGATCAAACAGATCTATCCAGAAAGCTGGCAATGATTCACAAGGATGTTCCAATAGACGTCTCAATTTCTGATCTTAAATTCCGTCTGTGGGACATGCAAATTCTTGACGATACATTAAAAGAACTGGAATTCAGGCGTTTATTTAACCGGATGACAGTCATCGGGCAGGCTGCCGGGCATGCTGAAACCTATACCCATCATGATGAGAAAAGCGTTAAGTATGTTCTTATAAAATCGATGCAGGCCTTTGATGGATTTCTTGATGAACTAAAAAAACAAAAGGAATTTGTTTTTGATCTGGAAACATCCTCTCTGGATTTTTTACTTGCGGAAATTGCTGGTATTGCTATCAGTTGGGAAGAAGACAAAGCCTGGTATATCCCGGTTACACATCCTGATATATCCTTAAAGAAGGATGAAGTATTATCAAAACTTAAACCAATTTTTTCTGATGCCAAAGTGAAGAAAATCGGACAGAATATAAAATATGATGCCATGATAATGAGGCAGCATGGGGTAGATGTTAAGGGTATTTATTTTGATACGATGATTGCTTCATACCTTATTAATCCAACCGGGCAGCACAAACTGGATAAGTTATCAGAGTATTATCTTAACTATGAAATGATTCATATTGAAGAATTGATTGGATCAGGGAAAAAGCAAAAACTAATGACCGATTTGTTTGCATCAGAAGTGGCGCCTTATGCGGCAGAAGATGCCGATATCACATTCAAATTATACAAAATTTTAAAAGAGCAAATTGAAGAATCCGGCATGCAAGCTCTCCTATATGATTTGGAAATGCCGCTTATGGAAGTGTTGATGAAAATGGAAGAGCAGGGAATTAAACTGGATACGGATCAGTTGCGAAAATTATCAAAGACGCATAATGAGCAATTAACCCAATTACAAAAAGATATCTATGAAAGCGCCAACGAAGAATTCAATTTAAACTCACCGGCGCAATTGGGAACCGTGCTTTTTGACCGGCTCGAAATACATAAAGACCTAAATTTAAAGCGGCCTCCGCGAACGAAAACCGGCCAATATTCTACCAATGAGAAAATTCTGGAACGATTTATCATGCATCCCATTGTGGATAAAATTCTCGAATACAGAAGATTGAGCAAGCTGATAAATACCTACCTGGACGCTCTACCCGGTTTGGTAAGCGAGAAAACAGGACGGCTGCATACATCATTTAATCAAACCGTAGCGGTCACCGGGCGTTTATCCAGCAGTAATCCCAACCTGCAAAATATTCCGATTCGTACCGAGATCGGCCGTGAGATCCGCAATGCCTTTGTTCCATCCAGAGCGGAGTATAAAATTTTAAGCGCAGATTATTCGCAGATTGAATTGCGGATTATGGCACATTTATCCGGAGACAAAGCGATGATGCAGGCATTTAAAGATAATCTTGATATCCATGCCAGTACGGCCTCATTGATTTTTGATTTGCCCCTGGATCAGGTTGGTGAAGATCAGCGTAGAAGGGCCAAAGCCATTAACTTTGGCATTATATATGGTATGAGCAGTTATGGCTTAGCCTCGCGGCTGCATATTTCCAATGAAGAAGCCCAGGATTTTATTATGGATTACATGGCTACCTATCCGGATGTGCAAGCCTATATGCAGAAATCCATTGAAGTGGCTAAAGAACAGGGTTATGTGGAAACCATGATGAAACGGCGGCGATATTTACCTGAAATTCGAAGCGATAATCGTCAGATCCGAGAGTTTGCGGAACGAACGGCTATCAACACACCCATTCAGGGATCAGCGGCTGATTTAATTAAAAAAGCGATGATTGAAGTACAGGATTATATCGAGAATAAAAATTTAGATGCGGTTATGCTGCTTCAGGTGCATGATGAACTCGTATTCGAAGTGAATGATCATCAGGCCGAGAAAATTATAGTAAAAATCAAAGAGATAATGGAAAACGCAGTCAAATTAGACGTACCCGTCATCGTAGATTGTGGTATCGGCAATAACTGGCTGGAAGCCCATTAGATGTCTATGGTTAATCCTTCACTGGCAGCGATAATCTCTATTAAACTGCTGTTGTTTTGGACATGATGCCGGGCCAATTGTAACATCTGATCGATCATATCATCATTGTGCAGCGGATCATGATGGAATAAAACGAGTTTTTTAACGCCTGATTTAATGGCAATATCTACCGTGTATTCAACCGGAGAATGTCCCCAGGTAATTTTATTTTCATACTCATCCTGTGTGTACTGAGCGTCATGAATAAGTACATCTGCATCATGTATAAAATTAATCAATTTTTGATTGCCATCTTCTCCCAATAATACCTGATCCGGATCATCATTATTGTCAGCTGTTAAGAACGGCTCATTATCACTGATATATACCAGAGTTTTTTTATTGAGATGAAATTTATATCCCAAGGCATTGCCCGGATGGTTTACATAAAGAGCTTCGACTTTGATGCCATCAATCTTATAGGTTCCTTCGAACAACGGTTTGAACTCCATTGTCGAACCCATATCTTTCATCTCAATTGGGAAATAGGTCGGATCCATCTGATCAGCAATGACAGTGAGTAAATCCTTCCCGGCCGGCTCGCTGCCGTAGAAAGTAAAGTGATTATTTGGGATGAAAGCCGGCGTAAAAAAAGGAATACCCTGAATATGATCCCAGTGCATGTGGCTTATAAAAATATGGGCGGTAATAGGTGAACCGGTTTTTAATAAATCGTTACCCAGTACACGCAGCCCGGATCCCGCATCCAGGATAAACAATTTATCATTATGCCTAAGTTCAGCACAGGATGTATTGCCGCCATAACGCACCGTTTCCGGTCCGGGCGTTGGAATGGAACCACGCACGCCCCAAAATTTTAATGTTGCCATAGATTACCTAATCAGATTAATTCATTAATTTATCTCGTAATGCCGCCAAGTAGCCAAGAAATATTTATTTAGAAGTTTATTTTTAATTAATAAAAATTTAAAATTCATTTTCTTCTCATAAACTTTCGATTAACGAGACATTACGTCTTGGCGTCCCGGCGAGAAATGACTAATTCAGACTAAATATGTTTTTTAATTTCCTCAATCAGTTCCTGACCCTTTGCGGGTTTTGAGAAAAATGCCACAGCACCCAAAGTCATCGCCTGTTTTTTCTCCGGTGGAAACATCTTCCCGGAAATCACAATAACCGGAATGTCTTTCAGCGCCGGATGTCCTTTAAATTGTTTCAGGAGTGTGAAACCATCGATACCAGGCATCATAACATCAAGAATAATTAGTTTTGGTTTTATTTCTATATTTTTCTCGATTGCGTGCAAAGGATTTTCAATACTACAAACAGAATAACCATTAAGCTCAATGTATTCCGTGATAACATTTAAAAATTCTTTGTTATCATCAATAATGCAAATATCTACTGCCAAAACCAACTCCTTATTGGATTCTTTTGTTTATATTAAATAAACACCTCAGAGTTTATCATTTGACAAGAATAGTAAGGGTGACTCATATCACTTTAAACTCTCGATTGTTTTCGCCTGTCCATGTCTAATTTATGGATTTCCTGCCGTATCTGAATGATTTGTTTACTATAATGCTCTACGGAGTCTTCGGAGTCTGCTTCGTTTTTTATCATTTCCTGAATTTCAACTGCCTTTTTATCCAACTGACGCTTTCTTAACTGATAAACACAATCGCGGGCAAATTTTAATGACATATCATCCAGGGTTAAGGCAATTTCAGACAGCAGGTTTTTCCTTGTCTCGTCTTCTTTAAATTCAATCATAAGATGATCAATATTTACAATTCCGGTGTCTTCAATTTCCTGAATGACATGTTCATATAGAGATAACGTCGATTCATTTTCAAATAATTCATTGGAAGCATTTTCTATAATAAAATTACGAATTTGTGCATCACTCTGAAGAAGCAAACCAATCAGACCCATCTCTGCGTTAAAGAGTCCCGCCCGGATAACCGGTTCTGCCGGGGTGTCAGTATTGTCATTATTCGGACGGCTCAACTTTGAATATCGGGATTTATTACGTTTGATCCGGTTTAACTGGCTAACTAACATGGATTCATTAATCTGCAGTTTTTCACTGAGTTGCTGAATATAGATACCTATTTTAATCTGATCATCAAAATCGACAAGTTCATCGAGCAGTTCGGCAGAAAAGGATTGTTTTTGTTCAATGCCGGGCGTGGGGTAGTCATAAAAGAATTGATCAATTTGGAATTGAACGGGTACTTGTCTTTCTTTGATAAGTTTATCGAAGGCTTTTTCGCCTTTACTTAAAATAAAACTATCCGGGTCTTCCTCTCCGGGAATGGCAACAATAGAGGCATTTAGCCCCTGTTTTTCAATGATGTAGGCATTGCGGATAGCGGCTTTAATACCTGCGCTATCACCATCGTAAACAATGTAAACATCTTTTGTGTACCGCCTTATAAGTTTTGCCTGAGTCTCTGTAAGCGCCGTACCGCTGCTGGCAACGACATTTTTATACCCACTTTCATACAATCGCAGCAAATCGAAATAACCTTCTACCAAAAACACAAATTCTTTTTCGCGGATGGCATTAATGGCAAAATTTAATCCATACAGAATTTCACCCTTTTTATAGATCGGTGATTCCGGGCTGTTTAAATATTTGGGCTGCTGTTCTTCACGCAGTTTACGACCGCCAAATCCGACTATTTTGCCGCTTATGTTAAAAAATGGAAAAATGATTCTATGCCTGAATTTATCAATATAGCCGGCGCCGTGTTCTTTACGTGAAATCAGTCCTAATTTAGCCGCCTCTTCAAGGTCGACACCAGATTTTTTTATTTGATTCAATAGTGATTCATAAGTATCCGGTGCATATCCCAGTCTGAATATTTTTATGGTTGATTCGGAAATCTTTCTATCTAAAAAATATTTTAACCGGGCTTTATGCTGGGATTTAAACAAGGTTTTTTCATAATGTGTACATGCTATTTCGTTAATATGGTATAAATTCTGAAAGTAATCGTTTTTAGTTTTGTCCTCTTCATAACGCGGGATTGCAATACCGGCATATTCAGCTGCTTTGCTAACCGCATCCATAAATGATAGCTTTTCATAATCCATCATAAACGTAAATAAATTACCGCCTTTACCGCAGCCAAAGCAGTGAAAAATCTGTTTTTCGGGACTCACAACGAACGAGGATGTTTTTTCAGTATGGAAAGGACACAGTCCTTTATAATTCTTTCCGGCCTTTTTAAGGTTGATGTACTGATTAATGTAGTTGACAATATTTATAGAAGAACGAATTTCGTCTATCTTGTCTTCATGAATTCGCGGCATTCGGATACGTTTCTGACTTTGTTGACAATAATTTTAGCAATCGGTAAATTGCTGAAAATTTAAGGAACATTGTAATTTATAACAACAAATAACTTAGTAAAAATTCTGTTATGGAGAAATACAATCAGACCATGGAAAAACAATTAAACATTGAGTTGGGTCCAGAAGAAGCGGAGGGCACTTATAGTAATCTTGTTTTGATTAGTCATTCGCCAGCCGAATTTGTTTTGGATTTTACTAGAATTCTACCCGGCAAAGCAAAAGCAAAAGTGTACTCGCGCATTATTATGGCTCCTCAACACGCAAAATCTTTGCTTAATGCTTTGCAAGACAATATTAAAAAATATGAGGAGCAGTTTGGCGATATAAAAATACACGGTCAGAATCAGGGAAAAAACATTGGTTTCCAGGAAAAGTCATAATCCATTTCTTCTAACAGATGTAGTATTTTTTAAAATGTTTTTATTTGACTATCTTGTCAAAATCTCTAATGGACCTGTCAGTATATTTCATTAATACGATCTGGCTTATCTAAAATTAGCCTGACTTTTATTGCATTGATTTTTGTTATTCTTTAACTTTATCGATTCAAAAAGATGACAATAACTAATTCAATTTATGAAGTAAAAAGTAGAATAGATTCTGCATGCGAACGCAGCGGTAGAGATAGCAAAGATGTAACTTTAGTGGCCGTAAGTAAAACTCTGCCGGCTGATTGCATTGAACAGGCTTATCAAGTCGGTCTGAGAATTTTTGGTGAAAGCCGGCCGCAGGAGGTCCGGGATAAAACGGTACTTTTACCGCAGGATATAGAGTGGCATTTTATTGGTCATTTACAAACAAATAAAATTAAATATGTTCTTCCTGTATGCAGCCTGATTCATTCAGTTGATTCAATGCATCTGGCAGAGGCAATTTCTGATTATTGCCAAACAAAGAACATATCGGCTAATATTTTACTTGAAGTGAATACGAGCAGCGAAACCAGTAAAATGGGTTTGCAACCGAAGGAAACCGGAGAAATTTTTAAACAAGTTAGAATGTTGCCTAATATAAACCTGTTAGGTTTAATGACCATAGCGCCATTTACAAAAATAGAAGCAGATATTCGGCAGTCGTTTAGACTGCTGTCACGCATTAAAGAGGAATTGTCCTCAGAAATAGACAGGGATCAACGATTTGAATTATCCATGGGTATGTCCCAGGATTACGAAATTGCAATTGAAGAAGGCAGTACAATGATACGGGTAGGTACTTCAATTTTTGGTCCCCGCGGGAGGTAACTTGAAATTAACGCCAATTGAAATCCGCAAACAGGAATTCAAAAAAAGTATGCGCGGTTATGATACCGTCGAAATTGATACGTTTCTTGAGCTGGTCGCAAACGAATATGAGAATCTGATTAAAGAAAATGAAAGTCTTAACAAGCAGATTATCACTATGGAAGCGGAATTAAAACATTTCAAGGAAAACGAAAAGACTCTGAAACAAACATTGTATAAAGTTCAGGAAACATCTCAATTATCCAAAGAAAATTCAGAACGGGAAGCAAATATAATAAAAAAAGAGGCTGACCTGCATGCGGCTCAGATTACGGAAAAAGCCAGAGCGGAAGTGCATAAGCTGCGCGAAGAATTTATTGCTTTGAAACAACAAAAAGATTCATTTGTCGCCCGGCTTAGACATCTGCTGGAATCGCAGATTGAGCTGATGGAAGTGCTCTCTGTAGATGATGAAGAACTTGGTAAATTGAAAAATCGTTCCAGAAAAAGTATTAATATAAAACAGCCGCAAAGTCCTGAAATTATTAAGGAAGACAATTCCGGGGAAGAGCTCGAAGGTAAAAAAAAAGATAAATCTGAAGAAAGTGTAAAACAGAATATTGAAAATCAATCTATTGCACAACCCGATACTGAGAAGAAGCCTGGCCGCGATTTTTTTAAAGATATTTTCAGTGACAATTTAGATGTTGATGATCTCGAATAAAGGAGAACGCTATGAATAAAGCCGGTGTTTGTATACTATCGCTTATAATTGTTTTTGCTTTGTTGCAGTGTAGCGGCAGGAAAACAATTAATATGGAAGAGCCGCCTTCTCAAACCTCCGTACGGATAAATCTTGCCAACGGCACTTATCAGGAAGGAATCATAGTTACCGGTGATGAAAAAAAGCTGGTTTACGTGAATGCCGAATCACACCGGGTGGATACTTTAGATAGTTTCAATATTACCAGTATCGTGGAATCTGAGTATGATTATGATTTTTATGGAAATGTTATTCCAAAATCTGAAATCAATCAACATAAAAGTTACAAAAATACTTTTTTATACGGGGCAGGCGGATTGGTTTTAGGAACGGCCGTTGGATTTGGCGCATTTGTAGCTGTTTTAGCTGCTGATTCAAATCAGGTTGCCGCCGCTAATTTGGTAATGGCAGGATTTGGGATTGCCGGCGCCGCTGTATTTGGGATGATGGGACATTCCAGCGATGTTGAAAATGCTGTTGAAAAGGCGCGGGAAGCCCGTTATAAAGAAGAACAAAAACAAATGATTGAAGAAAAGAAAAAACTGGAAGAATTGAAAAAACAGAAAGATGAATTGAAAAAGAAACAGGGTAAGCAGTAGCGGATGGCAGAGACAGTGTGCAGTATGCAGTCAGCAGTAACCAGTATGCAGTATGCAGTTGGCAATGGCAGAAACCAGTATCCAGCAACCAGCATCCAGTATGCAGTATACAGTTGGCAATGGCAGAAACCAGTA
>JAFGKZ010000183.1 GCA_016928315.1 Calditrichaceae bacterium
ACTATAATTCAATGATTTCCCCATTAACGCTCACTATTGGTGATGAATTTCAAACAGTGTTGTGGGAAGCAACGAATTTATTTAATATTATCAATCTTATTGAGCGGGATATACCTGAAATTTCATTACGCTATGGTATCGGACTGGGTAGAATCGATACGGAAATCAATTCTCAAAGCGCAATTGGCATGGATGGGCCGGCTTTTCATTTTGCCAGAACGGCTGTGGAAACTGCCCGCAAGGAACGGAAGCGGTTTCATTTTAACTGTGAAGACCCGCTTCTGCAGGAACGTATGAATATAATGCTGGGCTGGATTGATATCACGCTGAAGAAATGGACAGCGCAGCGAAAAGAAATCTTTTACCAATATCAGGAAAAGAAAACTCAGCGTGAGATCGCACAGAATTTGGGTATAACTCAGCCGGCGGTTTCGCAGAACATAAATGATAAAGCCTTTAAATATGTCGCGATTACACAAGATATAATAGAAAAAGAGTTAAACTTTATATTACAAGAGAAATCATGAGAACGGAAATCGTATTAATACTTGTCTATCTTTTGGGACGATTTATATTTTATGATATTAACATAATTGTAAATCCCCGCTTAGCCGCCAAAATGAATATCCTGTGGCGGTCACTCACTGGTTTGCTGGCAGTTTTTCTGATTGAAAATGTTTATTCAGTTGTTCTGGTTCTTATAATGCATGAATTGCTGATCCTCTTTGATACTCTGTTGAAACCGAAAAAGATAAAAACATCGAAATTGATATATCTTGGACATTTACTTACGGCTTTACTAATTTTCCCATTGCTCACTCATTTGCTGGATGCAATTTTTCGCATATTAGTAAATCCCCTGCAAGGTTTATTCTTTGATTTTCTTGAGTCAACCGTAATATTAAATCTGTTATTCAGCAGATTAAATCTGGACAGTGTATTGATCATTCTCTGTGGTTATATCTTCACATTAAAAGAAGGTACTATTTTTATACGGCTCACATTAAATCGCATGCGGGCAACCCCAAAAAAGAAAGATAAACCTACGCAAAAAGACCGCGAAGAATACGATCGCGGCAAACTGATTGGTCTGCTGGAACGAACTTTTTTATATTTCCTGATTATTTTTAACCAGATTGGCGCTATCGCCGTTATAATCGCTTTAAAATCCCTGGCGCGGTTTAAAGAACTGGACGATAAAAATTTCGCAGAATATTTCCTTATCGGTTCCCTGCTCTCGGTTATGGCAGCTGCTATTCCGGCTGTGATCGTACTGATAATTTTGAGATAAACAATCCCCCTCTCGGGAGGGGTTAGGGGCGGGTCATTATAATGAGAAAAAAGATAACACTCCCTTATCAACCTCATTTAGTTGACAAAGCCCGCCAATTAAGGAATAATTGTACTTATTCAGAAAAACTATTATGGAAGTATCTTAGAAATAAACAATTTTATGGTTATGATTTTGACCGATAAAAGCCCATAGATAAATACATTGTTGATTTTTTTTGTAATGAACTCATGCTGGTTGTCGAAATTGATGGAGTTACTCATGAGAATAAACTTGAAGAAGATGCTACAAGACAGAAAAGTTTAGAAAGATTAGGCCTTTCTTTTTTAAGGTTCAATGCGTTGGATGTTGTGAACAATACAGAGGGAGTAATAGAAGTAATTGGGGAATGGATACTAAAAAAGAAGGCACCCACCCCTTACCCCATCCCAAGAGGGGAAATAGAGTATGCCATCACAAAAATATATAACCATCCGTTTTTATGAAGAATTGAATGACTTTCTTCCCGGGGAAAAACGCAAAAAAGATTTTGAATATCATTTTACGGGCAATCCCTCAATTAAAGATGTTATTGAAGCAATCGGAATTCCCCATCCCGAAGTTGATATGATTCTGGTAAACGGCAAGTCTGTATGTTTTGGATACAATATCCAGCCTGGTGATCATGTATCAGTTTATCCGGTATTTGAATTAATTGATATTTCACCCATTAATCGATTACGACCTGAGCCATTAAGGAATCCCAGATTTATACTGGATGTCAATCTGGGCAAACTGGCATCCAAGCTACGTATGATGGGATTTGACAGTCTTTATGAAAACAGCTGCCGGGATTATGATATTATTAAAATTGCGGCACAAGAAAAAAGAATTATTTTAACACGGGATTTGGGATTGCTAAAAAACAAAAAAGTGAATCATGGCTACTGGGTACGAAATACAAATCCCGCAAAACAAATCCGGGAAATCGTTGATAAGTTTGACCTTCGCAGCAAAATTCAACCATTTACCATTTGTATGACCTGTAACGGCAAAATCAAACCGGTGAAGAAGAATAAGGTTTTTGATAAATTACCGCCAAAAGTGAAAAAGACACTTGAAGAATTTTATCAATGCAGCGATTGTAAAAAGGTGTATTGGAAGGGTACTCATTATATTAAAATGCAGGCTGAAATTCAATTGATTCAAAATGATAAACCGCCGGAATAGAAAATTCTTTGTCATTTCTTGGGTACTTGCTCGTCCGCATGATAAGAACTTCGCACCATCGGCCCGGATTCCACATGGGTAAATCCCATAGCCAAAGCATTCTCTTTTATTTCTGTAAACTCATCCGGATGATAAAACCGTTCTATGGGATAGTGTTGTTTGGTCGGCGGCAGATACTGTCCGACGGTCAAAATATTACAATCCACATCCCTTAAATCACGAAAAGTCTGATAAATTTCATCATAGGTTTCACCTACACCGACCATAATTCCCGACTTAGTGATAAAATTTTTTTCTTTGGCATGTTTCAATACAGAAAGAGAACGGTGATATTTTGCCTGAACGCGTAATGGTCTCTGTAATCTTTCTACGGTTTCCAGATTATGATTCAATATATCGGGTCCGGCGTCGAGAACAATATCCAATGCATCCGGATCACCTTGAAAATCCGGAATGAGAACTTCGATGGTGCAGCCCGGCTGCATCTCACGTATTTTTTTTATTGTAGCCGCAAATATTGATGATCCGCCGTCTTTTAAATCATCCCGGGCCACAGAAGTAATTACAGCATGGCGTAAATTGAGTTTCATAACAGCATCAGCCACACGCTGTGGTTCTTCTCTGTCATAAACCGGCGGTTTTCCTGTTGTGATATTACAGAATGTGCAGCTTCTTGTACATACATTGCCTAAAATCATAAATGTGGCCGTTTTGCGGCTCCAGCATTCACCGATATTGGGGCAGCGGGCGCTTTCGCAAACGGTATGGAGTTTATTATCGCCCACGAGACTGCGGACATCGGTAAAATTTTGTCCTGAACCCAAACGGACTTTTAACCAACCCGGACGTCTGAGACGAGAATTTTGTTGTATGTTTTTTTGATTGGTTTTTACAGGCAAGAGCTACACCAGAGTTTTATAAATTTATATTCTATCATTTAACATGAATAACATTCCATTTGGTTGCATCTTTGGAATATTGGAATAGTGGATATCTGGATTTTCCATCATTCCATCATTCCATTCTTACATATTTTTAATAAATATATAACAAGAGGATATATAACTATATTCCATTTCAATCTGGTTCTTACCATCGCAATAGGGTCGCTGCCCAGGTAAATCCGCTGCCAAACGACGCCAGGCATACCAGGCTGCCCTGTTTAATCAATCCTTCATCCAACGCTTCGCTGATAGCAATAGGAATAGAGGCAGCAGTTGTATTGCCATATTTATCAATATTACGGAACACTTTTTCCCGGGGCAATTCCAGTCTGGCTTGCACCGCTTCGGTAATACGTTCATTTGCCTGATGGGGAATCACCAGATCCACATCTTTTGTAGTATAGCCGGCATCAGCTAATACTTCAAAAATCACCGCTGGAAAATTAGTAACCGCGTGTTTAAAAACATAGCGGCCATTCATATATGGATAAATGCTTCCATCATCGACCATTGCATGATTGGTAAAAGGTATTGAATTACTCCCCGGATTTTGAACCCAGAGTTCTTTAACATACTGACCATCAGCGTGAAGCTTGCTTGTAAGAATCCCCCGATTTTCATCATCACTAGCTTCCAGCACAACTGCGCCGGCGCCATCACCAAACAGAACTGCTATGTCGCGGCCCTCGGTTGTAAGATTTAAACCTGAACTGTGCCGCTCTGATCCGACGATTAATATCCTTTTATACATGCCTGTTTTAATAAACTGATCTGCTGTAATAATACTGTAAATAAATCCTGAACATTGATTACGTACATCCATCGCGCCGATACCGGGAATTCCCAAATGCGCCTGCATAGAGCAGCCCGATCCCGGAAAATAAAAATCAGGACTTAATGTAGCAAATATGATAAAATCAATATCCTGTGCTTTTAGTCCTGCCATGCTCAATGCTTTTTCTGCTGCTTTAGCGCCCATTAATGATGTTGTATCTTCTGCGCTGGCAAAATGCCGTTCGACAATACCGGTTCGTTCGCGAATCCAGGCATCTGAAGTATCCATCATTTTTTCCAAATCAAAATTAGTTACCACACGCTCGGGAATATATCGGCCAACACCCGTAATCACGGATTTTTTCATTTATTTAATCCTTCCTGATGAAAAATTCGGACAATAGAATTCAATTCGCTATTCTGAATTTAGAAGATATTCTTATTTTAAGCAAAATATTATCGTGTGGTTTTTATATGGATTTTCTTATTTGTCTGCTATTTTTTCTTTTATAACAATCCCATATTGATTAAATTAACATGGTATGAAAACAATTATCGTATTTTACACAGTAATTGCTATTCTTCTTTTATTCGCCTGTAATGATCGAATAACGGATCCAATAATCAAAAAAGATAATCCGGATTCTACCCTGGTAAACAAGGTTGGTCAAACAAATCGTTTTGAGATCGCAACATGGAATATTGAAAATTTCCCCGCTCAGGGAAATACTACAATTAGTATGCTAAGTCACATTATTCTAAATTTGGATATTGATTTAATTGCCGTTGAAGAAATTGGCAGCATAAGCGCTTTTGACTCCTTGCTGGCTAAGCTTCCCGGATGGCAGGGACATTACAGCCCGGATGATTATGGGACATGGTATCAAAAAACCGGATTTCTTTATAAATCATCGTTTATCAGTTTAAGCAATGTTGAAGCATTATATATTAATGAAAGAACTGAGTATGGCAAATGGGCTTTTCCCAGACCGCCTTTTACCGCCTTTACTGAAATTAAGGATAAAACAGGCACCATATTCGATTTTAATTTGATTGTTTTACACATGAAAGCTTATAGTGGTTTGGAAGAAATTGCTCAACGCAAATTAGCCTGTCAGCTTTTACATGATTATATCAATGATGAGATAGCCTCGGGCGCTGATCCTGATTTTATCGTACTGGGGGACTGGAATGACCAGCTTGAAGATTCTGAGTCAACCAATGTATTTCTTTCCTTCCTGAATGATAGTATAAATTATACTTTTCTTACAGAAAACATTACCGATCAGGACTCTTATATTTTTTCTCCGTATCAAAACCTGATAGATCACATTTTAATTACGAAGGATGTTAAAGCGGAATACGGAAACGGTCAAACTTCTGTCTTATATCTCGATAATGATTATAAAAAATATCCATCCGTTATTTCTGATCACAGGCCGGTGATGGCTGCATTTAAAGGAATAGCTTTAGATTTATCTTTTTAATCAGCGGTTTCTTCTTTTGCTTTAAAAAATTTTGGCGGGAAATAGCGGATAAATAACTTATATAAATTAGCGGACACAATCAGCCCGAATAAATCGGCAATAACATCAATTACATCCGCGTCACGGCCCGGCACAAATGATTGATGCCACTCATCCGTAACCGCAAAAATAAAACCAATCACAACCGCAATTATTATCGGATACTTGATCTTACTTAATAACATACCACGTGTTAAAGTCCATCCCATAATAGCGAAAACCATGAAATGAGCCAGTTTATCCGTAAACGTAATACCCATATCAGGTAAGCTGATATTGCTGATAGACGATTCAATCGTTATGGCTATCATAACCAGAATCCAGGGCGCATGAGCATTAATATGACGCAGTTTCATTTGCAACCTTTTCAATTTTAAAAGTGGCAAATATAGTTAGCGCAATCACTTTTATCAAAAAAGTTTTCAAAAAATATAAAATAAATCAAGGTATAAATAAGTACGCCACAAAAAGATTTTTTTTGACATAACACGGCCTGTTCTCTAAATTTGAAAATAATGGGAGAATCAGATGGCGCTGCTTAAAAATGGAAAATATTCGATCACATTCAAAAGCACGGTTGAGCATCTTGAACAAGTTGAATCAATTACATCCAAAATTGCTCATGAGGTTGGATTTAATGAATCTTCCAGCGATGATTTGTCCATCGTAATTACTGAATTGTTCAACAACGCTATCCACCATGGCAATAAAAATGATCCCAATAAAAGCGTAAATATAGATTACAGATTGAAAGCTGGTCATTTGATAATTTCTGTACAGGATCAGGGTAACGGTTTTATGCCTGATTCTATTAAAAATCCACTGGATCCGGAAAATTTGCTTGCCGAAAACGGCCGTGGCATATATCTTGTTAAAATGCTTATGGATGATACCCAATTTGATGTTTCTGACCAGGGCTGTAAAATTACTATTAAGAAAAAAATTCGTTAATTATATCTTAATCATGACAAATACAAACAAAACCGTTGTCGTTGCTATGAGCGGCGGCGTTGATAGCAGTGTTGCCGCATTATTATTAAAGCAGCAGGGTTATACTTGTATCGGTATCACCATGAAACTTTGGGATTATGACCGTGTGGGAGGCAATCTTAATAATGACAGCGGTTGTTGTTCCCTTGATTCTATAAACGACGCACGAATCGTTTGCGCTAAAATTGGTATTCCCCACTATGTACTTAATTTTAGTCGTGAATTCCACGATAATGTGGTTGATAATTTTATTACTGAATATATAGCTGGCCGCACCCCAAATCCCTGCGTGCAATGCAATATTAAAATCAAATGGCAAACCTTAATTGATAAATCCCAAGAACTAGGCGCTGATTACATTGCAACCGGACACTACGCAAAAATCATTTATAATGAAGATACGGACCGATATGAATTGCACCGTGGAGAGGATGATAAAAAAGACCAATCCTACGCCTTATGGGGCCTTAAGCAGGAAAATTTAAAACGTACCCTATTCCCTTTGGGTGATTACAGCAAGCCTGAAATTCGGGTGATAGCCGAAAAGAATGGTTTGAGAACCGCCCAAAAAAGTGAGAGTATGGAAATTTGCTTTATTCCCGATAATAATTACAACCGATTTTTAAAACAGGCTCTGCCAGAATTGGATAAAAAAATATCGGATGGTCAGTTGGTAAATACCAAAGGCGAAAAACTGGGATCACATTCGGGCTATCCATTTTTTACCATTGGTCAACGGCGAGGTATTGGAAAAGGATTTGGCAAACCCATGTATGTGCTTGATACTGATCCAGATAAAAATCATGTTATCATAGGTGAAGAACATGAACTTTATACAAAAGAACTCATTGCAAATAAGGTAAATTTTATCAGTATTGCCGGCGCCGATGAAGGCATTAGGGCAAGAGTAAAGATTCGCTATCGTAATG
>JAFGKZ010000184.1 GCA_016928315.1 Calditrichaceae bacterium
AGAAATGCTGTTAAATAACGCATCACAAATGCCTCCATATGTTAAAGATTATTTTAAAACTAATTAGGTTTGAAATTTTAATAAAAATAATAAAAAAAAATACAAATTGAAACATAAAATTCAGTTCTATCAAAATTGTAGTTCCTTTTTTGATTCGGAGTCTAAATAAATGCATTATGACAATTGATTGTGTTCCAATATTTTTCTAAAATTATTTAAGTCGTACAAGCCATTAAATATCTAATTACTCGATGGATTTATTAAAATGGAAATAACTGTTCTCGGTTCAGGCACCATCCTATCAATGCCCGGACGGAAACCTGCATCATTCTTGATTGCTCAGAAGGATCAATTGGCTATACTGGATTTAGGGCCGGGTATATTGCATCAGCTTGCCGTTCTAAATATTGATTATCTTAAACCTGACACTATTTTTCTTACTCATTTTCATCTTGATCACTGTTCGGATGTATTTCCGTTTTTGATGAGCCGATATTTACTGGATAATGCCTCGAATGGCCGGTTAAAAATATACGGGCCAGTCGGATTAAATTATTGGTACAGTATGAATGCATCTTTACAAGGTAAATGGTTGTCGGAGTGCCAGCCGGAAATTGTTGAAATAAAAGATCAGCAAATTTATTGGATAGATTATCAGGTAAAAACATTTCCGACTGAACATACAAAGGAGAGCATCGCCTATCGTTTTGAAGGTGAAAGAAGTGTATTCTTCAGCGGGGATACCGGTTTTAATGAAAAACTGATTCAATTTGCAGAAGGGGTAGATTTAGGAATCCTGGAATGTTCCCATCCCGATGAAAAACCGGTGGCCGGACACCTCACGCCCAAAGAAGTCGGCCGATTTGCCCGAGAGGCTAAGTTTAAATCATTAGCAGTCTGTCATGTGTACCCGGAAAACGATAGACCAAATTTAACTGAAATAATAGCTAAAGAATATAAGGGTTCAATTAATATTCTGAATGATTTAATAGATATTTAACGGTCATATCAAACTTTAGATAGTAAAATCAAGTATGATTTTTCGTAAAACTTTAAACTCATTTACTCATTATCCTGCGTTATGGTTCTGCGGAATATATAGCCTTGGAATTATTTGCGGCCGGTATTTTCTCGATTTGATAATATATGATTGGCTTATTTACAGCGCGGTCAGTCTTGGATTTATAGCCTTATTTTTATATTTCCGGATGAAACACTTTTTTTTAGCTGTTATCTTCACTTTAATTTTTATTCTTGGTGCACTAAGTATTTATCAATCACTGGCCCGGTTTGACACCAATCAGTTAACGGTTACAGGGACAAAAAGAGTAAATTCTTTCAGGGGCTGGATTTCCGAAACCCATTATCGTAAAGACGGTGATCATCAATATGTTCTGAAACTAATAGCTGTCCAGCGGGATTCGCAATGGCAGTCCGCATCCGGTAAAATTTTGCTGAAACAAAGACGGCTTGCAGGCAGATTAGAGTATGGATCAACTATTTCAATTACCGGTCAGCCGGAACAGCCGCCGCTGCCTTCTAATCCCGGAGAATTTAATTATAGACGTTACCTGCAACTGAATGATATCTATTATCAGTTTTACCTGAACGACGAACAGGATTATGAAATTTTACCAGGTGAACGCGGTTCGTTCTGGCAGCATTATCTTATCCAGCCGCTCCGAAATAACATATTGTCTATCCTTGATCATAATGTTCCAGAACCAGCCGTTGATGTTTTAAAAGCTCTAATTCTTGGTGAACGGCAGGATATCGATCAGTCTATTTTAAAAAATTTTCAGCGATCAGGAGTAATCCATGTGCTGGCTATTTCCGGTCTTCATGTGGGATTTATTCTGCTCATCTTCCTGATGATCTTTTCAATAATGAATTTAGGTTATCGGTTAAAAATAGTTTTGACCCTGGTATTTTTATTTATTTTTGTAGCCCTTGTTAATTTTAAGGCGCCGGTTGTCCGCGCTTCAATTATGGCAGCAATTTATTTTTTGGCCAAACTGACTGAGCGGCGTGGTAATTCGTTAAATATCATTGGCGTAGCCGGTATAATCATTTTGACGTTTGATCCGAGACAGCTTTTTCAGGCTGGATTCCAATTCTCGTTTGCCGCTGTTGGCAGCATTTTGTATGGGTATCCCAAATTAATCGGACTATTGCCGAAAACCAGTCAATTAAAATGGGCTTCTGTTTTCAATAGGATAATTGGCCGTCCGTTTATTGTCTCATTAGCGGCTGTGCTTGGAACAGCGCCGCTGACCTGGTATTATTATGGTACGTTTCAGCTTGGAGCGCTTCTTATTAATTTGTTAGTTATCCCCGCAATTGGATTGTTATTGATTTCATCATTAATCATGCTGGCTATCGCAGCAACAGGATTGGGATTAGCCAACCATCTTGGCTATTTAATTAATGCGTTTTTTACGGCTATTCTCAGCATTATTCAATTTTTTTCATCATTACCCTTTGTCCAGATTGATTTGCCCGATCCGCCCATCTTAGCTGTTCTATTTTTATGCCTGGCTGTATTTCTATTTTTTAAACTGGATAATGTAAGAAGGTTTATTTATCCAATCATTGTTGTACTCTTTACTTTGATGGTCTTTTATTTTCCCGTTCAAAATAATATGAAACTGCGTGTAACTATTGTAAATGTGGGACAAGGGGATGGCGCTATCATTCAATTTCCAAATCAATCGGTTATGGTGGTGGATGCCGGAGAAAATAAACCCGGACTCAATGCCGGGGATCGCTATATGCTTCCCCTTTTAAAATATTACGGAATTGACCGGGTAAAATACCTGGTTGGCACACATGCCCACAGCGATCATATCGGGGGCATTTCCTCGATCGTGAATTATATAAAAGTGGATACGCTGGTTTTACCAAATTATCCTTATGAAAGTAATTTGTATTCAAATATGCTGATCACCTTTAAAGATAAAAACATCCCAATTCTCTTCAAAAAACGCGGTGATTTTCTATATCCGGACAGCAGTTGCCGGATTTATATTCTTCATCCGTTCGGACCTTATTTAGAAAAACATGATCAGAGCGGGCACGAGGTTAATAACACTTCCATTGTGATGAAAATCCAGTACGCGCAAACCTCATTTCTATTAAACGGCGATCTGGAAATGGATGCTGAACAGCATTTGTTGAACTATGAATCGTTTTTAAATGCGGATGTTTTAAAAGTTGGGCACCATGGCAGTAAAACCTCAACCAGTGAGGATTTTCTTTCACTTGTCCAGCCTGAATATTCCATCATTTCCGTCGGCCGCTTTAATAAATTTTTTCATCCAAGCCGGCAGACGCTTGATCGCCTGATAGTGAATAAGGCACATCCCCTGCGGACTGATTATTTTGGCGGATTGGTATTTGAAAGTGACGGCCGGGATGTGGAGTTTATCAATTGGCGGAAGTAAAAAATGTCCGAACTTTAATTAGGGTGATTGATTGATGGCCATCATTAGTAAAAATGGAATAATCACATAATCAGGTAATCATATTAATCACAATTCAGATAATAAACGGAGCAATAAGTATAAAATCTGTTTTTATGGTAATAAATTCTATATTTGAATTACATGCCAGTCTGAAGTATATTTTAGCCCTGTTAATACAGGTTAAAAGGCAGATATATTTTGAATCATCATCTCGCCGGCTTCGATCACAAATTCCGGCAATCAGGTATTTTATATTTATGCGGTATCGATGAAGCAGGTCGCGGACCGCTGGCCGGGCCGGTAGTAGCAGCCGCCTTAATTTTAAAAGATGGCATTGACCTACCCGGTATCGATGATTCTAAAAAGCTAAATGAAGCGGTACGCGAAAAACTGGAGCCGATGATTAAAAAATCTGCTGTAACTTTTGGGATTGGTAGTGTGGATCCGCATGAAATTGACCGGATCAATATTTTACAGGCTACATTTGAAGCCATGCGCCGCGCCGTAAGTGCTTTGAGCATTCAGCCGGATTATTTGATTGTGGATGGCAGGGATTTTCCGAAGTTCTTCCATAAACAATCGATGCGGGTGATTGAAGGTCGCGCCATCATTAAAGGGGATCAAAAATCGCAGAGCATTGCCGGCGCCTCTATCCTGGCTAAAGTGCACCGTGACCGGTTGATGACCGATTACGACAAAGCATACCCGCAATATGGATTTGCCAGACATAAAGGATATGCAACAAAGGAACATCGTGAAAACATTTTAAAATATGGTCCGTGCTCCATTCATCGGAAAAGTTTTTTAAGCAAAATATTTAACAGGGAAGACGTATTAAATTTACAAACAGGATTTTGATTCAGGCATGAAACAATCAAACAAACGCATACATATTTTTTTAACCGGATTTATGGGGGCAGGAAAGAGCCGCATCGGAAAAGCTCTTGCGGAGCAGTATGGCTATCCCTTTTACGATTCGGACGATGTAATTGAAGAAACCGCCGGTAAAGCCATCAAAAATATATTTAAAGAGGATGGCGAGTCTCAGTTCAGGATCACTGAATCCAGTGTGATAAAGAAATTGAGTCTCTTAAAGGAACCTGCGGTTATAAGTCTTGGCGGCGGGGCTGTTCAGAATGAAAAGAATTTTATTACAATTAAAAAATATGGTGTTTCCGTTTACATTGCCTCATCGCCCGATGCCATTTTGAACAGAGTCAAACATACCAGCGAGCGTCCATTATTGAACGTGCGTAAAGGTAAAAACTACGAAGCCAGACTGCTGGCGCGAATAACTGAATTACTCAATAAACGAATCCCGACCTATGAAAAATCAGATATCATTATTAACCGTGACGGTTTGGAACTGGCAGAGATTGTCGAACAAATGTACATTAAAATTCAACAATTCCGGAAAGAGTTATAATGGACACTATTCACGTTAATATTGCCAATAATCCTTATTCCATCTATTTGGGTGATTCAATTTATCATGAATTTCAACAGATATTGGAACAGCATTATCCTTTTGGGCAGATTGCCATCATTACATCAAAACCAATTTTTAACCTGCATGGCAATAAAATTTTGAAACAGCTCGAATCCAAATACCAGGTATTAACTTTATTTGTGCCGGATGGAGAAGGGGCTAAATCTTATGAGCAGCTGCAGGCCCTTCATACCCAGTTGCTGGAAAATAAGTTTGAACGCAGCGGTTTGATTTTAGCCTTTGGCGGTGGTGTAATTGGAGATCTGGCCGGTTTTACAGCTGCTACGTTTTTAAGAGGTATTAATTTTATCCAGGTACCGACGACCCTTTTAGCCCAGGTGGACAGCAGCATCGGCGGAAAAGTCGGCATTAATCACCCGATGGGCAAGAATTTGGTCGGCGCCTTCAAACAGCCCTTATTTGTATTTTGTGATACATCAGTATTGCAGACATTGCCTGACGCAGAAATCCGCTGCGGTATGGGAGAAGTAGTAAAATACGGTTTTGTGCTCAATGAACAACTCTTTAATTATTTGCAGGACAATATCGAACCGGCTCTGCGTAAAGACCGGGATATTTTGTACAAACTGGTTAAAATATCTGCCGCAGAAAAAGCCAATATTGTTATGCAGGATGAAAAAGAAAAAAATCTGCGCATGGTATTGAATTTCGGTCATACCTTTGGACATGCCCTGGAAGCAGATTTTAAATTCGGTGAAATGAAACACGGCGAAGCGGTTATCCTGGGGATGAAATGCGCTATGCAATATGCGCTGGATCAGAATATGCTGGATAACGGGATTTTTCATAAAGGGATCGATTTATTGAACCGAATTCCAATTCAATATGATCCGGCCATGATTGAATTGCCAAAATTGGTTGAGCGCATGACAATAGATAAAAAAGTAAAGGATGGAAGAATTCGGCTGGTGCTCAGCCCGGATATCGGAAAATACCGGTTTGAATTTGCAGATGATTTGCATGCCCTGGAAAAAGCGTTTAGGATTTTGGTTTAAAGTTTATTGGTAACGATTTTTAACATGTTTTGATAGAGTGTGTAATTTAACCCACCCCTTACCCCTCCCTGATATCAGGGATGGGAGATCCTGATTTATACGCCGAAGGCGCATCCGCCTACTGGTTTGATCGGGCAGGGGAGGGTTAGTAAACTATATAAATTATTGACTTTCTTGGTTATGACTAATGCGTATCACTTTTCTCGGAACCGGAACTTCGCAGGGTGTTCCCATTATCAATTGTGATTGCCCGGTTTGCACATCCGGCAATCCAAAAAATAAACGGATGCGCTGCTCAGTTATGATTGAAACATCCTGTGCTAATATTTTAATTGATACCTCGATTGATATGTATCAGCAATTTATTGCCTGGCCTTTTAAACGAATTGATGCGATTCTTTATACCCACGCCCATGCTGATCATATTTTCGGCCTGGATGAACTGCGCCGTTTCAATTATCTGCAAAAAGAAGTAATTCCGGTTTATGGCAATGCTGAAACGATGAATCGTATCAGGCATGTTTTTGATTATGCCCTGAATGACGGTCCGTTTGTTTCTGGTATTCCTAATATCACCACAAATACTGTGAATACAGAATTTATAGTAAATGATATTAAAATAATTCCGATACCACTGATGCACGGAAGAGATCAAATTTTTGGATATCGTATCGGTGATCTGGCCTATTGCACAGATGTCAGCTTTATTCCGGAACAAAGTTATCCATTTTTACAAGACCTGGATGTTCTGGTGCTGGGAGCGCTGCGCGAAAAAAAGCATTCCAGACATTTTAATTTAGATGAAGCCGTAGCTGAGATGAATAAAATTAAGGCTAAGCAGACTTTTTTTACCCACATCAGCCATAAACTGGATCATGAAAAACATGGCAGCCAATTGCCGCCATCATGTTCATTTGCTTATGACGGCTTGAGTATCGAAATTTAAGCTTTTTCACATGAAAGGTTAATTATGCATATTTTAATCATTAACGGGCCCAATTTAAACATGCTTGGCGTCCGCCGTCCTGATGTGTATGGTTACAAATCATTAGATGAGATCAATGCCTATATCAAAGATTATTTCAAAAAAGTAAATGTATCCTTTTTTCAGAGCAATGAAGAGGGGAAAATTGTTGATGAAATTCAGAAACTCTCGGAAAACTATGATGGACTGGTCATCAACCCCGGCGCTTTAACGCATTATTCTTATGCCATTCGCGATGCCATTGAAGCCATCGATTTGCCGGTTGTTGAGATTCACATCAGCAACATAGCCGCCCGCGAAGGTTTCCGGCAGAAATCGGTTATTTCCGAGGTCTGTGCCGGCACAGTCAGTGGATTCGGTATATATGGCTACATTCTTGCCGTTCAGGCCATTGCTCATCAACTTAAAGATAAGAAAGCCTGATTCTTGTCCATCACCGAGCAAATAAAAGGTCTGGCAAAACACTCTTCCGTTTACACGGTTAGCACATTTATCCAGCGTGCGCTCGGCCTGGTTATGCTGCCCATCTATACCGATGTCGCGTACCTTACCGATAAAAGCGCGTATGCTGATTTAAGCCTGGCTTACATGTTTATCGCTTTCCTGAATGTGTTTTATCTTTACGGGATGGATTCCGCACTGCTGCGCTATTTTTTTCTTGGCGAGTATAAGCAGGAAGATGTGTATAAAACGGCTCTGCTCGGAGTTCTTACTAATTCTCTGTTTTTATCTGGTGTCTTGTTCGTATTCTCATCTTTCTTTGGCAATCTCATATTTGGACATCACTCGTACGATAATTTTGTCTGGTTTATTGCGCTCATCCTGTTATTTGACGGCATTGGCAATCTGCCCTATTTAATTTTACGTGCGGAGGAAAAATCAATCACCTATTCCTCGATTCGAGTGGGACGATTTCTGCTGGAGCTTACCTTAAATATTATTTTTGTGATTGTACTACGCATGGGGGTCGAAGGGATTCTGTATGCTAATATCTTAGCCTCCCTGATCAACTTGCTCGTACTGCTGCCATATCAGAAAAAATATATGAAAGGAATCTTTAATAAAGATATCTTTAAAAATCTGCTTTGGTTCGGATTACCTTTATTGCCTAATGGATTGGCTTATTTAACTGTACAAATGAGTGCAACTTATTTAATGAGTCTTTTACTGGACAAAGACTCCCTGGCTGTGTTTTCTGCCAGTTATAAATTCGGTTCCATATTTCTGTTTATTGTAATGGCGTTTCGAACCGCCTGGCAGCCCTTCTTTCTGAAAGTGGCAAAACAGGAAAATGCCAAAGAAATCTATTCGAAAATTATGACTTATTTTATACTGCTTGGCGTTTTGATTATCATCGGCGGATCGTTGTTTATAGAATATCTGGTAAAATTGCCATTGTATTTTGGCAGGCCTTTCATGGGCGAACAATACTGGGCTGGTTTAAAAATTATTCCTCTCATTCTTACAGCTTATTTGTTCTTCGGCATTTATGTAAATCTGACGGTGGGCGTTTTTATTAAGAAAAAAAGCAATTTGATGATCATTTTTACCGGACTGGCTGCGGTTGTTAATGTGGTAGGCAATATTTATATGATGCCTGCTTATGGCATTATGGGAGCGGCAGTGGTTACTTTGCTCAGCTATTTTATCATGGCCTTTTCCATATTTATTGCCAACCAATGTATTTACCCGATCCATTATGATTACGCCAGGATCGGATTACTGGTTCTTGTTCTGGCGGTGGTTTTAATTTCGTATTATATGTTTTCACTTCCCATTCTGATCAGATTATTGATTGTCGCGATTGTACCGGGCGTTCTTTACGCCAGTGGATTTTTTAATAAACGTGAACGAATAGCCTTTAAGTCGGTATTTAAAAAATAGCATAGTTATGATACTGATTATTCTGCGTTTTATATTATTTCCTTTTTCAATTCTTTACGGACTTGTTATCGAAATCCGCAACGGACTGTTTGATCTTGGAATATTGCGATCGGTAAAATTTCCTGTGCCGGTTATCTCTGTGGGTAATATCACGGCAGGGGGTACGGGCAAAACGCCCTTTACCATTTACCTGGCCTATTTATTGAAAAAGCATTTTAGCACAATTGCTATTGTCAGCAGGGGTTACGGCAGAAAGAGTCGGGGCATGCAGCTGGTTTCCGATGGTCAACAAATATTACTTGATCCATCCCATGCCGGCGATGAGCCTTATTTGATAGCAGTGCATTTGCCGGACTGCCTGGTTGCCGTTTCGGAAGAACGATCCGTCGCTGTCAATTATTTGATGGATAATTATAAACCGGATCTGATTCTTTTGGATGACGCCTTTCAGCATCGGCAGGTGAAGCGCGATATTGATATTGTACTTGTACCTGTAAAAGAAACATATACATCAAAATTTATTTTGCCGACCGGAAACCTTAGAGAATATAAGTATAATCTTAAGCGTGCAGATATTTTAATATTTACGAACGCCGACACGGTTTATCAAAAAATAACTGATCAATACAATAAATACACAGAAAATATATATAGCAGTCAATCCAAACTGAATCAACTGATTGATATTGAATTTAAGACAGCGGGCTTATTAAGTACCGTAAAAATTAAACCGTTGTTAGCGCTGGCAGGCATAGCCCATCCGGTTAATTTTAAGAATGCATTAATTGATGCAGGAATTGATATAAGCGCATTTCAATCATTTCCCGATCATTATCCATTCAAATTGAGTGATCTGGAAGAAATGATAGAATTCTGCCGGGATGAAGGTTGCCAAACTATACTATGCACAGAGAAGGATTTAGTAAAGATTGCCAGGCTTGAGGGTCTAAAAGAAAAGCTGACTAAAGCCGGTATTCAATTGTTTGGTGTAAGGCTGGAACTTGAGCTGGAACAGCCCGATCAACTCGTTAAAAATATCAAGACGATGCTTGACAATACCGGGTGATCACCGTATATTAACCGCTCTAAATTGATCGCGGGGTGGAGCAGTCTGGTAGCTCGTTGGGCTCATAACCCAAAGGTCGTAGGTTCAAATCCTACCCCCGCTACTAAACAAAAAGGTGATCTAGCGGTCGCCTGTTTTTTTATGGCGGCGTAGCTCAGTTGGTTAGAGCATCGGAATCATAATCCGAGTGTCCGGGGTTCGAATCCCTGCGCCGCTACTTTTTTTATAGCTTCGAGAAGTATCTTTTGATTGAAAAAATCGCCACTTTCATTAAAGACAACAGTTTAATCGTACCCAATGACAAAATTGTAGCAGCTGTTTCCGGCGGCGTTGATTCGATGGTTATGTTGTTCTGTTTAAATTTTCTCAAGGAACAATTGAATTTTGACTTATCGGTTATTCATATCAATCACGGTGTAAGGATGGGTGACAGCGATGAGGATGAAAAACTGGTTCAGGATTGGTGTAAAGAGAATGCGCTGGAATTTTACTCAAAAAAATTAAATGGCTACAATTTAAATTCATCCGAAGACATGTTGCGTAAAGCCCGCTATGAAGCATTCGACCAAATACTGCTAAAATATCCGGGTGTAAAAATTGCCACGGCTCATACCCTGGATGATCAGCTTGAAACGTTTTTTATGCGGCTGGCCAAAGGATCAAAAATAAAAGGCCTATGCGGTATCCCCGTCTACCGGGATGCTTTTATCCGACCAGTGCTCAGCCTGACCAAGTGGCAGCTTTATCAATTTGCTCAGGAAAATAATATTCCATTCCGCGAAGATTACACAAATCAGGATACAAAAAAACTGCGCAACCGGATTCGTCATCAGCTTGTACCAAAATTAATTGAAATATTCGGCGAAAATTTTTATGAAGGATTTCGGCAGTCACAACAAGATATGGTTGATGTTTACGCTGTTTTTGCAGGACTAATGCAAAATTTATTCAACGAATATACTATTGAAAATGAACATGATTTGGAATTTGAGCTTCAATCCTATCAAGCGCTTTCTGCGCCTCAGCGCCGTCAGTTCTTAAATGGTTGTATTTCTAAGTTTTATCCCTTAAATTTCCAAATTCGTTCGACGTATTTTGAACAGTTTGAAAATTTTATTAAAAATGCCTCAACGGGTAAACAGTTTCAGTTTGATAATGGTTTAATCTGTGTTAAGAACAGATCGTCGGTTTTTTTTACAGATCAGCTCAATAAATTAACCCCGCCATTGGAACTTTATCCGGGGCAGGTCGTGTGTATCGGCAGAAATAAAATCAGCCTAAAAACGGTTGAGGATGATGACAGGACAATAAATAACAGTAAAAATTGCGAACTTATTTGCGGCGATAAATTAAAGATGCCGCTGACGGTTCGATTC
>JAFGKZ010000185.1 GCA_016928315.1 Calditrichaceae bacterium
ATGAAATAGAAAAAGGCCTGTTCCTGGCGCCGATGGAAAGCGTCACCGATTATCCCTTCCGGATGATCTGCAAACTTTTTGGCGCCGATGTGGTGTATTCTGAATTTATAAGTTCGGAAGCGCTCATTCGTGATGCTGAAAAGGCCTTCAAAAAAATGACGATCAAAAAAGAAGAACATCCCATTGGCATTCAGATATACGGCAACCGCGTGGAAGCTATGGTCAAAGCAGCCCAAATTGCTGAAGAAAAAGGTCCGGATTTTATAGATATCAATTTCGGCTGCCCGGTAAAAAAAGTTGCTTTGAAGGGCGCAGGCTCCGGTCTTCTGCGCGATGTGCCGCTGATGATAAAAATATGCCAAGCGGTAGCCCGATCCGTATCGTTGCCGGTGACAGCGAAAACCCGTCTTGGCTGGGATGCTGATTCTATCCAGATTGTTGAAATTGCCAAACAAATGGAAGGTGTCGGTATTGAAGCTTTGGCCATCCATGCGCGCACACGGGCCCAGGGCTACAAGGGGCAGGCCGACTGGCAGTGGATTGCTAAAACTAAACAGGCTGTGAAGATTCCAATTATCGGCAACGGCAATGTTACCACGCCCCAGCAGGTCAAACAAATGTTTGCTGAAACCGGATGCGACGCTGTGATGATCGGACGGGGCGCTATTCATAATCCCTGGATTTTTAGGGACGCCAAACATTATCTGCAAACCGGTGAAACGCCGAAACATCCCGCCTTGCAGGAACGAGTTGAGATTCTAAAAAAACATTACCAATTTTCAATAGAGTATAAGGGCGAGCGTAAAGGCGTCATTGAAATGCGAAAACATCTGAGCGGTTACCTGAAAGGTCTGCCGCATATTGCCAAATTTCGTCTGGAACTCATGAAATTTAATAAACTCGAACCGGTGCTGGAACGGTTGGATCGTTTAAAAGAAGCAAAGCTATTAAGAGATTTAGTAAATCCTTATGAGATAGAAAATCATAAAGATATAAAAACAATTACTTGTTAGGCGGGATGATGGCATTTATTAGATGAAATAGGCTGTCCCATTATGTGACAGCCTATTGCTTGTTTAAAAATAATTTTTAGTAAAAAATTTCTAATGATTTAAAATTGTCCCGTTTATTAAGAATCAATAATCGTGAAAAAAATCCTTACGGTCGGTTTCGTAAAACCGGGAGCAAAAATAACTCTTTCTGATTTCAGGAACTTCTTATCCACATTCCTGTGGGAAACCAATGTGATGCCGGAATTTGATTCACCTTCATTTACCCATAACTTGACTATCTGAGTAATATCCAATTCCAGTTTAGTCAGCCCTTTCTGTTTCCTTGAAATCAGGGTTGTCACAGGATTGGAATTATAATTAACCAGTTTTTCTTTTTTAGAATTTATATCTGTTAATATTTCAAAATTCATAGTCAGCGTATCGGGGTTTGATACCACATTAACACCCATGGTCATTCCAGCATAATCGATATTGATATTTTCAGGTAATTCGGGCAGTTCAAAATTGATTAAGAGTTGATATTCGCCGTTTTTCTTCGGCTGGCCTTTTACGTCAACATCTTCAATGGTTATGACTTCTGCCGAAACAACGTAAGGAATCATAAAAATCAAAAAAATGAGTCTTTTAGATAGATTGTATTTCATAATATGCTCCAATCATGTTTTAGTATTAAAATAATCTTACCGCATATAAACCAGCTTACGGCTAAAATTAAAAGCTGCACCGCCCTTAACGGGAGCGGCTTTGATCCTGTAAATATAGACGCCTGACGAAAGTTGATTACCGGTTTGATTGGTTCCGTCCCAGTCAATCTGATGAACACCGGCCGGATACGAGGCATCGGAAAGGAGTGAACGAACCACACGGCCAAGCATATCATAAATCACCAAATATATGGAGCAGTCTTCAGGCAGGTGAAATTTTATTGTAGTCAACGGATTAAAGGGATTAGGATAGTTTTGTTCGAGAATTAATTTGTCCGGAACAACTGATTTTTTTTCAGCAATAAATTCTCCGGCCAATTTACCCATAGAACCGCCGGGCCCTGCGTTATAGTTAAAAGGTTGAATAGGATTGTAACTGACAGGCCCCTGGTTGTTTATTAAATCCCAGGCATTACCCGTAGCATTAAGTGTTATTGATTTAAGATTTTTAATATCAAGAGTCGAACCGCCGTCAATAAAGTTATTCCATTTACCACTTAAAAAACTATTTCCGGATTGCAGATAATTTACCAATATACCTTCATCATTATTTGGATTATACTCAAATGGCACGAGCCTTATTCCGAAATTATTCCATTTAACAACAGAAGGCTGACTTTGCTCCAGGTATAGTCCAACATCATTGTCATAAAAATCATTATCATGAATATTAACTGGAGAATAACCTGCCAGTCTTATACCATAGCTATTGTCCGTAAAGTAATTATTATATATTTCCATTGCGGTTATGTTTGTCTTTACCCCTGTAACACAATTTTTAATTGTACAATTTTTTATTTCTCCATTTCCATATTCCTGATATATACCGATACATCCGGGAACATTGACCTCTGTGCCGCTGATTGTGGGATCACAATAATCGTAAAGGTAGATACCGTGTGAAGCTCCATCAGGATTTTTTATTTTACAATTTTTAATTGTTATATCCGAATCTCGGACATAGATGCCTTGTTCTGTAAAGTGTTCGATAGTGGAGTTTTCAATTGTAATATTATTATTGGTACTGTATATATTTGCACCTTTTTTAGCGTATTCAATTTTAGCATTTTTTATTATACCGTTACCATTACCATAAAATTTAATACCGTCCCAAATTCCTGAACTGTTTTGCGTAAATTTTAGTTCATTATTAGAGTTTCCTATTGCTGATAAATGACCTCTACATATAAGACTGGTATTTTCGGCAAATTTGAAATAAGTATCCGGGTACAGATCATAGTGAGGTGAGGGAAATTTTATGGACATACTCACGCCAGATGGAATAGTAAATGTAGATACACTTGTGAGTTTCCAGAACCCAGCTATAGCTATGGAATTAAGATCATTATTATCATATCCTCCTAATTCTTTATATTCGGAAGGGATTTGATTATCCAGGTACAAATCTAAAACATTATTTTGAAACTGATTATTTTTTATTATAGGTACTGCACCATATTCATCAAAATATGGGAAATAAACATGAACAGCCCCATAACTTGAGTTAGTATTAGAAATTAAACAATTCTGGATAATTGATGCTGAACTAGATGGAGATATTTCAATCCCATTCCATGTTAAACGCGGACTACCATAAGCGAAAGCTCCTCTGAATGAAATTGAGCCCAGAGAAGATGCATCAGCATTTATATGAGTTGTAGAAATATAAGCATTTGGCGCAAATTCAACATGGCTGTTATCATTTACTGTGATTTGTCCGGAAAATATATCTTCGACGTATGCATTTCCTGTGATTGAAACACTGGCCGGGCTATCTTTAGTTAGGAAATATGTATAGTCAGGAGGCTCTCCAAGGCTGGGATTATAAGTAATGTTAAATTCAATTTCACTGCCACCATTCACATTAAAATCAGATAATGAAATGCCGGTTGTGATGTCCATACGGGAGTCGGAATTTGGAATACTGCCTGTATTTAACGGATGACCCGAATAGAAAAAATCCAGTGGATCGCCAGCGCTGCTGTGAAAATAGTCCGGATTCTCAACTTTTAATCCAATGGCTGATTTTTCATTTTTTACTAAATTAAATTTTTCATATGGCGAGTAATGCCAAACCAACACCCCGCCCTGAAAAGAAGTTTCATTTTCTCCACCGGAAAAACGATTGAAACCTTCCCGTTTTCGGTATTCAAGTACAAAGTATTCGCTGTGTTCATAATCATCATTACGCAGGGCGTCGCCAAACAGTGTCACAGTTGCAAAATCACTATTCGAATGTGATGGCTGCAAGGAAATCGGTGATCCGGTTGTTGAGTTTATTTTTTCAAAATCGGTGTAAGTAATCCAGCCTGCCTGTAATTTATAAAGAGGATTAAAATGCGGTGGAGAATGCCGGTGCTTAACCCAGGGAATTGAGGAATTCATAGGATCATAACAACTGGAAGGCAGATGTTCAAAACCTAAATTATGGCCGAATTCATGCACTTCAATCCAAATACCCTCTAAAACAGATTCATTAGATGTGTTTAATCCTTTTTTTTCTCTTACAAAGCTCCACGGACCTGCAAAGTCGGCCCTTCCTCCAATATTAGATCCTAATATCGAAGATCCGGCTATAACTACCATTATATTGCCGTCATAAGTATCTATATTGAATGTAGTTTCTTCAATGTTCAAAAGACTGTCAAGCACATCATAAATAATTCTATTTCCAATAGGAAGAGTACCCTCATAAATATCGCTTATAGAGGCATAGTCTGATTTTTTCTTACGTAAATTTGCCCAGCGGATATGCTTTTCCCCGCCAATATCATCAACTTTATTTATAATGCCTGTCGCGTACATACCCGAACCGGCGTGGGTTTGGGCGGGAATAATATTAAGCATGCCGTAACTGACCTCATCATAATACTCCTTAAAACTGCCGTAAGCTTCAACATCGTGGGATTCATTGTCCGGGTGCGCGCTGCCAAAATAGGTGTGACCTGTGGAAAAAAACTTGTTCCAGTAATCTTCGTATTTGTATTTGCGTACTGTTTTTTTACGTCCTAAACTATGATTATTAGGGTTAATCCAATCCCATCCCATGTTACCTACAGCGTTCAGGTTATCGACTAAGTCTAATTCTGCATCTGTAGAAGGTACATTTCCATTGGACAATCGTCCATCCGTAAAATCTAAAAACAAAATAGCCA
>JAFGKZ010000186.1 GCA_016928315.1 Calditrichaceae bacterium
CACCCTTGCTTCGGATTAACGATTCCCGTTGGCCGGCTCGTTCGAGACTTTCACTCTATAGAGCAATGGTATGCGTAGCGCACAAAAGAAAACCTGCCTGATGCGGCAGGTTTAAAATTATTATTGCCTTAAAAATCCCAATTCGATTATTTTTCTGCTCTCTGTATTTCCTGATGTACTTTTTTAATAAAAGGTGCAAAAAGATCAATCGGTACCGGGAATATGGTAGTTGAATTCTTTTCCGAACCAACTTCCACCAGCGTTTGCAGAAAACGTAATTGTAATGCCGATGGGCTTTCATCAATAATTTTTGCAGCAGCTGTAAGTTTCGTTGCGGCCTGAAATTCACCTTCTGCGGCAATAATTTTTGCACGGCGTTCACGCTCTGCTTCGGCCTGTTTGGCCATGGCGCGTTTCATCTCTTCCGGTAAATCAATGTGTTTAACCTCTACTAAAGACACCTTAATACCCCAGGGATCGGAATGCTGATCGATAATCTCCTGCAGACGCGTATTGATTTTATCGCGTTCCATGAGCAGTTCATCCAGCTCCACCTGACCCACAATACTACGCAGAGTCGTTTGTGATAGCTGAGATGTCGCAAATAAGTAATTTTCGACCTCAACGATACATTTTTCAGGATTTAGCACGCGAAAATACAACACCGCATTCACCTGTACGGAAACGTTGTCTTTGGTAATTACATCCTGCGGAGGGACGTCCATCACCACGGTTCTCAGACTTACTTTAACCATCCTGTCGATAAAAGGTATTAATAATATTATTCCTGGTCCCTTGCCACCGACTAAACGACCAAGACGAAAAATAACGCCGCGTTCATATTCTTTCAGAACCCGAATTGCGCTGGCAACAATTATAAGTATCAATACAATCGCAAATATTGTCAGAGGCATAGCTCCTCCCTTTTTTAAATGGCTTCTACTTTTATTGTTAAATGTTTATTATCACATTCAATAACTTTGACTTTCTGCCCTTTATTGATATTTGAATCGCTAAAAGCTTTCCAGTATTCACCGTGAATAATAACGGTTCCATAGGGATCAAGTTTTTTATATACTTCACCAATCTCACCAAGCATACCCTCTTGTCCGGTTGTAGGTCTTTTACGATGTGTATGTACAGCCATCCCAATAACAAATATAAAAAATAATGTTGTAATGGTCACTACAACAGCAATAACTTCCCAGGCAAGACGTAAAAACGGTAAATCAGAATCAAACAGCATAATACTTCCAATCACCATAGAAATAATTCCCCCAATGGTTAACAAACCAAAACTCGGTATTTTAATTTCCAGCAGGAAAAGTATAATAGCAAAAATAATTAAAAGTAAGCCTACATAATTCACGGGAAGAGTCTGCATAGCATAAAGAGCTATAATCAAACTGACGCCTCCGGCAACACCCGGTAAAATACTTCCGGGATTATAAATTTCCAGCATGATGCCTGCCATTCCAATCATCATTAAAATATAAGCGATATTCGGATTTGTAATGGTATCAAGCATACGCTGACGCCAGCTCATCTCATAGGTAATAACCGTTGCGTTCCTTGTATTTAATTGTTTTGATACACCGGTGTCGAGTTTGATTTCTTTCCCATCCAAAACAGAAAGCAAAGAATCTGCGGATGGAACAATATATTCTATTACATTCAATTTCAAGGCTTCTGTTTCAGTAATATTAGCGCTCTCCCTGACGGCTTTTTCAGCCCATTCTACATTACGTCCCCGCGTTTTAGCTACTGCTTTAATTTTTGCCACCGCATCGTTTACCACTTTTTCCATCATGGTTTCAGTGGTTGTGCTATCCATTTTTTCACCTGATCCGCTGCCAAAAACCGGATGAGCAGAACCGATATTGGTTGAAGGCGCCATGGCTGCGATATGGGCAGAATAGGTTATATACACACCGGCTGATCCGGCACGGGACCCGCTGGGCGCCACGTACACGGCTACCGGCACATCGGAAGACTGAATCGCTTTCATAATCTGGTGCATGGATTCCATTAATCCGCCGGGTGTATCGAGTTCGACCAGTAACAATTCAACGTTTTCTCTTTCGGCTTTTTCAATCGATTTTATGATATATTCCGTTGCTACGGGATTGATTACGCCATTGATGACAATACGATGCACAATTTTTGCATAAGCCGAGCTAATAATAAAAAGAAAAATGATTTGTAATAGAAGTATTTTTTTCATATTTGCCGCTTTAAATGAGTTAGGATTTAATCAACAAGAAAATAGAATAGTTATAGTTTCAAGTCAAGATTTTTTTAAACGCCAAATATTTAATTTAATGACGGTAATAATGTCCAATCTCAGTGGTACACAGGTTAAACTAAAGAAACTTTAACCGATTTTCCACTTTGATTAATTTTAACTTTATTCTCACGGGCCAGCCAGCCGACGGCTGCTGCCAGAATAAAATCATTCATTTTGGTTGCTGTTTTTAATTTGGCAATGGTAGATTCACCACTCTTATCCAGAACCTGGTAAACCTGGCCGGCCGCTTCACCTATAGTATTAATCATGATTACATTCTCCTTTTAATTTATGTAAATCTTTTCAACTCGTGAGTATGAGCTATCGAAAAATATCCACAGAAGCAACAGGAAAATAATCTGAGCAAGTTTCCTTGTCAAATGAAAATAGTATAACTTAAAATTTTTATTAGTATTGCTTAACACAATGCCAACACAATGACTTTAAACAGATCAATCTATTTTATTCTCATCAAAATTATTACCGAAAAAACTCAATTCTAAAATGATTATATTTGCATTGAACCTTTTTTATTAAAATTGTAATTTGGGAAATCAATAAGTATTCATAGAAAATCCTGATGGACAAAATAAGACAGTTAAAACGAAATATAAAAAGACTAGAAAACCAGCTAAAAAAATCTAATCACAAAAGTAATACATTATCCTGGATTCGACTGGCAATAATTATAGCAGGATTGATCGTTACAGTTTTAGCCTTATTTTTTTCAAATGAAATTTTAAGCGGCGTCGCCGTTTTTATTTTTCTGGTTGTTTTCACAGTTGCCAGTTATTTTCATAAAAAAATAAAACAATCCATTCAAAGATATAAGCTCTGGATATCCATCAAAACGGAACACTGTAATCGCGCCACTCTGAACTGGTCTGGTATCCCATCTAAAAACTATGCTGTCAATACTCATCATCCCTTTGCCCTTGATTTAGATATTATCGGTGAATACTCATTACATCGTCTGATAGATAACACGACATCAAAAAATGCAAGCAATAGGTTACAGGACTGGTTATTACAACAAACTCCCGATCCGCAACTAATTTTTAAAAGACAGAAATTAATTTCGGAATTAATTCCATTATACCGTTTTCGCGATAAGTTATCATTTCAATCAAAAAAAGTATCAGAGCAGGAATTTGATGGTGATAAGTTTATAACATGGTTAAAAAGAGTAAATAAAAATATCCAGGGAGGATGGTTTCTATTTAGCCTGACTGGTTTGGCATTAGTTAATATTATTTTATTTATTTTATATTCATTGGATCTGATTCCAAGTTACTATACAATTAGTTTTACCATTTATGTTTTATTATTTATCTTAAAAATAAAATATATAGGCGGTATTTTCTGGGAGGCTATTGATCTAAATGATGAAATTCATAAGATCTCACATAATTTATTATTTTTGGAAAAGTATCCATTTTCGAAAAACGGCCTGATTGCAGAATTATTAAATCCAATTCGTAAAAGTACTTATAAACCATCCGTCATTTTAAAACGATTGCTTCTATTAATAAGTCTATTGGGATTTAGTTCAAATATTATTATCAAGATATTGCTCAATGTTGTATTACCGTTTGATTATATTTTAATCAGGATATTTTTAAATAACAAAGAAAAAATCAAAAAACAAATACCTGCATGGCTTGATTGCTGGTACGAGCTGGAATCTTTAAGCGCGATGGCAAATTTTGCCTGGCTAAATCCGGAATATGTTTTCCCGGAATTTAATACCAAGAAAAGTTTTATGAATAGCCGCCAATTAGGACACCCTCTCATCAAAAAAGATGCAAAGAAGACAAATGATTTTCAACTTGATAAAATTGGCCATATTATTTTGATCACCGGTTCCAATATGTCGGGGAAGAGCACTTTTTTGCGAACGATTGGCATTAATCTTTGCCTTGCCCAGGCAGGAGGCGTGGTCGATGCGCAGGAATTGACGCTTCAGTTTATGCGGATATTCACCTGTATTAAAATAGATGATAATCTGGCTGAGGGACTTTCCTATTTTTATGCCGAGGTAAAGCGGCTTAAACAAATGCTGATTGAGCTGGCAACTGTAAATGAATATCCTTTGTTTTATCTGATTGACGAAATTTACAAAGGTACTAATAATCAGGAACGTTTGGCCGGCAGCCGGGCATTAATAAAATCGCTCAGTAATAAATTTGGATCCGGTGTTATAAGCACGCATGATCTTGAACTGACCAGCCTGGAATCTGAACTAAAATCGGTGCAAAATTTTCATTTTCAGGAGCATATAGAAAACCGAAAAATGGTATTCGATTTTAAACTTCGTCAAGGTCCCTGCCCCACAACCAATGCCTTAGTCATAATGAAAAATGAAGGGCTGCCAACTTAAAAGAAGCATTCCACACAAAGACACTAAGGCCCTAAGACACAAAGGATTAAGATTTATACTGATCACATATTTGATGATTTTTAAAATCTAACTTAGAGCCTTCGTGACTTAGTGTGTAAAAGGTTTTTAATCTTTTAAATTTTTTATAATACACCTGAATACATGCCGCCTTCAACCTGGATAGTCGCGCCAGTAATATACGAGGATCTTTCCGATGCCAAAAAAGTAATCAATCCGGCAAGATCATCGGGAAGGCCAATACGACGCAGGGGAATTTTTTCAGTCCACTGTTCCAGAACCTCTTCACGCTTAAAGCCCATATCAACTTTTGTCCTGATAATTCGTTCCAAGCCTTCCGTTAAATGATAGCCGGGCGCCACATTATTAACCGTGATGCCATAGGGTCCTAATTCTGCAGCCAGCGTTTTAGCTAATCCAACTACACCCAGACGAAGAGAGTTAGAATAAATTAAATTTTCAAGCGGCGCTTTTACGGATACCGAAGTAATATTAATGATACGGCCACTTTTATTCTTTTGCATCGATGGAATGACTGCTTTTATAGAACGGACAACACTCATAAACGTGTTTTCGAACCAGGTATGCCATTCCTCATCATCGGTATCCATGAATGGTTTAACAGGAGGGCCGCCGCCATTGGTAACCAGGATATCAATTTTCTGCCATTTATCAACTATCATTTGAATAAAATTATCAATATCTGATTTTTTTCCGACATCAACGACATGCGTTAAAACCTCACTTCCCGAACTTTTTTGAAGTTCAGCCTGAGCCTGCTTAAGATTGTGTTCATTTCTTGAACATATGGCCACTTTACAACCTTCGGCGGCTAAATACAGCGCAGCAGCTTTACCGAGACCCTTACTGGCAGCGAAGACTACTGCTACTTTATTTGTTAAATTTAAATCCATTGTCTACTCCATTTTGTTTTTTTAATAAACTATAACTATCAAAAATAAAATCCAAAAATCTTTAAGTCTGATACTACTTTTGCAATAAACTTCTCAAATAATCAGTTGACTATTTATTGTAAAAATGAAATTGATGATTATGCCAAAATAGTTTAAGTTTATCCCTCAATAATTAAGGAAGTTAAACGTTATGCGAATTATATCCTGGAATGTAAACGGCATCCGCGCTGCCATTCGGAATGGATTTAAAGACTGGTTTAATTCTGAATCTGCTGATATTATTTGTTTACAGGAAGTCAAGGCAGATAAAGAACAATTTGTTGACAGCTTTGGTTCCGCCGATTCTTTGCACATAACCTGGAATGAAGCAAAAAAGGCTGGTTACAGCGGCGTGGCTAATTTAAATAAACAGCGACCCATTTCAATACAACTGGGATTCGGGATTGAAGAATTTGACAGCGAAGGCCGGATCATTCTGCAGGAATATGAAAAATTTTATTTATACAATATCTATTTCCCAAACGGCCAACGCGGTCAGGATCGATTGGATTACAAAATGCGTTTTTATGATGCCTTTCTGGATCATGCTGAAAACTTACGCAAAACAGGGAAAGCGGTTATTGCCTGCGGCGATTATAACACGGCGCATAAAGAAATTGATTTGAAAAATCCTAAAGCTAATGAGAAAAATTCAGGTTTTTTACCCATTGAACGCGCCTGGATGGATAAACTGGTTGAAACGGGCTATGTCGATACCTTTCGTATGTTTAATCAGGAACCGGAGCAGTACTCATGGTGGACGTACAGGATGAATGCCAGAAGCCGGAATATAGGCTGGCGTATAGATTATTTTTTTATCAATGAAGAACATAAGGGCATGGTTAAAGATGCATTCATACTTGCGGATGTAAAGGGTTCGGATCATTGTCCCGTTGGTATTGAATTAAATATTTAATTTATATAATTACTTGATCCTATGTTAATTTTATTAAATTATAGACGAGTTTATTTGAGTGTTTTAAATCACAATAGAATTTTAAATGTTTAATAAAATAGGCTCCGATCACAGAGGAGGTTTATTTAATGCTAAAAAAATATATTTACTTATTGCCAATTATCATTTTATTGCAATGCTCATTTCCCGAAATTGAGGACGTAACACCACCGACAGTTGTGGTTGCATATCCATATGATGGCGCTGTTATTTCTGCTAATGTTAATGCGCGTATTTCCGCATTTGACGATGAGGAAGTAAGCGAAGTATGGTACTATTTAAATGGTGTGAAAAGTACCTCTGTAAATAATATTCCCTATGAAATTGAATTAAATATTTCCAGTCTGGAACGTAAAGTCGATCATTACATTCAGGCGGCTGCCAAAGATAAAGAGGGCAATGTTGGTTATTCTGAATATGTTATTTTCACCGTTGCGGAAACTCAGGATATTATCGACCCAATAGTCACAATTGTTAACCCTCAAGGTGGACAGGTTGTTGAAGGCATTGTTAATATTGTTGCAAATGCTGAAGATGAACGATCTATTCAAAAGGTTGCTTTTTATATAAATGGAGATTCTGTTGGATTAAGCAGCACATATCCATATAGCTATGGATGGGATACGGCTAATTATTCAGATTCAACCCAACACACTATATATGCAAAAGTATGGGATGGAGGTAATAACACTGCTACATCTCCAGTCATTAATGTAACTGTATATCCAAGAACGGGCGAGGCTGGTGATGGTATAAATCCCAGTGCGTTAATATTATTTCCACTTGCCGGTTCAACAATAACTGACACGATTCAGGTCTCGGTCGATCTATTCGATAATGTAGCGGTAACTCGGGCAGAATTTTACGTGGATGGTCAATTGGAAAACAGCGCAAACAATCCATCTGTCCCATGGATATTTGATTGGGATACCACGCCGAAAGCGAATGGCGCTTTGCATTCAATTTATTTTAAAGTTTATGATGCTGCCGGTAATATTGGAACATCTGTACTTTTAACTTTAACAATTAATTAAAATGATAAAGTCTTTCTATGGAAAGGCTTTTCTTTTAATCATTATCGATATCCACCCTGAATGAGCCATAAACCGGGCAATGATCTGAAATTTGCTGATAATAATCGGGTATCGAATCGCCTCTATATTCTAACGCGCCTTCTGCACACATGCCCCCGACTTTTAGACTGTTCTCAATAAATTCGATTTTTGCATCGGCGGAAATAAAAATATGATCGATCAGCGATCCCTCAATGCGTTCTTTTTTATAATCCGGCTGCCAGTAATTTGAAACCATTTCTGATAATTCCTTTGTAGCGCGATAAAAACCTGTACGCTGCATAATAGTATCAAATTCAGCTGTTCTTAATTTAGATACATTATTAAAATCACCTAATAGAACGATATCACTATCATTAGTTTCTTTGGGTAGATTGGTTAAAATTTCTTCAAGAATCGTCCACTGCTTTTTTCTCAGATCCCAGCCGCGCGGCGATGCTTTTAAATGAACCACAATGGCATGAAAATCAAATCCAGAAGGGACAGCCTTAAAATAAACGCCAAAAGCGGGACGTAAACGGGAATCATTGCTTAAAGCCACCTGCATGTAGGTTTCTGGTTTACCAATGAGTTGCAGTGCGGTGGAATCATAAAGAAATCCAACTTTCTGATCTCCGCCAGCTGGCGAATAAATAAATTTATACTGCCTTCCCAGATATTTTTGTGCAGAATCCGCAAACATCTGCGGATCCACAATTTCTTCTAAAGCAAGCAGTTCAATATCAAGATTCCCGAGCAGTCCAAAAAGAGCTTTCATATTTGTTGATTCACCCTTGGGCGGATATCGCAGATTAATACCGTACTGCTTCATCATACCGCCATCATCTTTACAAGGAAACCATTCGATATTAAAGGTTCCGATTTCAATGATCTGCTCTTTACCGGTATCTTTTGTCTGACAAGTGCTGTTATTAAATAAACTGATTAATAACAGTACTATCATTGTTTCTATTATTTTAAAATACACGGTATAATTCCTATACTTTTACGCTAATTTCAACTTGGCCAAATTACTCAAGATTAGTTGATATCGCTCATCTATTGATTTTTCCTGCTCTGACCGGAAGTATAAATTATACACATGATCATATTTCCCCGAAACGAGATTTATACGTACAGGCGCTTCACTTAAAGCGCATATATACGCGCAGATTTTATCAGGACGAATATTTAAATCGATAATCAAATCAAAATTTTGGGAGCGCAATTCATCAAGATAGCGCTCGTTGGGCACACCCAGCCAGTTCTGTTCATGCAGCCGTAAATCTTTAATCTGAAAAGTGGAAATTTTGGCTTTCTGGAATACCTGATTCAATCCATTAATAAAATCCCGATATTCGGTTTTATCTTTACACTCCGCCGGCAGAATTAACAGCACTTTTTTTATGGTGCCAATTTTTGCCGGGTAATCGCACAGGTCCTCATTGCTCTTAAAATAATTCAATCTAAAATTGAGGTACTTATTGAGCATTAAATTTTTAAATTGTTTGACCAATTCACTTCTCCCTTTTTCGGGATTTAAGATTAGTTAAATAACTTTTCAGTTTTGATTCTCTGCCATTTTCCGATGGTTCATAGAAAATTTTATTTTTAATCTTTTCCGGCAGATATACTTGTTCTATAAAATGGTCCTCATAATCATGCGGGTATTTATAATCGCTGCCATAATCAAGTTTTTTCATTAATTGTGTCGGCGCATTGCGTAAGTGCAGAGGAACCGGGAGCAAACCGCTCTTCCGAACCTCTGCCACCGCTGCATCAACCGCGAGATACGCTGCATTACTTTTGGGCACACTGGCCAGATAAGTAGCAACCTGTGATAATATAATCCTCGCCTCCGGCATGCCTATATTTTTAACTGCTTCAAATCCGGCATTGGCTAAAGATAACGCATATGGTTCAGCATTGCCAATATCTTCCGACGCTAAAACAATCAACCGGCGGGCAATAAATGTGGGATCCTCTCCACCTTCCAGCATACGAGCTAACCAGTACGCAGCTGCATCAGGATCACTACCCCTTACGCTTTTGATAAAAGCCGATATGGTATCATAGTGATAATCGCCTTTTTTATCATAATATAGGGGATTCTGTTCCAGAGCTTTTTTAATTAAATCTTTATCAATCACACATTTTTTTCCAACTTTTTCCGCGAGATGGAAAGTGATTTCGAGAATATTCAATAATTTTCTGGCATCTCCCGAGCTATACAGAAGTAACGCTTCCTCATTTTTAATTTGGATCGTATATTGTTTAAGCAATACATCCTTTTTAATAGCTCGTTTTATAATTTTACTTAAATCATCCACAGTTAACATTTCCAGCTTCAGCAGCTGGCATCGTGAAAGTAATGGCGAGATAACTTCAAAACTGGGATTCTCCGTTGTGGCTCCGATAAGCACAATAAGGCCTTCTTCGACAGCATGCAATAAAGCGTCCTGTTGGGCCTTATTGAAACGATGGATTTCATCAATAAACAAAATCGTGTGCTTATTATAATAGCTAATCTGCTCACGCGCCTTGTCTATAATATCACGCACTTCTTTTACGCCCGATGCTACTGCTGAAATCGAAACAAAATTATTATCTGTTTCTGAGGCAATCACTCGGGCAATCGTGGTCTTCCCTACACCCGGCGGTCCCCAAATAATAAGGGATGGTAAAAATCCTGATTTAATTTGTTTATATAAAGCTGATTCAGACCCTATAGTTTTTGTATGTCCAATGATATCATCTAATTTTTGAGGCCGTATTCTGTCAGCAAGAGGACGTTTCACAGATTCATCAATATTCTTGTCGAAAATACCAAATTGTTTATTGGACATTTGTAGTACAATTAATCCCAATTATTAAACCGTAAAAGACTAATATGGAATTACCATTAAGATAACCTTGTCGTTATTGTATCGCAATTTTCCATAATGCTACTTCTTCCGATGTACTTTCAACGGTAGATATTAAAATAGTATTTAAACCAATCTGCAAATATTCATTAATCGTAAATGAATCAAAATGGTTCTCACTGATCTCTTTGATGCTGTATTTAGGCAGTACCAGATTTTTAAGAGTATTTCCATTTACAATAATCTGATAATAGGCATTCCCTCTGACAACTATCGGATAATTATTACCGGATCGATATCCCCATACTTTGAGGTTGAGCGGCTGTGAAAGATCGATGGCCGGTGGTATTGTGAATTCAAACAGTAAGGCATCGCTGCCGGGTGGATTCCTGTACTGAAATGTATAACCCAGATACCATATCTGATCATTAATAGTATTATTCAATTTTAAATCGGGACCATTTTCGCTATCCTGAATAAGATTAAAATTACTGAATAGATAGCCCTGCAGAATGCGTCCGCTAAGCCCGGAAGATACGATTTTATTATGATTAAAAACGATGTTCAGACTGGTAATATAATTAAAAGTATATGCATTTTCCCGTTCATGGGTTATTGTTATATTCTGTGTAGCTGGTTTATCATAAAATGGGACATCACCAAATGAAATCTCATGTTCTCCAAGTGGTAACGAGCCGCTAAATTCTCCCGTGCCAACCGGTTTCCCATTGATAAATATTTCCCCCTTAACCGGATAGGTGCGCAGGATAACCATTGTAGTGGTACTGCTTAGTGTAAAATTAACAATACTCCATGTGTTTTCACGATTAACTTTAACAACTTTTTCTTCGGGATAAGTTTGATACCCCTGTTTTTTCACTGCAATGGCATATTGACCATACTCCATTTTTTGTAATACATAATCTGTTCTAAAATCTGTTTTTTCTCCGTTGATATAAATATCTGCATTTTTCACATTGGATCGCACTTCGATTAAACCGAGTTTGGCATCCGCATGGTCGTATTCTTCAGCGCGATTGCTTTTTTTCGGGTGCATGGAAAATACCAGTTCAATGGTATCCTGCACACCTATTTCAACTTGCTGTTCAATGGGATGAGCAATATAACCATCGGCATCTAAACGGATTGAATGTTGCCCCGGTTTAACGGCAATAATATCTCTTCCCGATATGTTACCGGAAAAATCATTATCAATGTATATCCTGCTATCCACCGAACCGCTGCGAACTTTAATAAAGCCCATCGTTGCTGTAATTTGTTCAAGGAAATCAAAATGAACGGAAATAGTATCATCTTGTTCAACAAAAATCTGTTGTTGACTGGGAACAGTAACATACCCATTACGGATAAAAGAAATCGAATGTTCTCCCACCGTAATCGGATAAGGCGTATTTAATTTAAATCCGGCTGCAAGATTTTTATCTACATACAGGCTGCCTTTGTCAGAGCCGCCTTTTATTAATAAATATCCTTTTGGTTCACTTTTACCCGCAATGAAAAAAGTCCATATAAGGCTGAAGGTAATTAAAAAACCAGCTGCAATACTTAAGCGGACTAGCCATGTTTGCAGCAGTGAAGGATCTTCTTCATAAAATTCATCCTGATTTTCCGCTTCCTCTTTGGTCATCCAGCGAAATTCACCCAGATGATTTTTATATTTTTTGTATCCTTTTTTTGTTTTGTAAAATTTATCAACTTCTTCTTCATAAATTTTAGCTTCAATATCAGAATGCCTGTTCTTCTGTGCTTTTGCCTGCATTTCTTTAAACCGGTTTATCCGCTTTTGAACATTATCTTCCATATCCGCACGTAATTTTCTGATATACTCTTTCCATTCGTCGGTATCAGGAATGTCTATCGGGCTGGTTCTGGAAAATTTATTAACTATTTTTTGAAAGAAGGAAAGTTCGATCGGATAAAACTCAAATTCTTCATTTAATTCCAGAGGTGTAAGCCATCGTACCTCCCCCAAATGATTTTCACATTCAACCATTTCAGGATACTGCGAACAAATTTCTTCTTCAATTGTTCGGATGACAGCTTCTTTCTGGAAATCCTGGTGATGTTCTGAATGATATAAATTCCAGCTTGAATCATTACTTTTGGAAAGCTGCTCAGATTTGAGCTTTTTTTTATGTTCCTCGTGATTCTGTTTTAATTCTTCCCGAATTCTTTTTCTTAGTTCTTTTTCATTCATTTTAATACTGATTATTAATATAGTCTCATACTACTTAGACATTCTACATAAATTTATTATAATTGGTCCGGACTTTAAATAAATTTTCCCGGACATTTTCTAATTTATCGCGTTCTTTACTTACAATGTTATCCGGGGCCTTATCTATAAAACTTTTATTATTTAATTTAGCTGCCAGACTTTTTTCCAATCCTTCCAACCGTGATATTTCCTTTACCAAACGTTGTTTCTCTTTTTCAATATCGATCAGATCAGCCAGTGGAATAAAAAATTCCATCTTCTGTACTACCAGTGTTCCGGCATTATCTTTTATAAAATCATCTTCCAAAGGAATAATATTTTCTACTTTAGCCAGAGCAGTAAAATGTTCCTGATTGGATTTTACCAGATCCCAATTATCGCTTTGTTTATCCAAAACAAGATTTATTTTTTTACCCGGTTCCACATTCATCTCTGCGCGCAGATTACGAATGCTTCCGATTACCTCCTGGATGAAATCAATGGATTTGTCGGCTTCATGGTCTATTAATTTTTCATTGGCTTCTAACCAGGGAGATCGAACGATAGTTTCCTCTTCATCACCTTTAAAATTCTGCCAGATTTCTTCTGTGATAAATGGAATAAACGGATGCAATAATTCCATACACCCTTTCATCAGGTAGGATGCAATGGCCAGCGCCGTTTTCTTTTCATTTTCATTTTCCGGACGATATAATCTTTTTTTAATCATTTCCAGATACCAATCACAGTAATCATGCCAGAAGAAATGATAAATGGCATTAAGCGCGTCATTTACCCGGAATTTATCAATATTCTCCGTTATATTTTTTATGGTTTGATTAAATTTACTGAGAATCCAGCGATCTTCGAGTGTAAAATATTCAGCGTATCGGGTATAATCTGTATCGGTCGATTCAAGATTCATACTCAAGAATCGATAGGCATTCCAGATTTTGTTGGAAAAATTTCTACCCATTTCAAAACTATGCTTACCGATATTGATGTCTTTCCCCTCTGAGCTCAACATAATCAACGTAAAGCGGATAGCATCCGCGCTGTAATCATTAATCATTTCAACCGGATCAATACCATTACCCAGAGACTTACTCATCTTCCGGCCCTGCTCATCACGGACAATACCATTAAAGTAAACATTGCGGAAGGGCACATCCCCGATAAATTCCAATCCGGAAATGATCATCCGGGCAACCCAAAAAAATATGATATCCGGCCCGGTAACAAGCGTATTGGTTGGATAGAAATATTTTACATCTTCCGTATCTTCCGGCCAGCCCAGAGTAGAAAACGGCCAAAGCTGCGAAGAAAACCAGGTATCGAGCACATCAGGATCCTGCATCCATTTTTCACTTTCTGTCGATGGATCATCCAAACATACTTTGATATCGCCGTTTTCATTATACCATGCCGGAATGCGGTGTCCCCACCATAATTGACGCGAAATACACCAGTCTTTTATATTGATCATCCAGTTTTCGTAAGTCTTTTCAAACCGTCCCGGTGGAAAAAATTTAACATCGCCATTATGAACAACCGCCAAAGCCTTTTTAGCAAAGGGCTTCATTTTTACAAACCACTGCACCGAAAGGTAAGGTTCAATCGGCACATGTGAACGATAACTATGACCGACGGCATGAGCATGTTTTTCAATTTTTTCCAACTGGCCGGCTTTGTCAAGCTCATCGATGATTCTTTTACGAGCTGCAAAGCGATCCAGGCCGGCAATAGAAGAAGGTATCGGCAGTTCATCATGGTAAGCCTCATCTTCAAATACCTGGCAAACCGGTAAAATACTGCCGTCTTTATCAATTACAATCACCTGTTTAAGATTATGACGAATCCCAATCTCAAAATCGTTTGGATCGTGTGCCGGCGTTACTTTAACAAAACCCGATCCAAAATCCTTATCCACATGTTCATCAACAATTATATTAACTTCCCGGTTCACAAAAGGAATGATAACTTTTTTACCGATTAACGGATACTTTTCCATATCATCCGGGGCAATGGCCACAGCCGTATCGCCAAGCAGGGTTTCAGGGCGTGTCGTAGCTACAACAAGATACTCATCGGAATTTTTAAACCTATAGCGAATATGATACAAATGCCCCTGAATATCTTTGTGCTCAACTTCATCATCCGCCAGTGCAGTTGCCGACGCCGGATCCCAGTTGACAATTCGAAGGCCCTTATAAATTAATCCTTTTTCGTACAATCGGATAAAAACTTCCTGAACGGCTTTGGATAAACCTTCATCCATGGTAAATCGTTCACGGTCCCAGTCGCAGGAGCAGCCCATTTTTTTAAGCTGATCGATAATCAGGCTGCCGTTTTTTTCTTTCCATTCCCAGATACGTTCAACAAATTTTTCACGGCCCAAATCATGACGGCTCTTCTTCTCCCTGGCTTTTAAATCCCTTTCCACAACCGTTTGAGTGGCAATACCGGCATGATCCGTTCCCGGCAGCCAGAGGGCTTCGAAACCCTGTTTACGTTTAAAACGGATTATAATGTCCTGCAATGTATTGTTAAACGCATGCCCCATATGTAAAATGGAAGTGACATTCGGCGGAGGTATGACTATGGTATATGGCTTTTTATTTGGGTTAACTTTGGCTTTAAAATATTTTTTATCCAGCCAGTGTTGATACCATTTTCCCTCAACCGTTTTCGGATCATATATTTTTGAAATTTCCTTCTGCATCAGATTAAGCCCTTAAAGCGATTTGCCTCATAAATTAAAAGTTCAGATTTCGTCATGCATAATTGATTCAAAATACAAACTTAACTTAATGATTATTGAATAATTAAGCTGTAAATATAAAGAATTTAAGATATTAAATCATCTAAATGTTTCCAATAGCGTCACGCTAATTTTTGATACGTTTAATTTTTGCAGAATAGGTTTAAAGTAAATCCGGCATTTAGGAAGCCGCAGATTTAGCAACAGATAAACCATCCAAAAATTTGGAGATAAAAAAGCGGGTTTCAAACAGGAAACGTTCGGCTGCGCAGCCGCGGCGGCTGCAAACGGCACAGGCTATTTTTAAATTGCAGTCAATCGATTTTTTATAGTTACCTTCAATTTCTTCTATCGAGCTGTCGATATCTAATTCAAAATTATTGCGTTCATTTTCAAAAGCCACTTTAGCTATTTTCTTTTGAATCATTTCCGATAAATCTTTTATACGGCCCAGATAAAAACTGATGGCGCTGCGCCAGATTGCCGATGCCTTGGAACGCACTTCCGACTCAAAATCAGCTGAGGAACCCGGTCGCAGTGATTTAAGTCCGAACTCTTTCAATCTAAAAATTTCATCGATCAGCGATAAAATATATTCAAGTTCCCGTACAGTTTTCTGACTCGTATCGAAATAAATTACTTTAGCCCGGGTATTTAGTATTTTTTGAATTTTATGAAATATCTCGTTCAATTCACCGTGTTTATCGCCAAGGGATTCGCGTAATACATTCTCGAACTTACGAATTTGCTTATCGGTCATCTCAATGGATTTAACGACATTTTTATATTCATTAATCTGATTGTAACCCAGCGACTGGAAAATGATATCAAAATAAGCCTGAACGGAAATTTCCAGTTCTTTCAGACTTTCTTTTAAGCGTTCACTTTCCCGCAGACGGCTCTGCTCAACTTGCGCTTTCACGTTTTCATCGGGATGTTTTTCCAAAATACTTAACACGTCTGTAAATATCTTTTTAGGTGTGGAAATATCATTCACTAAATTCAAAATCAAATTTACAGCCATTATTTCTTCCGCCATTGAACGCAGCGCCCGGTCTTTAGAAAGATGACAGCGTGAGAGCAGGATGACATTAGAAAAATCCGTAACATCTTCTTCACTGGATTTTACAACCGCGATCCGTTTTTTTGTGAGCAGATGCATAAAAAAATCACCCATATATCGATATTTATTGGATCGGATTTTCATTCCTATGGAGCCCAGAGAACTCACAGAAATTTTGTTCAAATCTGTGCGTTCTTTACAAATATGGATAAGCTCGGTAAGTACAATAAAATTCTGCAATAGCGTATCATATTTTGCCTTGCCCAAACTGACATAAATAAACTTCCGCAATACCATAGGATCAATCGAATTTAACAATGAAATCACGATCTTTCGTATCACCGGGTCTTCATCACTCAACATTTTTATTAACTGCTCGATGCTGGCGGTGCGCTTCATCTGCCGGGCCAACTGATTAATTTGTTGTACTTTAATATCCTCTTCTTTACGAATTGATATTACATTGCCGACTATTTCCAGCATCTGTTCATCAATCCGGTCTTTACTGCGCTGTTTGAGGAGTTTCAGAAATAATTCCATCATATTTATCGTGATAAACGGATTTTTAAGAATCTCAGTAAATACATCCAGATCGCGTTCAAACATTAACAGTGTAATAAGGTTAAATGAATCCTCATGGTTGGCAAGAAACAAACGTTCTCTTTTTCCAAAATCAAGCACATCCTGAAAACGTCCCAACAATTTCCAGAATTCATTTTGGTAGGCCACTTTACGAACCTGGTCATATTCATCATTGGCAAGCGTGGTAATTAAACTGGGAAAATGACAATTACGGGCAACAGCCATCCGGATATTCATATCTTCCATGATCTCCTGGCTTAAATAAAAACCATCGGGAACCGGAGCATGCTTCCGGAAATATTTTTGCATTACATATTGGTAATAGTCAAAAAAACTTTTAAATGTGAGTCCCGCAATTTTAACCAAACTATTATCCTTCCAAAGCCAGCGTAAATGCAGTAGTCAGTTTTAATATATCTTTATTGGCTTTGTTAAGCCTTTTTACCAGTTCAGCCGCAACATTACGATTGATGATCATTCCTATCTCATGATCGTTTTCGAATATATGCCATAGATCCTTTTTGCTTATTCTTGCAATCAGACAAGGACGTTTGGCCGTTATTGATGCGGATCGCTCGGATTGTTCTTCGTATATGGCCATCTCTCCAAAAAAAGGAAAGTGTTTCTCGGATAGACGAATTAATGATTTATCTGTTTTTTGAGTTGTCTGAATCCATTCCGGTAAAACAAGCGATTTCGAAATTTCCACTTCGCCATCTAAAAGGATATACAAATCGCTGCCGGTACTTTTTTCCTGAATAAATGTGGTTTCTGCTTCAATCTTCTCTACGACCATTTTATCAAGAATTACCCTGATCTTACTTTCTTCGAGTCCTGTAAATAAGGAAACTTTTTTTAGATATTCCAGTTTGCTTTCTAATAATTTTTTATCTGCAGCTTTCATTTCTATTTACTTTCTATGACTAAATAAAAATCGTTATTATTCAACGCCGCATCTTCATCAGGATTTATTAAAATTTTAACCTGTTCATCGCTTTTTGAGCCCCGGCCGGCCTCCTGAAATTTACGCATAATATATGCATCCAGGGTGGAATAATCATCTGACATCAAACTCGATAGCTGAAACGGCTCCGTTATCTGCAGCAATCCCAAAAGAATGCCGCGTCCATTTTGATTATAGTGCTCTTTAAGCTGTTTATAGGATTTCCCGATTAGGTCTGCCGGAATTGGTTTACGTTTCAAATTATAATCGGATGCGCTGGAAAATAGATGTTGAATAAATTGAGGCACTCCGGGTGAAGACACATAATTGGCCATTAAATAGCCGGTATACATATCGCTCACAAAAACTTCATCAGCCTTCGCTTTACGCAAATGCGAGATATTATCGCGATCCAGTATATGGGTATATACTTTTATCTTCGGATTGATTGTTTTTAATGTCAGGGTCGCCAATATGGTTCGTTCATCGCCTGGTTTAACCGAGCCGGAAGAGGTATCCGGTAAAATGATGGCTGATTGGGCATTCTTTGCATTGGCGCGGTTAATGATATTTTCTTTGGTAAAATCACCCCGTACAAATCTGATCGTTATTTTTTCGTAATGATTAATGATCTCCGCCATTTCCTCTTCGGAAAGCTGGTTAATCATAACTACAGGAGCATCTATTTTCCCCTCTTTTTCAAAAGTGTTGAGTATGTGTTCACCCTGATTATTCCAGCCGCAGAGCAAAATATGGTCTTTAAGTTTAATCTCTTGCAAACCTTTATCCTCTTTTATTTTTCGTGTTACTAAAATTGACGAAATTGTTGCCGTTACAACGGATAACAGGGCAATTCCAACAAACATAATCAGGACGCCTATAATTTTACCTAACGGCGTAACCGGTATTTTATCACCATACCCGACCGTAGTTATTGTAACGATCACCCACCAAGCGGAATCCCAAAATGTGGAAAACGCATCGTTCTGGCTGCTTTCGAATAATTCAATTAAAATTGACGCGATAATGGTAACCAGAACAATTAACAAGGCCGCTCGAATTACAGGTTTTTCAGCAAGTCCCTTTAGTATATTGATCATTTCCAAATGTGATTTACCTGATAATTCCACTTATGAACAATGGAATCTTCGGACATATCTTTAATTTTTTTAATTAATTAAACCAAATAATCAAATTATATATTCAGAAATATTTA
>JAFGKZ010000014.1 GCA_016928315.1 Calditrichaceae bacterium
CTTAGACGTTTAATATTATAATGTTTTTGTACATTTACTAATTTCTTCGAATTTGTAATAACTTCAATTGGTGTATTGTCATAACGCCCATTTTTTAACACAACGAGACGTCCGTGGATTTTATCCAAAATTAAATCCAGGGCCAGATTACCATAGGCCATCGGCACAATCGAATCGATTGCATCAGGATCGCCGCCGCGAACAAGATAACCCAATTTTTGTGTAATTACATTAACTAGAAGACCTTTGTTAAATTTCGGTGATAATTCTTTAAGTTTAGCGGAAACCATGTCGCCGATACCACCCAGTTTAGCATGACCAAACATATCTCTTTCCATATCGGAATAAACCATTTCGCCGCCTTCGAACATAGCGCCTTCGGATACAAGCACTACTGAATATTTACTTGGATTTTTTTCGCGATCGTAGGATAGTAATTCAGTGAGTTGTTCAATATTAAATTTATGTTCTGGAATTACACAGCGATTAGCAGAACCAGCCATGGTTGGCAGCATAGCCGTAAAACCAGCATAACGGCCAAACACCTCCAAAACAAGGAAACGCTCATGCGATCCGGCAGAAGTTCTCAGACTGTTGGTCATTTGAATTGTTCTGGTAACGCAAGTACTAAATCCGATACAATAATCAGTACCCGGCACATCATTATCCATCGTTTTGGGAATAGCGACAACTTTAACGCCTTCCTGGTATAAACGAACACCATAACTTAGTGTATCATCACCGCCAATTGGAATCAGATAATCAATATTCAAAAATTCTAAATTCTTTAGAACTTCAGGCGTTAAATCATTAATCTCATTCGTATATTTATCTTTCAGGTGTTTCGGAACGCTGGCCAAAGGCACATGACTTGCCCGTGTTCTTGAGCTATGCAAAAAGGTACCGCCAGTCCGCCCTGCTTTGTTCACAATCTCTTCTGTTAACTCAAGATAGCAGCCACTATTATCTGTTTTTTTATCCCTCACGATTTCAACCAGGCCAGCCCAGCCTCTTCTTATTCCGATTACTTTATATCCCTCCCGGATAGCTCGGATCGTAACCGCACGAATTGCCGGATTTAATCCCGGCACATCGCCGCCGCCAGTTAAAATTCCAATCACACCTTTAACTTTTTTAACATTCGCCATAAAAAAATATCTCCTCTTCTTCAATTACTTTTAACAACAAATTACGCTTTTTATATCATCAATTTTAAAGTCAATTTTTATTGCAGAGAAGATAATCAAACATACCGTTTTCATCAATATCTATACAATATTATTTATACTATTTTTTTGATATTAATGCAGATTTTCTGTCATGGAAAAATTGCTTTGCGCCATATAGTCAACCTGTTTGCCATATAGTCTGTCGGTAAATTTTTTAATAAAAAATTAACTATACAACTTAGCTTATTGATTTTTAATTACTTATATGAGAATTTAAATTTTTTGGCACAGCAGATGCATAATATCGAACAAAAATTAATAATAAAGTAAAACAAAATATAAGGAGAAACATCATGGCATTAGTAAAATGGACACCACGCAACTTAAGCAATGTTTGGAATACCGGCATGGATCGCTGGTTCGATAATTTTCTGAATTCAGATTTACGATTATCTGACGACGTTGCAACAGTATATCCGGTAGTGAATGTAGAGGAAACTGAAAATGAGTATCTTATTTCTGCCGAATTACCGGGCATGGAAAAGAAAGATATTCATATTTCTCTCGAGAACAATGTTCTCGCTATCAGCGGTGAGAAGAAAAGTGAATCCAAATCCGAAGAAAAAAATTATCATCGTTTCGAACGCAGCTATGGCAAATTTTACCGCTCTTTCGAATTACCTCACAGTATTGATCGCGAAAATATCGATGCCAGCTATAAAAACGGTGTTCTGAATATCAGTCTTCCGAAAGCTGAAGAAGCTAAACCAAAACAGATTGAAGTGAAAGTAAAATAATTGATTGCCTCTTAAATGAAAAGCGCCGGCTCAGTTCCGGCGTTTTTTTATATATTTTATTATGGATTGATAACTCTTTTATCTCTAAGCCATTTCTTAGATAAATTAACCAGTTTCAAAGTCAACTCCGGTTTTCTTGGATGCATATGTCCCTCTTCAAGAATGATGATTGTTTTAGGCTCGGGTACCAATTGATGCAGCTCCTGCCAGCACTCCATTGGTATTTGATCATCCATATTGCCATTAATAATTAAAAACTCATTGTTCATTTGCGGAAGGTGCAATGCGGGCTCAATGGGATGAAGCGAAGTAGATACAAACCAGGATGCCAGCATTTTTAAAGGAAGAATAGTTTTTTTCATATTCGTCATTAATAATTGATAAGAGTCTACGCCGCCATATGCGATGACACCAGGAGCCAAATATTGTTCCTTAATATTATCCAAATGATATACAGCTGGCGTAAAAAAGGCGCCAAAGCTGTACCCCGAAATATTTATTCGACTGGTATCCGCCCAGGATTGTATACGAATCCATTCCACTAAACTTATTATTTGCGCAGGGACTTCCAATATTTTTCTGCGGACAATCGGTACCTGAGTTATGACATAATTGTTTCGCCATTGATCGGTTTTATAGGGATATTGATAAATAACAATAACATTGTTACCCGGTTCGGAAATGTATCGAAAATTATGAATACCAATTTCCAATCCGCCCAATACAATAATGACCGGCATGGTTGGCATATAGCGGATTAACGGTAAACTGATGAAAGCTTCAATGGTATCAATATTTTCTGTGGATAATTTAATATGCCGATATTCTCTTTCTTCAGATAGAAAACGGCTTATTAATGTGGAATCAACAATTGGAATAATTGTACCGGGCTTTTTATCTAAAACGACCATTGGATCCCGATTGTGTTCCCATATGGTCCATCCGGCAGCAACTAAAACAATCACCAAAAAAAAAGCTGTTAAAATTTTTATAATTTTTCTAAAAATTTTCATTGCCAGTTCTGACTTCTATCTACTGCCTTCTGATTTTATAATTCTTTATCATAGACCCGATACTTTTTGACCAGATTAAATTGCAGCTGCCTGAGGGCATTATTCATCAGATGATTATCTTCCAGAACATAATTGGCTTCAACATAGACCTTTTTTACAGCGAGCGCCTCATTTAATTTCTGGAATAATAAAACTGATATACCCTTTTGCTGATATTCACGATATATACCCATAGCCCAAATTCGATACCGATTGATCTTCTTAATCCCAAATAAAAGTCTAAATATTCCGATTGGAAACAACCTTCCGCTGAGACCCGGAAATAAATGATTAATATCCGGAATTGCCAGCAGGTAGCCAATTGGCCGGCCTTTATTTTCTGCAATCAAAATCGCTTCAGGATGAATAATTGGTTTTAAATCTTTAATGATGTCTTCTACTTCATCATTCTCAATGGGATAAAATCCCCAATTTGAACTCAAAGATTCATTTGTAATACGAACAATTGTTTCAACATCATATTTAAGCTTTTTCACATTGATTGGGCGGACACTGATGTCATAGCGTTTTTCAATATGTTTATTGAAGGTGATAAACCGGTCAGGTATAACATAGCCCTTATATACATCACAATTATATACCAGTAGATCTTTCGATTTCTTAAATCCATAAATTTTCAAATGATTATTATAATAGGGATGATTGTAGGATGATAACACAACGGGCGGTAGTTTAAATCCATCCACGATCCAGCCGAAATCCTGTGTAACAAAGCTCCATGGACCGCGCATAAGATCCATACCTTTTTCTTTTAGCCAATTTTCTGCCGTACTGAACAATAACGCCGCAGCCTTATAACTGTTGATACATTCATAATGCCCGAAAAAACCGATTTTATCATGCCAGTGTATATTAGCAGCGTGATTCACAAAGGCGGCAATGCGCCCAATAGTCTTATCATTATCCTCAAGCAGAAACAGTTGATAGTCACAATGCTGCAACATTTTATTTTTTTTAGGATTAAATATTTTCTTCTGTTCCATCCGCAGGGGTGGAATCCAGACCGGGTGACCGGCATAAAGCTGATAAGGCAGTTTGATGAATTTTCGTAAATCAGATTTTTTATTTACAGGAATGATTTTGATAATCTTGCCCTCGTTTAATTCATAACTGTATAAAAATATACAAAAATTTAGATGTATCTGTAAATTGGATTATGTTGGAAATAATTTGAAGAATAAAACAAAAAAGCCCTGTAATAAGACAGAGCTTAAAGTACGAGGAGGGAGACTCGAACTCCCACACCTTCTCAGGCACCAGATCCTAAGTCTGGCGCGTCTACCAATTCCGCCATCCTCGCAAATTGCGTTGGGAATTTAATTGCTTTTGGGCAGCGATGCAAAATAAAATGGTGACGATAAAATCAGCTTTTATCAGCCTTTTTTGGTTTCCATGTACTCACAAGTCTGGCTAGTTCTTTTTCGTTAGATTCTCTTTGTAAACGATGGATTATTTTGCTTCCCACACTATCGGATTCCACCTGACACTGGGACTGAATTAGATCACCATAATTGGATTCCGCCCGATAGGTTACTTCCACATCAGACAGGATAAATCCTTTCATAATTTCTTCGGAAACACTTTCCAGAGCCCATTCAATATAATTTACACTATTCACATGCTGATTTAAATCCAGGTCACTTAAACGCACATTAAACAATTTTTCAGAATCGATGCGTTCCAGTTTTGGCAATTTTTCGAAACGATCATTCAGCGCCCGGCCCTGATCCGTGTTTTTCATCTCTTCAATATATTCAGGAATTAAAATCGGTTTTCGCTTGATAAGATCAAGCATCATCCAGGAACTGGTTGCCTGCCCGATTTCGATCCCATTTTCATCCAGAATTCTAAAATCCCGAATAGCATAATAACTGTCTTTATCAGCCGGCCAGGTTTCTATTGTGACACTCTGTTTCCAGAATGGATAACTGTTCACCCGTAGATGAACCCTGGATAAAACCCAGGTCAGATTCTGCTTGAATAATTTATCCACAGATACGCCCAGTTCATAAGAATGATTACCAGCCGCCTCCTGCAGATAATTAAATATGGATTGCAGGGTCAGCCGGCCATTGGGGCCCACTTCATATGCGCGGACTTTGAAATCTTCACTCCAGAACAGATTTAAGGCTTTGCTCATGTTTATTCCTTA
>JAFGKZ010000187.1 GCA_016928315.1 Calditrichaceae bacterium
CTTATCTCTAATTTCAAATCAACTTATGTTGAATAAATATTGAAATTATTTTAGCCTCTTTTGAGTGAATTGATTAAATTTGGACGATAATAAGTTCAAAATCAAATTAACAAAATATAAAAAATGACTCCTGAGTTTTCCTTAGTTTGTTTGGATATATTGCTGGCGATAGTTATTGTGGCTTTTGGTTCGGTTATTCAAGGTTCTGTCGGTTTCGGGTTAGGTCCGTTTGCCGTGCCTCTTCTGTTTTTAATTAACCCATTATTTGTACCCGGTCCTTTAATTTTAGCTGCCCTCTTACTGACCCTGCTGATGTTCTTCCGCGAGCGGGCGGATGTGGATTTTAAAGGATTGAAATGGGCGATTGTCGGACGTATTGTTGGAACCTTGATTGGAGCCTTTGTTCTGACCATCATCTCAGGATCACAAATGGTGGTATTACTGGCGGGATTGGTTATTCTGGCCGTCATCATAAATGCCAGCGGACTAAAGGTGAAAGCCGTTTCCTGGACCATTTTCAGCGCGGGCACGCTCTCGGGATTTATGGCCATCGTTGCTGCCATTGGCGGCGCTCCGATGGCTTTAATTTATCAGGATGAGGCGGGTCCTAAAATCCGCAGCACCTTATCCGCAATTTTTGTAATTGGTATAATCCTGGCGCTTATTTCACTTGTCGTAATCGGTAAATTTGGTCTTACTGAATTTTTTGCATCTTTATGGATGATGCCGGGAATAGTTATTGGATTTTTAATATCATCACGTACAAAAAAATACCTGGATCGGGGTTATATCCGCACTGCGGTTTTGACGGTATCAGCTCTGGCCGCCGTTATATTAGTTATACGTTATTTTTATTTATGATTGTATTATTCCAGAGGTAATGGATTATGAATAATATAGATATTTCTCAAGCAATGACCATTAAGCTGGATGGAAAATTACCAGAAAAAAAGGAATTTAAAAAAAGGATTCGCCGGGCGCCGGATCGGGGATTGAATCTTAGTAATAAGGAAATCGCCCTCGCATTAAAAAATGCCCTGCGTTACTGTCCGGAAGAATGGCATAAAACTTTAGCGCCTGAATTTCTGGATGAATTAAAAAGCATGGGGCGCATTTACGGTTACCGTTTTCGACCGGAAGGCAGGATTTATGGGAAGCCCGTGGATCAATATAAAGGCATTCTGCAGGCTCGTGCTTTACAGGTTAATATTGATAACAATCTGGATTTTGATGTTGCATTATATCCATACGAACTGGTGACCTATGGGGAAACCGGTCAGGTTTGTCAAAACTGGATGCAGTATTTACTGATAAAAAAGTATCTTGAAGTTATCCGGGAAGATCAGACTCTGGTGATCAGCTCCGGGCATCCGGTGGGGATTTTTCCATCCTATGTGAATGCTCCTCTGGTTATTTCTACCAACGGATTGATGGTCGGGCAATGGGATAATCCGCAAGAATTTAAAAAATTAACGGCGCTTGGCGTGACAAATTACGGACAGATGACCGCGGGCGGATGGATGTATATCGGTCCGCAGGGCATCGTTCACGGTACTTACATCACCGTTTTAAATGCCGGGCGTAAATATCTGGGAATTCCCGAGGATAAGGATTTAAAGGGCGTCTGTTTTGTTTCATCCGGTCTGGGTGGCATGTCCGGAGCACAGCCCAAAGCGATGGAAATTGCCGGCGGGATAGCAGTCATCGCGGAAGTCGACTACAGCCGGATTGAAACACGGCACTCCCAGGGTTGGATCAGCAAAGTATCCGATAATCTTGACCAGGTTGTCCAATGGATGCAAGAATATAAATCAAAAGGTCAGGCGGTCTCCATTGCTTACCATGGAAATATAGTTGACTTGCTGGAATACCTGGATAATAAGAATATCATGATTGAATTAGTATCCGATCAGACTTCCTGCCATGCAGTTTATGAGGGCGGCTACACACCGGCTGGTTTGACCTTTGAACAGGGCAGGGCCTTATTAAAAAGCAATCCGGATCAGTTTAGGAAAAAAGTGGATGAATCCTTGATCCGCCATTTTAAAGTAATTAAACGGCTCGCTGAAAAAGGAGCCTATTTCTGGGATTACGGTAACAGTTTTATGGCATCGGTGTTTGAAGCCGGAGAAAAGAGTATTGCTAAAAATGGCCGGGATACCTCGGAAGGATTTATCTTTCCATCCTATGTGGAAGATATTATGGGCCCGATTTGTTTTGATCGTGGATCCGGGCCGTTCCGCTGGGTCTGTCTGAGTGGCAAAGAAGAGGATCTACGAAAAACAGATCAGGCAGCTATGCATTGCATTGATCCCAATCTGAGTTCAGTCCATCGGGATAACCATCACTGGATAGCCGAGGCTGAAAAGAACAAATTGGTTGTTGGCACAAAAGCACGGATTCTGTACGCGGATGAACGGGGCAGGGTGGAAATTGCCTTGAAGTTCAATGAAATGATTCGGAAAGGCGAAATTGGCCCGGTCATATTGGGCCGTGATCATCATGACGTTTCTGGAACAGACTCGCCATTCCGTGAAACAGCCAATATTTATGACGGCAGCCGCATGACGGCGGATATGTCCGTGCAGTGTTTTGCCGGTAATGTAGCCAGAGGGATGACCTTGGTAGTGCTTTCCAATGGCGGCGGCGTGGGTATCGGGCGGGCCAGTAATGGCGGCAATGGCATTGTTCTGGATGGTTCTGAACGGATTGATGAAGTGATAAAAAAGGGATTATCCTGGGATGTCATGGGTGGTGTAGCCCGCCGTAGCTGGGCACGAAACGATAATGCAATTGAGACGTCCGTACAATGGAATGCGGAAAATCATGGTAAAGGGCATATCACGATTCCATTTAGTGCGGATGAGGAATTGATTAATCAATTGTTGGAAGATGTTTCTGATAAGTGATGGATAAACTAACTCTCCCCATCCCGATGAATCGGGATTGCCCCTCCCTGATATCAGGGAGGGGATTCAGGGGTGGGTTAGTTTAAGAAGTTTATTTTTTTTCAAAAAGAACTAATTTAAGCGAAAGGAATTACAATGATTTTCAGAATCAAATTTATTTTCGCATCTTTTATAATTTTGTTATTTGTTTCCATATTGTACTCCCATCCCGGCAAAGTTATTAAAGATTTTTCCTCCGCCGGCAAATATCCAACCGGTCTCACTTTCGATGGCAGAAATCTGTGGCTGGCTGATTATCATGATGATAATATTTATATGATTAATCCCGAAGACGGTGAAATAATCCGTTCCATTCCTTCGCCCGGATTCTGGCCAATGGGCCTGGCCTGGGATGGAAAAAATCTGTGGAATGCCGACGCCGCTCAGAAAAAGATTTTCAAAATTGATCCGGACGATGGTACTATATTGTTTACGATTGACACGCCGACCGGCAGTCCCGATGGTTTAACCTGGGACGGTGCGACCCTCTGGATAACAGATCACCGCGAAAAGAAAATTATGCAAATCGATCTGAATGACGGTACGGCGGTAAAAACACTGACGGCTCCGGCCAAATCAGCCCAGGGATTAACCTTTGACGGCAACTATCTCTGGTGTTCGGATCGTTTGACCGATGAAATCTATGCCGTCGATCCGGATAACGGGGAAGTGATCATCATTTTGAAATCGCCCGGAAAATACCCGCGCGGCCTGGCATGGGACGGTGAATACTTATGGAATGTGGATTACCAGGATGATTGTATCTATCAACTGGTACACCATGATGATGAATCATTTGTATTATCAGATACGCGTAAAGCACGGATAATTCTTACGCATGAGGCCAAGGTCTTTGGTCAGGGTATGCTGAAATCATTAAATACTTATTTAGCCATCCCGGAAAATTTAAATCAGCAAAAAATAGAATCAATCAAATTTGAACCGGATCAATTTCGGGAAACGGTGGACCGCTGGGATCAAAAACTGGCCGTATTTAATTTTACGGATAAACCGGGAGAATCCATATCGACCGCCAGAATGATTGTTGAAGCGGATATTTCTGAAATACAGTATTTTATTTTCCCGGATCAGTGCGAGACTTTGAAGGACATTCCGAAAGATATCCTAAAAAAATATACGGCCGACGGCAGCAAGTATAAATTAAAGGACTCGCTTATTCAGAAGCTGGCTAAAGAAATCGTTGGTGATGAGAAAAATCCCTACTGGATAGCCCGGATGATATTTGACTACGTCCGCAACCACCTGGAATACAAACTAGAAGGCGGCTGGAATGTGGCACCGGTTGTGCTGGAAAGAGGAACGGGTTCCTGTTCTGAATATACCATCAGTTTTATCGCCCTGTCCCGGGCAGCCGGATTGCCGGCAAGATATGTCGGAGCCATTGTTGTCCGCGGCGATGACGCTAGTATGGATGATGTGTTCCACCGCTGGCCGGAAGTGTATCTGCCCAATTATGGCTGGATACCCATCGATCCGCAAGGCGGCGATAAGGAATTAGCGGCAGATCGTGCGCGAAACATTGGAAGATTAGGCAACCGGTTTCTGATAACTACGCAGGGCGGCGGTGATTCCGAATACCTCGGTTGGTACTATAATTACAACCAGGAATATCAAACCGATCCCCAGGTGCAGGTATTCTTCGAAACCTTTGCGGAATGGGAGCCGCTGGAGAGTGATAATAGGGTGCAGGACGAAGAGTAGGATTTATCCTGCGGCCTGTCCGGTGTCTTTTGATGGACAGCTTTTTTTGACGGAGATTGTCTCCGCCTCCGCTAAAGACGGACGGCAACAGTTGGCGGAGTATGATTTTGGTTCGTTCCTCACACAATCAAACCTTATCTACTTGCTGCCTCGAGACAATAAATTAAACTGTTCCGGTTGGTTTTAAATATTTTTTGGGTTTGAATGAAACTTTCTTATTTTGGGTTTTGGATTCTTTTTCCTTTAAATCTTTAAAAATATCGTCCAAATTATATTCGAATTTAGACGCATGTTCTTCTCTAATTCTTCTTATGTCATTTACAATTTTATCTTCCCACATATTTATTCCTCCATTAATTCTTCCGGAGTACAAATTATCGGAGTCTCATATCCAAATTTATGACAGTTCTCAGCAATTTTACTCCTAATAGATGCATTTGCAATATGCTAACAATTCCATGTTAATAGATAATCCATTCCATGAACTGTTGCCAACGAGATATGCAATGAATCCTCGACCGCCTTTTGAGGGATCGTTCCAGATTTAATGAAATTCTTGGCTAAACTAAGAGCGGATTCATTTAACTTCAGAATGGGAATCCCTTATAATGGGAATCCCTTTTATAATTTTAAGACGTTCGGATACAGCATTATTATCACCCTGACTTGATTTATCAAACACCAACTGCGATATAAATAATCCAAATTCATCTTTTCTCCTTTCCCACCATTCCCGCGTAATTTGCTGATGTGCGGTAATAATCAAATCTCTATTTGGTCTTGCAGTCAAATAACTGATGAAACTTGTCTCCAAATATATTTTCTGTTTCATACTTTCTTCATTCCATTAACGTAACCTTGATTAAAATATACAATTATAAAAATAATTCAAGATAAATGATTATTCGAGTTAAATTATTTATTATAGTTGAGGGAAAAGGCATTTAACATAGAAGTATATAAAATCGGTCCGTTCAACACTCCTAAATTTGGTTTACTTCCTTCATTAAAAGAATCAAAACCTGAAATCAAATTAACTATCTATATTTACAATAACGCCCTTCTCTTTTCAAAAGGCCCGCACTAGTTGGTCAGGCAGTTGTAAATTAATAAACAAAACCAACCGTTACAAACCATTTATAAAATTTTAAAAGATATATAGCATTAATGCCAAATCACAAAAACCTATCATCTGTCCTCTTCCTTACGACCTTTAAATCCAGGATGACCGCAGGATTTTTAAACATCCCATCCTTCCCGAAAATTTATCCAGGGGAAAATAAAAATATTACTATTTTATGCGGCAATTTCTCTTCAATTAAATGCATATTATGACGATAGTTTAATATTGATTGAAAATAATTAATTTTGCTTGATAGGAGTAAGATTTATATGTGGAAAATGATATCTGTTCTCATAATTTTTTCTTTAATCCTGATCGCCTGCGGGAAGAAAACAGTCTTGGAAGAATACTTTCCCGAAGGTTCTTCCACGAGAGGCGCCAATTTAATCTCTGCTGAAGCAGGGACAGATCAGACCCCGGAAATTTTTGTCCAGATGGGACATGTCAGCGGTTCGTTTAGTTATACGAATGCCGTCGAATTCATCGGGAACGGACAATATCTTCTTTCGGGAAACGGCGACGGAACCATCAAACTCTGGGAAACGCAAACCGGCAGGGAAGTCAGGACATTTCGGTGTGAAGATGACGTCACCAATCTCGCGGTTAGCGCCGATAACCGGTATCTTCTGTCCAGTGATATGAGCAGTTCCCGAAATATCAATCTGTGGAATATATTATCCGGAGAAAAACTTAAATTTCTGCATACACATATCGAGATGTCCTGTAACGGTTACCCTGTACTTTTCTGCAATAACGATAAAAACATAATATCCGGCGGCGGCGAAGGAATCATACGATTATGGGGTACCGAATCCGGGAAAATAATCAGGGAATATCATGCGGATTCCAATTCATCCATAAAACCCGACGTCTCTTCCATTGTCCTAACGCCTGACGGACAATTTGTTGTCGCCGGCTACCGCTATAACGGACAGGAAGAAATCGACGGGATGATGCGGGATGTAACCAGCGGCGACCTGAATACGATAAAAATATGGAATATCAATTCGGGTGAAGAGACAGCGGCGTTTAACGGCGGCAATGGCTGGGTGGAAGCGCTAAGTATCACGCCGGACGGCGAATATATTATTTCCGGCGACTGGCAGCAGGACAGCGTACGGGTGTGGAATATCAAAACCGGAAAACAGTCTGCCGCTTATCATATAGGCGGAACATCCGCCATCGATATCAGCGCCGGAGGCAAGTATGCCTTATTGGGCGGCTGCATGGGATTCCGATTGATAGAATTATCCTCCGGAAAACAAATACGAGTTGTTAATAAAGGCATCGATGGCTGGGTTCGCTCCATTAAATTCAGCCCGGACGGCAAAGATGCCCTAGTCGGCGATGATTCTTCAAAACCAATGCTGTGGGACCTTCAAACCGCCTCGCTTGTTAACGAATACGGAGGCTATACCAATCAGCTGGAAACGGTAAAAATCAGCAAAACCGGCCATGTGATGCTCACAGCCGATGATTATAATGATGCCGTCAGTATCTGGGATTATCAGAATGGTACATTATTAAAAACCATTGCCCGGGACAACGGCAGTATCATGAGTTCGGCTACGATCAGTTCGGATGGAAAATTAATGGCCACGGGCGGATGGAACGGCCGGACGTCGAACGCCATTATCTGGGATATTGCTTCTTCTAAACCAATCATGCGGCTGGAGCGGGAAGAAGAAAGTGGCTCGCATACGGCGTTTTTACATATCACCGATGATAATAATTATCTTATCTGGGCGATGCAGTCCTATATCGTTATCAGCGATCTGCAAACCGGAAAAGAGATTAACAGGATTTCAGACTCACACCTTAATCTTGAAGACATTTTTGTTGATCCTAACGGTAAGTATCTGTTCGCACCGTCTTATGAAGGAGGAACAAAATTATTTTCGCTCCCGGATGGCGAGTTCATAAGAATGTTAAGTGAAGGCAATGATATCAGTTGTGTAATGGGTGATGATTATCTATATGAATTTAAAACGGTTCGTGATGAGTATGACCGAAGTGAACGTTTTTTAACAAAATACAATCTGATCACCCTGGATGAAAAAACTAAAAGAATAAATGAAAGCTATTTTAATTTTGGCATCGGGTACAATCCTGATTTTTTGTTTTTGTGTTATAATTTCGCCAGGGATATCGTCAAATATGATATCAATAAGGATAAAATTGTTGCGACATTTAGCGGACATAGCAAATCAATTGTAAATCTTGACCGTACGCCGGATGGAAAGTTTTTATGCTCGGGCAGTTTAGACGGTACGACACGATTCTGGAATCCCGTAACGGGTAAGGAAGTCGCTCAATTTATCAGTTTTAAAGACGGCGAGTGGATTGTCATAACGCCCGAAGGTTATTTTAACGCTTCGCCCAACGGCTCTAAATATATAAATGTGCGGGTAGGGAACCAGGTTTACAGTATCGATAATTTTCATGAAAAATACTATAATCCTGTGTATGTCGCGTCGGTTCTGCAGGGCAATACCCTGGACGCCGTTCCGGATATCCGGGAAGGTATTGCTCCGCCGCCGGTAGTCCGGATTGTCTCTCCCAAGCCCGGTACGGAATTTAACACGGAAGAGATCATTGTAACGGTTTCCGCCAAAGATATGGGCGGCGATATTGATGAAATACGGCTTTATCATAACGGTAAAGTTGTTAGTGAAGAAACCCGCGGCATGAAACCGGCATCGCAAAGAAAAGAATCATCCGTGACGGGGTCGGATTCCAAAGCATCCAATTCTTATGCAGGTTCCCAAACGGAAGTTACTAAATCATATACACTCAGCCTGATCGAAGGTATAAATACTTTTAGAGCAGTCGGTTTCAGTAAAGACCGCACCGAATCCAATCCGGCAGAAATAATGGTAAAACTGGTCGGAAAGGGGAAAGACATATCCCTGCATGTACTGACGGTCGGTCTAAATGAATATAAAAATCCCGCTTTAAATCTTAATTATGCCCGGCCTGACGCTCAGGGCATTATGGAATTTTTCAGACAGAATGGAAAAGGATTGTTTAAAAATGTTAGCATAACCGAGCTTTACGATGAACAGGCTTCCAAAACTGGAATATTGACTAAACTAAAACAGCTCGAAAATACTAATCCTGAAGATGCTGTTGTAATTTATCTGGCCGGACACGGAGAGAATATTGAGGAGAACTGGTACTTTATTCCTTATGAATTAACCTATCCGGAACGGGAAGAAAATGTGAAATCCAAAGCCCTGTCCTCGGATGAATTATCGGATTGTATCCGGGAAATAAAAGCGCAGAAGATCCTTCTGCTGATTGACGCCTGCAAGTCCGGCGCTGCTCTGGTGGCTTTCCGCGGATTTGAGGACAGGAAAGCGCTATCGCAGTTATCGCGGGCAACCGGTGTTCATGTGGTCGCCGCCTCCGGCAAAGATCAGTTCGCTTCGGAAGTACAGGAACTGGGTCATGGCGTATTTACCTATACACTGCTGGAAGGATTAAAAGGCCGGGCTGCAGGTCAGGGTGAAACGGTGACGGTGCGTAAACTGCTGGGATATATTGAAGAGGAATTGCCGGAATTGACTAAAAAGTATAGGCAGGAAGCACAGTACCCGGTTGTTGATTCAAAGGGAATGGATTTTCCGCTGGTAATAACTAAATAAGATATAATTATTTTATAAAACAGATACTCAAATCGGAGCGATTATGTTTATGAATATTAAAATAAATCAAATGTTAACGAGCATGCTACTATCTCTTCAAATAATACTGTTTACTTCCTGTGATTTTAAAGGTGACAGCGCTGCTAAAGAGGAAACGATTGCGCCGACGGAAATATTCATTCAGGGCGTGGGTATGGATGCTCAGCGCGCTGCTTTTAATTCAAGTGGAACGCATCTAATCACCAGCGGGCAAAATGGAACCACCATCTGGGACTTGCAGGCGAAGAAGGAGCTGATAAGCTTATATAAAAATGAGGCGCATTCCAGCGCCATATCCAAAAGCGGCAGATATCTCATCACTTTCAGCCCGGCTGATTATGGGATAATTAAGATTTGTAATTTAACAAATCTGAAAATCAACTCCCTAAGAATCTTCGAGGAAAAAGAAGTCGGCTATGGCAGATATATATCCGGAATTACCATATCTGATGATGAAAAATATTTTGCTTTATATTCTGAGAATATCAAAATATTTGATCTGGAAAGTCTGAAACAGATTAACGAGATTGAATTAAAGGAAAGACATTATCTTTTTAATTACAGAAAACAAGGACTTACTTTTTTACCGGGAACCAGCAATCTTTTATCCATATCATACGATATATCCTTCTCGGAACCCGATGTACTTACCGAAGAAGGAGATCTTAATTTAAACCAGGAAAATCAATTTTCCATAAATATCTGGGATATACATACCAAAGAACAAAAAAATGATATTAGTTTTAACAGTAAATTTATTTATTCATGGACAATTTCACACGATTACCGGAAGTTAGCGCTTCTTTTGATAAATAAGGAATTACGAGTAGTTGATTTAATTAACCATACCATAAGCAATTACAATATAGAAATTGCAGATGATATCGATGTTATTAATTTCAGAAAGGACGGAAATTTACTTTTTACCAACCGCGAAGGAATTGTTGGCATGTACAATTTGAACACCGGAGAAAGTGAATTTTATCTAACTGATTTAGGAAGTCATTTCCGTGCTCATTCTTGTATAGATCGGGCAATTTCAAATGATGGGGAAAACATAGCTTTTTGCAGCGGTTATAGCACCCTGCTACTATATAATGTGCCGGACAATGAGATTACAGTGCTAACAGATGAAGCGCAAGGTCTCTTCGGCGCTTATTATGATTCGGATTCCTTAATAAATATTTTGACTTCAAATCAAATAATCACACAAAATGGACCAAATTTCAGAACAAAAGGATCTAAAGTAAAACGATTACTCGACTATGTAAATGCAGATCAGCTTCTGGTTGAGAATATTAATACCGTAGAAAGACATATATTTGACCTGACCCTGCCCGGAACAATATTCAGCGGAGATATTAATGAGAATGAATATTATTCAGCCTTTACCCGGGATGGCCGCTATGCATTTAAATCAGTACAGCAGGGAGAATCCGATTATTTCTTAGCTTTAATTGATCTGAATAACATGTATGCAAGTCCGGTACGGCTGGAAAGATCTGGTGGATACGGGATAAATATTAAAGTTTTTGATAACAATCGTAAAGCAATTATCGCCGGATTTGCCTCTGATTCGCTGGCCATATGGGATCTGCAGACCGGAAAACAAATAAACCAGCTGGATATACAATCAGGAAACGCCTTGGCTTTTGACTTTATTGATGAAAACAAATGCATGATCGGAGTGAGAGGGATTATAAGATTATACAATATGAAGACGCTTGAAGTAATTAAAACTTATACGCCTGAAGGCTATGACGGCAGGTATAAAGATATTCGGAAAATTATATTTTCACCCGATAAAAAATATTTCGCCACCGGAGATACCGATGGTCTGGTTACGATCTGGGATTTTAACAAGGACAAAGAAATTATCTCTTTCAATACCCACAAAAATGGGATAACATCATTGGCATTTAGTCCGGATGGAAAGAATATAGTATCCGGAAGCTATAACGGAAAATCTCTGGTTATAAGTGAGGTTACAACAGGAAAAGAAATTGCCAGATTTATTTTATTTTCCGATGGTGAATGGATTGTGATCAGCCCTGAAGGATATTTTAACGCTTCGCCCAACGGGGCAAAATACCTGAATATAAGAGTAGGCGATCAGGTTTACAGCATTGATAATTTCCATGAGAAATACTTCAATCCGGCCTATATTGCTTCTGTGCTCGGCGGCAAAACAGTTAAGGCAGTCGCTGATATCCGTAAAGGCATTGCTCCGCCGCCGGTTGTAGAAATTATATCACCGCAAGCAAATTCAGAATTTGAATCGGAAAATATAACCGTAACTGTTTCCGCAAAAGATATGGGCGGCGAAATTGATGAGATACGATTGTATCACAATGGAAAGGCAGTGGGCGAAGAAACCCGGGGAATGAAACCAGCAGCCCAAAGAAAAGAATTGTCCGCGCCTGTTTCTAACAATAAGGCCGCAAAATCTTCTTCAGCAGTCTCGGATGCGGGATTCACCAAATCTTATTCGATCTCTCTGGTTGATGGCGATAATATATTCCGGGCTATCGGTTTTAGCAAAGACCGCACTGAATCCAATCCCGCAGAGATTGTGGTTCGATTGGTCGGCGGATCGAGAAGTGTAACCATGCATGTTTTTACCGTGGGAATTAATAATTATAAGAATCCTGCTCTTAATCTGAATTATGCCCAGCCTGACGCCAGAGGTATTGTTGACTTCTTCAGAAAGAAAGGGAAGGGACTATTCCGGAATGTGGATATTCGTGATCTTTACAACGAACAAGCCACCAAGGATAACATTCTATCGCAGTTAAAGCAGCTTGAAAATACCAATCCGCAGGACGCCGTGCTGATTTACCTGGCCGGCCACGGCGAGAATATAAATGATAAATGGTACTTTATTCCATATGAATTAACTTATCCGGAAAGGGAAGAGGACGTACTATCCAAAGCTCTGTCTTCTGATGAGTTATCATCATCTATCAAAGATATCAAAGCTCAGAAAATCCTGATACTGATCGATGCCTGCAAATCTGGAGCTGCTTTACTGGCATTTCGCGGATTTGAAGATCGTAAAGCTTTAACACAATTATCACGTGCGACCGGTATCCATGTGGTAGCAGCTTCAACAAAAGATCAGTTTGCCAGTGAAGTGCAGGAATTAGGCCATGGCGTCTTCACGTATACACTGTTACAGGGATTAAACGGTAGGGCAGCCGGAAGTGGTGAATCCATCACGGTTAGAAAACTTCTCGGTTATATTGAGGAACAATTACCAGAGCTGACTAAAAAATACCGGCAGGAAGCGCAGTACCCGGTGGTTGATTCCAAAGGTATGGATTTTCCGCTGGTGATCCGCCGTTAGTTTTAATAGAGATAAAGTTTGGGAAAAAAGCCAGATCTAATGAAATAGTGAATCTGGCTTTATACAAGAATTAAGGATTTTATTCCTCGGTCACCTGTGGGATGGAAATCTTAAACTCGCAGAATTTATCCTCTTCAAATGTAACCTTAATATCGCCATTGCGGGAAAGCACTTTTTGATTCACAATATCAAGTCCGACGCCCCGGCCGGATACCATATTTGCTTTTTCGGTAGTGGTGATACCCTGTTCAAAAATCATTTTAACAACCTCATCGTCACTCCAGTTCTTTACCTCGCCTTCTACCGCCATTTTAACTTTTATCGCTCTTTGTTTCAGTTTATCCACCTGAATACCGCGGCCATCATCCCGGAGTAAAAATCCGTAATGGGATTTATCAGCAAAAGTCGAAATAGTTATCTTTGCCTCAGCAGGTTTCTTTTTCGCTTTTCTTTCTTTGGGCAATTCAATACCATGCGCTACTGAATTTCTTAAAAGTTGAATCATTATTTCCTTTACAAATATTCGATCCTTATGCGGTATTTCCTCAATTTTAAACTTGGATGAATCCAGATTCGCTTTTTTACCTTCATCCTTTGCCGTCTGATTTACCAGGTTTGCTAAAGAATTAATCAGAACTTCACGTTCGTAGCTGCGTTTGGGACGCATCTGCTCATGAATTTTACCAATCCTGTCTAATAGACCATTTACCTCATTAAGTAGTTTTTTAATTTTCTCCAGTTCGGATCTAAGCATATTCAAATCTGATTTTTGCAGATTCTCTTTTTCCTCCAATTCACTAATTTTATCTTCAAAACTGTGTGCCTGTTCGGCAAAAACTTTAAAAGCCAATAGACTGGCATTGCCTTTGATGGAATGAACGGAGCGATAAATATCTTTCAGGGTTTCATTATTCAGCTTAATCATTTTATCGATCTGCAGTAAATTTTCCACGTGCTCCAGTTCCTCGGATGCGGATACAATAAACTCACGCAGCATAGGCGGGTCAATATGCAATATCCCTACCAAAGAATCCATTTGCCGTTTAGCTTCTTCCTGCGATTCCCTCAGTTTTTGTTCAAGAATGGTTTGTTCCGTAATATCTCTGATTGTGATCATAATATCACGGTCACCCTGCTTATCTGTATCAATATTTCTAAAATTGAAGGTCAGATATTTTATTTCATTTTCATCTTCAAAGTAAAGTTTAGTTTCTGATAACGGATTCAATTCATCCATCATATCCTGGTCAAAACTGTCCCGATAAAGAATATCAATAAAGTCGGCAGTTGATTTTAATAGTTTCTCATCAATTTTTCCTTCAAGAAGTTCAATAAAATTTTTCTGGGCAATTTCTTGTTCATTCAATAATTTTTCTAAAATCTTCGAATATTGCGATCCGATTTTATAATTCTTATCAATTAATAATAAACCTTCTTTAACATTGTTTAAAATGTTATCGGTTTCTCTTTTAGCGGCACGCAGTTTACGTCCGCGGATTACGATTCGTATCTGTAAGGCAATAATGATCATAGTCAGAATAATCATCGGTATATAAAACAACGGCTGAAGATAAAAAGGCGGCGCTACATTAAACTCGACCTTCGCCGGTTCCGGATCTATGTTATAATCAATATCGCGTGAACGCACTTCAAACACATGATCCCCGGCGGGTAGTGAGAGAAATATGTTATTTGTCTTGTATGAAAACGGTGACCATTTACCGCCGTCCATTCGATATGAATATTGTAATTTTTCAATTGGTGTTTTTGCCCAAAGATCAAATCCTTCCCATGAAATAATGGTATTGCCCGGCTGGTAAACCTGTTCATCATAAATTACAATCTTCGTCTGAGGAGCCTGTTTGTCCGGTTTGTAAAAAACGGTCCAGAATTCTTTCATTTTATCTGTTAATAATTTATCCTGACTCAATACCCTGCGGGTCCATTCGCGGGTTCTTTTATTTATCCAGATATCACCCTTTGACGATCTGCGAAGCGATCCGCCTTCGCGAATAATAGTTAGTTTAGCAGGGAAGACATTGTTTGCCCAGCTTTCTCCATCAAATTTACTGATACCTTTATCCGTGGCAATCCATACGCAATTATCCGATTCCGGTAAAATATAGGTTATAGAATTGCTGGCCAGTCCATCTTCAATTGTATATCGGCGCCATTCATCACCATTATGGTGGAAAAGTCCGTAATTTCTTGAACCAATCCATAATTGTCCATCTTCAGCGCTGCACATATAATCCGCATGATATTTTAATTCCTCCGGATTTGAACCCATTTTCCAGATACCGCTGTCCAATACGCATGTACCGATGCCGGTCAACCACATTCGTCCATCCTGCGACTGCCCTAATCCATAAACACTTGGCTCCTTTTGCATGGTAATATTATGGGAATAATTTATTTTATCATGAGCAGGATTTTCAATCACAATAGTGCCGCCTTTTTGACCTTTCGCCACCTGAATATCTACATTCCCGCCAAACCAGAGCGCTCCATCCTTATCTTCAAATACACCTCTGAAATCGATATTCCAGGACAAGGTTGGATATACCTGCCTTATCCATTTTGAATTCTGCAGGTAGGCGCTTGCGGCGATGCCCTTATGGCTCCCGGCCGCCCAGACATCCCCGCTGCGTGTAACAATTACTCTAACAGGAGCGTCCATTAACCCATCTTCCATCCCATACGAAATCCACTCATTCCCGATATGTCTGACAATGCGCCCTTCAATAGAAATAAACCATTGCGTGCCGTCTTTGGACTCTGCTTCGAAATTTAGATAATGGTAAGTAACCCAATTGGTAGTACTGTAATCAAATTTATAAACTTCATTCCGTTTGCCGGCTATCCATAAATTACCGTCCTTTGACTCATATATCAGAACCCGCGTTGACGATGGGATGGGTATATTAGGGGAACGATATAATTCCCATTTGTTATCTTTATAGGTATATAAAATTCCCATTGCTCCTATAAACAGAGTGCCGTCTTTGGTTTGAAGCAGGCTGTTAGCAATCTCATCTGAGCCGAATTGTTTGCCCAAAAAGAATTTTTCAAGTTTGTTATTCTCAAAAACAAGATATCCCTGGTCGTGCTGATTATTGATGACCCATATACGATCATCAGACGTCTGAAGAATTTGGGCACCATTGTAAAACTGTGTATTGGGATTGTCACTGTATAAAACAGAAAAATATGGATTGGATTGGGGATCGGCCGGAAATTTGATCTGGACAATTTTTCCGGATAGCCCATTATTATAACCTATTGCCAGCCATATTTTTTTATTTACATCTTCATAAACATCTGCAACATAAAATGAGTTGTTTACTATGACATTATCGGAGACTACTTTTACCTTTACGTGTGTTTTACCTAAAAAATTCACCTGTGATTTTGATGTATAAATCTGAGTTTTTTCATCATGGATGCGGATGAGTCCATAATTGGTTGCGCAAAGGATACCCTGGTTGGGTATGTCTATTACAGATTCAATAACCAGTCCGGATATATCTTTGGTAGAAAATAATAACCGCCATTCAACAGAGTTATAAACAAATAAACCTGAATCGCTTCCCGCATATAATAAACCATTTTTACTTAAATACAGAACTCTGACAGTTCCATTTGTAAATCCATTGTTATGATTGTATGCTTTCCACTCGGATCCATCATAACTCATTACACCTTCATCTAATCCGAACCACATGGTCTGATTATTATCTTCCATAAAACACTGGACGCCTTTACTGCTTAGTTCAGGAAATTTTACCCAGCGCCATTGCTCAAGCAGGGGATCTTCGATGATTGGTTTGTAAATACGACTGGCATGGAGGCTGGATGATAATGTTAGGAATATATAAATAATTATAAGTATAAGTCCGGTTGGATATTTTCTATTTTGAAAATACATATATCTTATCCTCTACCTTAATTTGTTTATTTGAATCATACTTGATCGGTAATCTACTCCATTCCCCAGACTAAATTATTGTGGGAATCCAATCGAGGTACTCGACATTATCTCAATGCAGTTTAATATTAAATTCTAAACATTTAATTTTTTATTGTTGGATAGATGAAGTAATACAGTACTCACGAATTTGAATAAAAGAAGTGTAGATAAAAAAAGGCCAAAAGGATAATTTTCATTCTGGCCTATAGATAAAAAGCAATAATAAATTCTATAATAATTTTTCCGCGGTATGAATGATATCGGAAAATGAATCAACTTTTAAGCAGGCGCCGCCGACCAGCGCGCCGTCGATGTCTTTCTGGCTCAACAGATCATTGGCATTATCCGGTTTAACGCTGCCGCCGTATTGAATAACTGTATTTTCTGCCGTCAAGTTGCCGAATAATTCAGCCAGTAGTTGACGAATCATGGCATGGACATCCTGCGCCTGATCGGGTGTAGCGGTTTTCCCTGTGCCGATTGCCCAAACCGGCTCATAAGCTATTATTACGGATTTCATCTGCTCCTCGGTTAATCCGGCTAAACCGCCTTTAATCTGTTTGGTTACGACTTTATCGGTGATATTTTCTTCACGCTGATCCAATGTCTCGCCTACACAGACAATCGGTTTTAAGCCGTTATCCAGCGCAGCATTTACTTTTTTGTTGACCGTCTCATCGGTTTCGCCAAAGTACTGGCGTCGTTCCGAATGTCCGATAATAACATAAGTAGCGCCTGTACTGCGAACCATACCCGGACTGATACAACTGGTAAAAGCGCCTTCTTTTTCCCAGTAAACATCCTGGGCGCCTAAACCAATCGGGCTGTCTTTAATTACCTCGTTTACTGTCGCCAGAGCCGTAAAGGGCGGACAAATAATGATGCCGGCTTTTTTAATAGCGGTTGTGTTAATTTTAATCTGGTTTGCTAATTGCAATGCTTCGGAATTGGTTTTATACATTTTCCAATTTCCGGCGATAACTATTTTTCTCATGATATATCCTTATTATTTTATGCTTCACTCAAGGCGGCAATACCGGGAAGAATTTTGCCTTCGAGGAATTCCAGGGAAGCGCCGCCGCCGGTTGAGATATGCGAAAACTGATCATCCATACCGAATTTGCTGATAGCTGCTGCAGAATCGCCGCCGCCGATTATACTGACAGCGCCCTGGCTAGTCGCCTTGGCGATAGCCTGAGCAAGTGATTTGGTACCCTGTAAAAAGTTAGACATTTCAAATACGCCCACCGGTCCGTTCCAGACTATTGTTTTGGCGTTTAAAGCTTCCGCTTCAAATTGCTTAATTGTTTCCGGACCAATATCCATGCCCATAAAATCAGAGGGAATATTTTTAACGTCCACAAATTTTGCTTCGGCATTGTTATCAAATTCCTTGGCAATTTTTACATCGACCGGGAGCATCAATTTTACATTTTTGGATTTCGCTTTTTCAAGTATTTGAGCGGCCAGTTCAATTTTATCTTCCTCTAATAGGGAAGTGCCAATTTCGTAGCCCATAGACTTGAAAAAAGTGTAAGCCATGCCGCCGCCAACTATTAAGCTGTCCACCTTGTTAAGCAGATTTTCAATAACATCAATTTTGCCGGATATTTTGGCGCCGCCTAAAATTGCCAGTAAAGGCCGTTTCGGAGATTCAATCGCCTGACCTAAGAATTTGAGTTCTTTTTCAATCAAATAACCTGCTGCGCACTGATTAAAATAATGTGTTACACCTTCGGTTGAAGCATGGGCACGGTGCGCGGTACCAAAGGCGTCATTGATAAATACATCGGCGCCCTCGGCAAGCCGCTTGGCAAATCCGGCTTCATTGTCGGTTTCAGCTTTATGAAAACGTAAATTTTCCAGTAATAAAACTTCTCCGGCTTTCAGGTTCTTTTTTTGTTCCAGAACTTCACTGCCAATACAATCCTTAGCCATAATAACATGCGCACCAAGCAATTTTTGCAGCCGTTCAGCAACCGGTTTTAAGCGCATTTCTTCTTTAACCTGCCCTTTTGGTCGTCCAAGATGGCTGCAGAGAATAGCGCCGCCGCCGTCTTTAAGAACTTTCTTGATGGTCGGCAGGGAAGCGACGATACGGCGATCGTCGGTGATATTCAAATTTTCATCCAGCGGTACGTTAAAATCACAACGAACCAATACTTTTTTGCCTTTTAAATTTAAATTATCAATAGTTAATTTTGCCATTGTTATTTTTCCTTTAAATGAAAAAAAGGCTATCAAAGATAGCCTTCCAATAAATTACAGTTTTCCCATTTTCTTAATCATATCAACAGTGCGGCAAGAATAACCCCATTCATTGTCATACCAGGAAAGTACTTTAACAAAATTACCATTCATAACGGTTGTTGAGAGACTATCGAAAATACTCGAATGCGGATTATCAACGATATCTACTGAAACAATAGGATCTTCACAGTACTCAAGAATGCCGTTTAATTCACCTTCAGCGGCGGCCTTCATAGCGGCATTGATCTCTTCAACCGTAACATCTTTTTCCAGCTCGGCAACTAAATCAACCAGAGAACCGTCACTGGTCGGGACGCGGATAGCCATACCATCCAGTTTACCGTTTAATGAGGGAATTACTTTACCTACGGCTCTTGCAGCGCCAGTAGTTGTAGGAATCATGCTAACAGCGGCAGCGCGGGCGCGGCGTAAATCTTTATGTGGTAAATCAAGAATAGCCTGGTCATTGGTATAGGCATGAATAGTAGTCATTAATCCACGTTTAATACCGAATTTTTCGTGAAGAACTTTAGCAACCGGGGCTAAGCAATTTGTAGTACAAGAAGCATTGGATACAATTTTATCAGATGCTTTTAGTGTATCATCGTTAACACCAAGAACAACGGTATTGTCGATTTCATCTTTAGCGGGAACCGTTAACACAACTTTTTTAGCGCCGGCTTTGAGATGTTTTTCAATCTGGGCTTTAGCGCGGAAAACACCGGTTGATTCAACAACGACATCAACGTTCATTGCTTTCCAGTTGATCTGTTCAGGATCGCGTTCAGCAGAAACTTTAACTTTATGATTGCCTGCAATCAGAGTGTCGCCTTCTGCACTTACAGGTACCGGATAACGTCCGTGTACTGAATCATATTTTAAAAGATGGGCAAGCGTTTTAGCATCCGTTAAATCGTTTATTGCTACAACTTCAATATCAGGGTCATTTTGGGCAGCTTTAAAAACTAATCTTCCAATTCTTCCAAATCCATTAATACCAACACGTAAACTCATGTTTATTTCTCCTTGTAATTTTTATATAAATATCGTCTGAGCATTGTTGTTTAAAGTCAAGCAAAGTAAAAAATGATTGCAACCCTGTCAAGTAAAAAACATGAAATTCCGTCCTTTTTTTTCAATTTTATTTAAAGAAAATAATGGCGAAATATTGGACTAATGGAATGCGAGGAAAAATA
>JAFGKZ010000188.1 GCA_016928315.1 Calditrichaceae bacterium
AAAAATTGGCGTTGGCGCACGAGCTATGGGCATGGGCGGCTCATTTGTTGCGCATGCGGACGATATCTACAGCCTCTACTGGAATCCCGCAGGTCTGACAAAAGTTGAAGCCGTGACCATATCGGCAGTGCAGACACAATGGTTTGCCGATATCAGCCATAATTTTTTTGGATTTGTCCTGCCTGTCGATGGCTCTTCAGCTATCGGCGCTCAAGTGATTACACTAAACATGGATGAAATTGAGATCACTACCATCGATGATCCGCATGGAACCAATGAGTTCTATGATGCCAGCGATCTGGCTATTGGTCTTAGTTATGCCAAACGGCTGACCAATTACTTCGCCCTGGGTGTTACCGGAAAATATATTCAACAAAAAATCTATAATGAATCAGCCAGCACCTTTGCTTTTGATATAGGCAGTGTTCTCAATATTCCCTACTACGGTTTAAAGCTTGGTATGGCTTTTTCAAATTTTGGCGGTTCACTCAAAATGGAAGGGCGCGACCTGACCCGTGAATTTGATTTAAATCCGGATAATTCGTTGAATGATGGTGTGGAGGCGCGCCTTAAAACAGAACCCTGGGATTTACCCGTAAATTTTAGTTTTGGATTGGCATTGGATATTATTGGCGGGAAAGATGGATTGTATAAAGCTGAACAGCATCAATTGACTTTTGATATAACTGGTTCTCATCCGGCTGATGCCGATGAATATGCCAGTATCGGTTTTGAATATACACTATCCAAATTAATTTCGATTCGTACCGGTTATCGATCCAATCGCGATGTCGAAAAAATGTTTTACGGTGCAGGATTGCATATTCCCATGGGAACGACAATTTTTAATTTTGATTATGCCATTGCCTCATTTGAGGATCTTGATTATATCCACGTGTTTTCAGCGAGCATTGCATTTAAATGAATAATAAAATGACTCGAACAAATTTTAAGCAGGGAAGTGTTCATTGACTCCTGAAATGGTTATTTTTTTAGTTATGTTGGGTTTATTCGTTATAAGCGCCATGTGGTGGAAACTGCCTATTGGAGTTTCGCTGATATTGGCTTCAACTGCGGGCGCTTTAACGGCGGGTGAAGGCATACCTGTTCGTCATTTAGTTGAGGGTTCATTCGCTTATCTGGATCCAATTTTAATCATTGCGACAGCTATGATTTTTATGGAGGTACTCCGCAAATCCGGCGCGCTGGGAAGTATCAGCCGGTTAATTATAATTAAACTGCATACAAAGCCGGTTTGGCTTTTGATTTTTATAACTTTGTTTATCATGTTTCCGGGAATGATTACCGGACTTTCAACAGCAACCGTATTAACAACCGGGGCGCTGGCTGCACCGGCGATGATTTTGCTGGGAATTCCTGCGCTTACCGTTGCGGCGATGATTGCCATGAGCGCTATTTATGGTATGATTGCTCCACCGATAAATGTGCCGGCTATGATTATTGGCGGAGGCGTTGATATGCCTTATATAGGATTTGAACTGCCTTTGCTGTTCGCCACCATGCCGCTGGCTTTCGGTGTAAACCTCAGTTTGGGTTATAAACATATTCGCGATGTGAACCTGCAAAAGATATTACCTAAGCTCGGCAAAGATCATTATGAAAAATATGGATTTAAATTATTTATTCCGCTGATTGTAGTTGTGATTTTGATGTTGGGTGTACGCATCATTCCTGAATATTTTCCAAATCTGGGTGTCCCGTTTATTTTTATGATTGGGAGCCTTATTGGATTATTTTGCGGAGAGCGGATGAATTTCTGGCAGGTCTCGCATAAAGCGATTCAGGAAGTGATGCCGGTAATCGGAATTCTAATTGGTATTGGCGCCTTTATCCAGATTATGACCTTGACCGGTGTGCGTGGAATGCTGGTTATCGGCAGTCTGAGTTTGCCTGATATCTGGCGTTATCTGAGTATGGGAACAATGATTCCTTTATTCGGCGCCATATCCGCGTATGGATCTGCCTCTGTGCTGGGCGTCCCTTACCTGCTGGCTTTCCTTGGGCAAAATGAAATCGTTGTCGGCTCAGCGCTTTCCCTATTGACCGGGCTTGGCGATTTGATGCCGCCGACTGCTTTGGCTGGTATTTTCGCAGCACAGGTTGTGGGTGAGAAAAATTATTTTAAAGTCCTGAAAATAACCATAATTCCCGCGATTGTCACAGCGCTTTGGGCATTATTAATGATTTACTTTGCAAATCTGTTAGGTAGTTTTCTTTAAGAGAGGTTTTATGTTACTTAAAATAATTTATCAGTTAATTTTAATTTTTATCATCCTGCTGATGGGGTATGATGTGTTTAAAGAGAAATCAGCATGGCTGCAACTGACGGCAGCCTTAGCATTGATTCCATTTGTACTGCGGCTGCTAATGATTAAATAGAATAAATAAAAAATCAGATGACGGTTCAATACATATATGGTTCAGAAATATAAATACAATCAAATAAAAATAAAAAACATTGAGTTTATGTTTGGTGTTTTTACATTAATTGTTTCTTTAATGATCGGTATGATTGCTGCAGATAAATTTCAGGAAATGCATGAAACTGAAACTCTGTATCCTTCATATGCGCTTACTGAAATTTCTCATTTGAGCGATTATAATCCAAATCTTAAAAATACAAACGGCAATACGGAAATATATTTCTTTAACAGCGACAGCGCCGGCGGCACGGTATTAATTTTAGGAGGAACCCACCCCAATGAGCCGGCCGGATTCCTGACGGCTTGCTTAATTCTGGAGAATTTGCAAATTAAAAGAGGCAGATTAATTATTATCCCGCGTGCTAATAACAGCGCATTTACCCATAATGATCCGCAGGAAGGTCAGCCTCAATATTATACAATTGAGGGGATAAAAAGAGAGCGTATATTCCGTTTCGGATCGAGGATAACCAATTCTATCGATCAATGGCCTGATCCGGAGATTTATCTGCATTACCCATCCGGGCAAAAGCTGGCTGGTAACGAAACACGCAATTTAAACCGGGCATATCCCGGGCGGGCGGATGGTAATTTAACGGAACAAATGGCCTACGGTATAATAGAGCTTATCAATAAAAAAAATGTGGATCTGGCTTTTGATCTCCATGAAGCCGCACCGGAGTATCCGGTAGTAAATGCCATAGTCGCATCCGAGAGAAGTCAGTTGATTGCAACGGAGGCGGCCATGGAATTACAGTTCGAAGATCTGATTTATTCGATGGAACCATCGCCGTATAACTTTCACGGTCTTAGCCATCGGGAGTGGCAGGATTATACGCAGGCAATGCCTATTCTGCTGGAAACGGCGAATCCTATACAGGGACGTTTGCGTGGAAAGACAGATGTATCACTTTTGCTGACCGGCCGGGATCCGATGTATTTAAAAGCGGCAGAACTGGGTGAATTACATGTGCCCTATGACAGTGCCGGCATATCAATTGAAGTCCGCGTAGGCAGACATTTGTCAGCGATAAAAACAATCATTGATGTGTATTCTAACATTTATCCGGATAAGGCGGTTGAGATTATCAATGTTCCGGATTATGAGGAAATTGTAAGTAAAGGAATTGAAGAATATTTTTAATAAAAAATAATTGAGGAGTTATTTATGAGACAAATCAAATGCATCACTGCATTTATTCTGCTATTATCTATGAGTTTGATATTTGCGCAGGAAGCGCCGGCATTTCGCGCCGAAGAACCCGTTTTAATCAGTAGTGCCGGACAAAGCGCTGATGTGCTGATGGCTAAAATACTAGCCGGTAAGGCAGGCATCGAATTTGAACTGGATAAAATGGCGGATGCCAAAAAACTAGAAGGAATAAAAAGCCTGATTCTGGTAAGCGGAGGCAGCACAAAAGGTTTAGGTGCAGCAAAGATTGATAAAGAGCAGGAATATGAACGTGTCGAAGACCTAATCAAAGCGGCAAAAAAGCTTGATGTCAAAATAATTTTACTGCATGTGGGCGGCAAATCCAGAAGAGGTCCTCTGTCGGATTATTTTAACCAGCTAGTCGCAGAGAACGCTGACCACATGGTTGTAGTTGTAAGCGGAAATGATGACGGTTATTTCACTAAGATTGCTAAAGATAAACAAATTGACCTGGAATTGCCGGAAAAGATTGTAGCTATACAGGATATTCTGAAAGTAATTTATGCCAAATAGAATGCTTAAATTAATATGTATTTTTATTATGCTTTCTGGATCGGTTTGGGCACAGCAGCCACGAGCGGGCCATCTCGCAAATCTGATCGCAGATATCCGGGATGCCATGCCCGGGCGGGATAGCTATGCATACATTGCTCCAACGAGTGCGCAAAGAGATTCATTTGAACTTATTATTAATAAAATTTTAAATGAAAATTACGCTGGGGCGGATTCGATAGCTTCCAATCTGAATTACGTATTGTACGAATATACGGATACAGGTAGTGGCAATCGTACATACTATGTTTTGATGGAAGAAAATGCTGATAAAGAAGATAGTATCAAATTAGGCTGGGGCACTTATATATTTGATCCGGCAGGTTCCGATAAGGCTGTCATTGAAATACCGCATCCCATGTTTGACACCAATACCTGGTTAGTAGGCATCTCTGCCTACCAGGCTTTGGATTCAAAATTTTTTCTAATGGCCGGCACGCATCGCTATGCCAATGGCAGTAATCCGGCTCCAGCGGATGTCGCTCATAATACAAGCAATATATTTCATTTGGTGCACTGTAAAATAGCTTCGCATTCAGATCACACAGTTCAAATCCATGGTTATAGCCGCAGCACCAGAGAAGAGTATGCCGCCTATCCGGATGCAATTATCAGTAATGGCACCTCATCGCCCTCTGCTATACTAGATTCTTTGGATGAGGCTATTGAAGATGAGGGATATACCTGCGGTATATTTAATGGTGTGGACTATGCCTATCTCGGAGCGACAACAAATAAACAGGGACAGTTTTCAAATTCAAACGGTTACTCATTTGTTCACATGGAACTGGAATATTTCATTCGCAGCAGTCAGGATGAATGGACAAACATTATAGATGCGCTTAACAATGTATTCCTGCTTGGGACCGCGTTAAAATCAATTGCGGGCAAGCAGATTCTTATAGATTTTTATTTGGGTGATAATTATCCCAATCCCTTTAATCCCCAAACCGTAATACCTTTTTATTTGAATGATAATCAACATATTCAGATGCATATTTATAATGATCTCGGCCAGCACCTTACCACATTAGTAACCGGACAACTTCAACCGGGTTATCATGAAATTATCTGGAATGGCAGGGATAGCCGGGGTAATGCCGTTGCCTCCGGTCATTATTACTATGTTATGATTACCAATGATCAGACACATACAAAGTCCATGATTCTCTTACGGTAACGGAAAGAATGCTGAGATGACATATATTATCACACAAATAAAACTGCTGCTTCTTTTGTTGATTGTATTTACTATTTCCATCCATGCACAATCCTTAAATAAGGCAGATACAGCATCAAATGCCATGGTCGTTACCGCCCATCCCGAAGCTTCTCAGATTGGTCTTGAAATTTTAAAAATGGGTGGCAATGCCGTTGATGCCGCAGTTGCCGCTGCCTTTGTTATCGGTGTGGTCGAACCCTATGCTTCGGGATTAGGCGGCGGAGGAGCCATGCTTATTCGTTTGAGCGATGATAATACTTTCCATTATCTTGATTATTATATGGAAACGCCTGCGCTGGCTGATACCAATTTTTCGGATTTGGAAATCTATACCGCTCGATCAATCTGCATTCCGGGTACGCCTCATGGTTTGATCACAGCCGTGCAAAAATATGGCCGATTAACGCCTCAACAGGTTATTGCGCCTGCCATTCGTATTGCCCGCCAGGGCATTGTAGTGAATGAACAATTCCATACTATTCTGCTGGATAAGCTGGGTGTGATTCTGCAATTTCCCGAAACTCAGGCTCTATATTATATTGATGATTTTCCGCCAGTGATAGGGGATACCCTTTATAATGAACCGTTGGTCGACGTGTTGCAGAATTTGGCTGAAAAGGGTGCAGATTATTTTTATAGTGGTGAATACGCCCGATTAGCTGTGCAAGATATTAAAGAAGCCGGCGGATATATTACTTTGAATGATTTTAGGGAATATCGTACTGTTGAGAAATATCCGGTTGAGGCTGATTTTTTGGACTATCATTTATTCTCGGCGGCTGCGCCGCAATCTGGGACAACCCTGCTGGAAATTCTTAACTTGTTTGAGGTGATGGCAGACAGCACATTGTCCAACTTTGATGAAGACTCTAAGAGTATTCATTTGCTTACCGAGGCGATGAAAAGGGCTGATGTGGATCGTTTCCATTATCTATCCGATCCCATTGATACAAACATTCCTTCATTTGGTCTCGTCGATCAACACTATGCCGTTGAACGATTTTCAGATTTTAATTGGGATTCGGTCAATTATCGGAAAGGCAGTGACATTCCCGTTGGCGATCCCTGGAAATTTGAACCATCCGTATCGATACCTCAAAAGGACATGCGGGAACCGGATCGGCCCAATACAACACATATCTCTGTAGTGGATAAAGATGGCAATGCAGTTTCTCTGACGCAGACCCTTGGACTTTATTTTGGATCCGGATTCACTTCGCAGGGTGTTGTTTATAACTGCTCAATGTCTAATTTTTATAAACAACCGTCACCTAATCGTTTGAAGGGCAACAGGCGCCCCTTAAGCACCATATGTCCAACCATTGTTACTAAAGGCGATTCAATAGTTGGTATCATCGGTACGCCGGGAGGCAGCCGGCTTTTTAATGTAATGGCGCAAATGATCATAAGGATTTTTCTGTTTAATGAAAATCCGGTTGAAGCAATGAACGCGCCGCGTTTTGCTATGAGAGCAAGTCAATCAACATTAAGTCTTGAAAACCGATTTTCAGCGGATATTTTACAAAGTTTACAGAACCTTAATTATAAATTAAAATTTTATCCTGATTTTACTGATTATTTCGGCGGTGTGCAGATGATTATTTATGACACCCGATTAAAACAATATATCGGTGTCTCGGATCCGAGAAGAACCGGCGCGGCGGCTGGCTATTAATACTGATGGTAATGATATGATGTATCTGTTTAAACTAAGCTCGGTTATTTTTCTGGTTCTTCTAACTACCATTGGGCTGTTTGCTCAGGATGTTATCGCTGATAACGGTATGGTAGCCTCAGCGCACCCGCTTGCTTCACAGGCAGGTATTGAAATTTTGCATCAGGGAGGTAACGCTGTCGATGCGGCCGTAGCGACAGCCTTGGCTTTATCCGTTGTTGAACCCAATGCTTCCGGACTTGGCGGCGGCGGTTTTGTAGTGTTAAAAATGGCTGATTCTGATGAATCTGTTACAATTGATTATCGTGAAATTGCTCCTCAAAAAGCTGTGGCCGATTTCTATTATTCGGATTCTTCAAGTTTCTCACATCTAACCAAAAGTGGACCGAACTCAATAGGTGTGCCCGGAGCACCTGCTGGCCTTAGCCTTGCGCTGGAAAAATATGGAACCATGAATTTTAGTCAGGTTCTGAAGCCCGCAATCACACTGGCGGAAGAAGGCTTTGAAATCAGTCCGAATTTTGAAAATATAATCTTTAACGCCTATGAACTGATTTTAGCAAACCCGGCAACAGCGTCTATTTATTTGATGGACGATTTGCCCGCTCCGGCCGGAACGCTGATTAAAAATACTGATCTTGCTAATACACTGCGCCTGTTATCAGATAAAGGCGTCAATGAATTTTATAATGGCGCCCTGGCGAATAAAATATCGGCGTATATTCAGCAACAAGGCGGAATTATCCAAGAGCCAGATTTGGCTGTTTACAAGGCATTAATAAAACAACCCGTGTATGGGGAGTACAGAGGATTTCAGATTTTTTCAAGCGCACCGTCTGCCGGAGGCGGTACCCATCTGGTTGAATTGCTTAATATTCTCGAAGGATTTAATCTAAAAAAGATGAAGAATGCACCGGCCAAATATCTTCATATTTTTGCAGAATCACTCAAAATGGTTCTTATGGATAAAGCGTACAATATGGCCGATCCAGAGTTTTATTATGTACCGGTTGAAGAATTGATCTCAAAAAAACACGCTGAAGAAATTCGTAATCATATAAATTTCACCATAACAAGTTCCACTTACAAAGCGCCTGTTTGGCTATCAAGAGAATCCGGCAGTACAACGCATTTATCGGTAGTTGATCGGAAAGGAAATATAGTCGCTCTGACCCAAAGCATTAATGCCTGGTTCGGTTCCGGTATTACAATACCGGGAACTGGCATTATCATGAACAATCATTTGGCTGATTTTGATAGTGAGGCCGGACATCCCAACTCTATTGAACCCGGAAAACGGCCTGTAAGCAGTATCGCGCCAACTATTTTATTAAAAGATGAAAAACCATTTCTTACGATAGGAACACCGGGCGGATCGCGGATTATTGGCGTATTAGCCCAGATAATTGTTAATATCATTGATTTTGATATGACTATCGATGAAGCAATCGAGGCGCCGCGGATTCATGTAGAAAATAATATTCTGCATATTGAAGGACGTGTGTCTGAATCTGTAATAGAATCATTAAAAAAGATGGGTCATTCTGTCAAATTACATCCGGATTTTGATAATTATTTTGGCGGGGCCCAGGGCATTTTTGTTAATCCTGAAACCGCGAAACGGATGGGCGGTGCGGATTCACGTCGCGATGGGGTAGTCATTGGCTATTAAAATACTGGAATTGATATGTATAGGATTTTGTATTTCACTGGTTTAGTACTAATTTTTATACAATGTACTGCCCGGTATCAGTTAACGCAGCAAGCTGGTGAAATATATGCCCGGCTTGATTCTGCTGATTACCGGCATAAAATATTTTTAATGCCGGATACAAAATATCAAACGCCTGCTTACATATTTAAATCCGATATTGACAGCCCGTCTGTACTTATTATTGGCGGCACGCATGGTGATGAACCGGCTGGTTATGAAGCGGCGCTGCGCCTGGTTAATATTTTCAGAAAACAATCTCTGCAGCAAGGCTCAGTTATTTTAATACCAGCGGCCAACCGTATAGCTGTTGAATCTTATGAACGCAGAATGCCTGTACCAAATGGAAATGATATCGAAAAAGGTAATTTAAATCGCTGTTATCCCGGAGATCCCGATGGCCTGCCGATGGAGAAGCTGGCCTATGAAATTGAGAAATTAGCCAAAGAATATAAGATTACGGTTTTTATTGATCTTCACGAAGCCAAATATTTTCATTTAAATATGCCGGAAGAAAGTGATTGGGATAAGGCACTTGGCCAGACAATTATATATTATCCCAACATGGCTTCAGTTGAATTAATTATTCCGATGCTTGATGAAATTAACAATGATATCAGTAATACAGACTATTTATTTTCCGCTCTTGAAATGCCTATTCCTAACAGTGCAGCCTGGTGGGCAGGCAAATACTTGGATATCGCCGCGTTTACTCTGGAAACGACACGAACAATGGAACTGAACCAGCGCATAAACTGGCATTTAAGATTTATTGATATTATTCTCCGGAATCTTGGCATGTGGTCTTCCGCAGCCGTTCCGTAAGATAAAACCCAAGCCAGCTCCCCAGAACAAGCAAGATGGCAAATGATGTTAACGTTTTCGATTGATTGCTGAAAAAATATACATCACTTTTTCCAACGCTGGTAAAAGAAGCGATGTCTGAACCGAGACCATTCTCAGCAGCTATATCCCGAATCTGTAATAAATGGATAACTGGTATATTTTGATTATTGAATTTTTGTATTAGACCGGCAGTGCTATCCGTTGATAACCTGGTTTCAATAAAGCCAACAGGAATTGATAGATTGGAAGGATAGTTACCCATACCGGACTGATTACCGCCAATATTTATGAATAATGCAGGCTGGATGTTATCCTGAATAAATTTCCATTTCATGTTAACTGACTGAAAATAATCAGCAGGAACAATAAGATTTAATCCATTGCGTTCCGCTGCAGATACACAAATTTTCAATCCGCCATCCCACAGCGACGATCCGTTATCATTTTGTCCACCCGGCGTTGCGAAACAGGTGCGGTGATTAATCAATCCTTTTGTGAATAAAATAGATTCCATATCCCACCAGGTTAATTCCGGACGGTTAGCGCCAAAGCTGGAAGCGCCGGCTGAGCTGAGAATGATAGGTTTAAGACGGTATGTTTCAGCCGCGCAAATAGCCGAGATGATTAATGCCGGAAAGGATGCAGAAGCGTGAATTACAACATCATCGCCTTTTCTAAGTTCAAGTTGATCAAACCAGCGTATAAACAGGGCGGCAAAATCCGGATTGGTTGATACCTGTTTCGATTCGATATTGCCCAGCGTTGTTGTAATGGGTGAAAATTCTAATCCGATAAGGCCGGTTTGCAGAGGATCCTGCATTTGAGATACCTCAATGGATAAAGAGTCGCAGACTTTTCTGATTTCAGCCTGGCACAATTGAACTTGCCTGGCTGCTGCAATCATTTGTTTTTGATCCGGATATGGCTTTCTTTGTATCCCGGCTTGGAATAAAATAAAACTGATTAAAGATATAAGAAATAATATCAATAATTTAAAAATAGAAATCTTAGCATCCGGTCTGAAGGTCGGTTTTATATTTAACATTTAAAAGTATATCCACTGTAAAAAGATAAATACGGCAATGGTAACTATAGTCATCGCTAACAACGTTTTTAGGATACCCTGCCGGAAAAATTCATTGGCAATTAAACCGGGAATAATATACCCAATCGTCTGCAATTCAATTCCCGGATCAGTACTGAGTTGGACTAATCGATTAAAAATGACTTGAAATAAAAATCCAATCAGAATCATAAGTAAAAATCGCCGCCGGCCAAAAATAATCAGATACCGCGATGCAAACAGAACGCAAAGATAGGTTATCAGACTAACCAGAATGGTCATTATGATCCGGCTGGGTTCATGAACGAACAGCGCCAGATAACCGGGTACGATTATTCCGCCTGCCGCTAATCCTGTCAATTCAAAAAATATAAAACCGAGAACAATACCTATGCCAAAAGCAGTTACAATCATGCTAATTCCTTTTTATCTTTATCATCTAATTGCCGGAGGTGGTTTAATATTTTTTCCGCGCCTTTATGATTACCAATACCTATGATAGTTACCGGCGTATCGAAGCCTTCCGATAGCCATCTACAAATTTTGTTCCCGGCGGCTATATACAAAATTAATTTTTTATCTAATGTCCTTTTTGTCAGCCATTTTCCGGGTCCCGTTAACCAGAATTCTTTAAGTTGGTCGTATTTATTTAAAAGACTAGAAATATTCTGCGTCCTCAACGCACGATCATCCCGGGTGTTGAAGAGAATAATTATTTTTGTATCTTCTGGTTTATTCGCCATTTGATAATCAAGAAGCTGTTTTATACTACTGGCATCATTTACAGAAAAAAAATTATAAAAACTGATATTTTTTTTGGGCAGCTTGATGACGGCAGATTTATCATTATATGTCCAATATTCTTTCATAGCCGAATGTATTCGTTCTTTTTCTATAGGCAGCCTTTCACCTAAAGTCAGTAAAAGATTTAGTTGTGATTGTACAATGGACTTGGGATTATTGGTCAATATCAAATCTGCTGAAAATTCGGATTCCATAATGGCCTTTGAATAATTTGCTAAAGAAACGTCCGCATTTTGTAATAAACCGAAGGTGTCACTATCAACTATAACATGTGAATTTTGATCGATCGACAAACCGATTGTTTTTGCCATTTCTCTCAGATTTGTTCCCATCACTTCGGCATGATCATAAAATATATTTGTTATGATTGTATAATGCGGCTTAAAAATACGCTGCCCTAAGACGGCTTGAGTTTCGGGCTGCAGCGCCATGCATTCCAAAACAGCCGCATCAGGATTGTGTCGGGCAATTTGTATTAACCATTTAATATTTTCAATTATTGAGGCCGGGCCAAATCGTTTCAATAGCGTATGCGTTCCATCAGGATTAATCATCAGGGGGGCGTTGCCGGTTATTTTACCAATTGTTTTTATTCCGGATTTATTCATAGCCTTACATAAAATCTGTACCATCGAAGATTTTCCGCGCGTGCCGTTTACCAGAATTCTTAATGGTATTTTTTTAATTGCTTTGTTTAGTGCGATCGTTTCAAGGGTGAGATAAGCAATAAAGCCAAAAGTGAAAGCTATATAAAATACGGTCATTTCCATCTCTGTTTTTTTATAAAATACAATAAATTCAAACAGCAAAAAAGGTAAAAATGATTTTGAATTTCTTATTGGGATTCATCCTTTAAAATGAGTAATGAGAATATCAGACCAGTGAATGATAAAGCTATCAAACCTTTTATAATTTGAATTGAAATTGACATATTTGATATATTTATCAAATATAATTGTATACCGTTGTTATAGAAAAGGAAATATCCAAGATGATTCAGTTAAAAAGATTTTGTGTATTAAGTTTAATTATCCTGCTTACATTAAACAGCTTGGCAGCAGAAGACAATATGATTAAACCGGTAACGCCCAAGGCCTCTACTGAAGCGCAGGCGCTCCTGGATTTATTTTATCATATTTCCGGGAAATATATATTAACCGGCCAGCATAATTTTCCCAATGTTAAAGACCGCAATTCACAGTTTGCTGCAAAATATATTGGTAAAACACCGGTTGTCTGGAGTACGGATATGGGCTTTGCCAAACCGGGTGATACGGATTCCTACCTGGCCCGCCCGGATATTGTAAAAGAAGCCATTCGTCAGCATCAACTGGGATCGTTAGTGACTATCTGCTGGCATGCCGTGCCGCCGACCGCCGATGAACCGGTCACCTTTCGCCCGGATTTTTCAAAACCTGCGAAACCGGAATCGTTAGCCAGTGTGCAGGGGCAATTATTGGATCAGCAGTTTCAGGATGTATTAACGCCGGGAACGGAATTGTATAAACGCTGGGAAGCCCAGGTAGATACAATCGCCTTCTACCTGAAAAAATTAAGAGATGCAAAAGTTCCAGTCCTTTGGCGGCCGTATCACGAGATGAACGGCGACTGGTTCTGGTGGGGAGGCCGAACCGGAAAATACAGTACTAAAGCGCTTTACCGCCAATTGTATAATCGTTATGTAAATCATCATGAACTAACCAATCTTATATGGATGTGGAGTGTGGACCGCGCCCACAAAGAAGAAATGCACTATGCCAAATATTACCCGGGAAATGATTACCTGGATATCATCGCTCTGGATGTGTATGGACGGGATTTTAGCCGGGTTTATTACGATAGTCTGGCTGCTTTATCAAAAGGGAAGCCGATGACGCTGGGTGAAGTTGGCAATCCGCCAACACCGGATATTTTAGATGCGCAGCCGGGATGGTCTTATTATGTAGTCTGGGCAAATATGGTACGCAATACATCAAAAAAGGAATATGAGGTTTTGGAAAATGATCCGCGCGTACTCTTTAAAGAAGATCAGGCCTATATAAACGCCGTTGCGCCTTTCAGAAAAGCATGCGGTTTAAAACCGATTGAAGAAGCGCTGGCCGAAAAGGGTACAGCGGATTTTTCAGGTTTCTGGATATTTGATGAGGAAAAAAGTAAACTGGATAATTGGGGCGCCGGTTTTTTACCATCCAAATTGTGGATTAAACAGGATGAAAACCGCTTAATTGTTGAAAAAACCTTTGTCATGGAATATGCCGATGATCGTATCCGGGTTGATACACTGTCTTTGGATGGAGCCGTCAATCAATCCATAGCCGATTACCGGAACGCGCTTCAGCGAATGACAGCAACCTGGTCTGAAAATAAAGATACGCTGTTTATTGAAACAAAGGTGGCTTTTGATCGGGGCAGGCAAATGTCCGAATCCATAACACAGGAAAAATGGTTTCTGCAAGATAATGGAAATATGTTGGCAAATAAATACTATTCAACATCCCGCTGGGCAGAGCGCAATATTCATATCGTATATCGCAGATGGTAAAACCTAAAGCGGAATAAAATTTCAGTTTAAAGTTGCCAAAATTTCGAACAATTTTTTTTGGATTACAGTCCTCTTGAAATTTAAAAAATCATATATTCGGCAAAGACTACACTTGACTCTGTACGCTGATAATGGTATGTTTGCAATCAATAGCAAATTTGGATTGGCATAGATGGCCGGAAGAAATTCAAAATTTATGATAGAATGATACTATTATTGTATCCTCCAGGATTTTAAAGTACTTTTAATTTAATTCCCAACGATACATCATCATCTCAACGCTGACTCTATTTTGAATTGCATCGCATTGTTTCATGTCATGAGCAAATTTAACAAGTAGTTAAGTTCTACATTTATTAGAGTAAGGAGAAACAGAATGAATTTATATGTTGGGAATCTTTCGCTGGATGTAACCGATGATGATCTTAAGAAGGCTTTTGAAGTTTATGGCGCTGTGAAGTCAGCTACGGTGATCAAAGACAGATACAGTAATGAATCCAGAGGTTTTGGTTTTGTTGAAATGACCGTAAAATCAGAAGGACTTGAAGCGCTTAGCGGATTAAACGGTCAGACGCTTAAAGAAAAAAACCTAATCGTTAGTGAGGCGCGGCCGAAAAAAAGTACCCGGAACAATTCCGGATCATTCAGGGGCGGCAACAGCGGTTTCAGACGCCGCTAATAGCGTTAAGGATTTTCTTGTATTTTTTTCTTTTTGAGATAAATGGATTGATTTGATAATCAATCCATTTTTATCCTCTGTTTTAATTTTGCATTTTATATTGTGATTCAATATTATTATTTTTGTAGTTATTTATAATAAAAAATCATTATGACTGAATTCCTAAAATCCACTACGCTGCTGCTTGTGCTACTGAATCCCTTTCTGGTGATTGTATATCTGATCGATGTAGTGCAAAAATTGGAAAAAAAGCAATTCCGAAATGTACTTATCCGGGCCGGTTTGATTTCCAGCGCGGTTTTTTGCGCCTTTGCCATTTTGGGCGATGCTGTTTTTGCCGATTTAATGCAGGCTCAGTTTGCCTCCTTTCAGATTTTTGGCGGGATAATATTTCTGCTGATTGGAACTCAGTTTGTGTTTAGGGGACCGACAGCCATTGAAATTCTCAGAGGTGAATCCCAGTTTATTGCCGGGGCGCTTGCTATGCCTGTACTCATTGGCCCGGGAACCATCAGCGCCAGTGTGGTGATTGGCAAACGGCTTGAACCTGTTTATGCCTGTCTGGCTGTTATTGTTTCTGTAATAATCTGTCTGTTTACGATTGCCTTATTGAAATCCCTGCATGATTTTGTCCGTCCCAGAAGGGAAACACTTATTGAGCGATATATTGAAATTGCCGGAAGAATTACGGCATTGGTTGTAGGTACCATAGCTATTGATATGATTATGCAGGGCATACGAAGCTGGGTGGATAATTTTTAGAAAAATGCCTGTCCTTAATAAATGTCTTTTTTCCCAGCATCGGCAATTAATATTATAGAATACTAAACGATGCGAAATTTTCACCGAGTAATATTATACAGCATAACGTAGATAAATTATTTTATCGATTTTTTTGATAACAGGGTTTATAACTACGTTATAATTTTAATTTAAAATTTATTATTTAGGGGGAATAATGTAGTCAATTAACCAGGAGGAATTGATGAATACCCTTAGAGTATTGTGCATTCTTTTTTTATTTTTTTTAATTTTTACCTGCAGTGATGATGACAATCCCACCGGCAATGATGAGAAAGAGGCTTCCAGCGAAATTACGGTCGGCCCGGAAGGCGGTGATTTTGACATCGATGAAAATATGATTTTGACCGTTCCGCCGGGAGCGGTATCATCGGAAACCGATTTGACTGTATCCAGACTGGGTGAATCGGGTTGGCAAAGCGCCTTTGATAATTATGGAGAACATACCATCAACGGACTTTCTGCATTCAGTATAACGCCGGGTGACGTGCAATTTAATAAAGCGGTCAGGATGCGGTTTAAGGCGGTGGACTGCCAAGCGGGTATTGTTCCGCTTGTCCATACTGTTGATAGAACCACCGGCAGTCATGTTGTGGACAGTACGGTTACTCTTTTTGATAATGAAAATGACAGTTTGTCCGTAGCCGTTCTTTCGGGCGGTGATTATGTAGTGGAAGCCAACAGCGCCTGGGCTTCGCTTGCTAAAAAGCAGGGTACGCTGGATTGCAGGGAAGGATTGATCATAGTGGAATCAAACGATTCAGATGTACAGTGTTCCGAACAGGATTGTCAAATTCTGGAAAGTATGGTTAAAGTTCAGTTTTTAAGCTGTCCGGGGCAGCCGGTTGAAAGCGCGGTTCTGCGGGAATCCAGTCAATCATGCCATGCTGTTATGACACTTTCGGGGACTTCGAACAGTATGCAGGTCAACAGTACCATGTCTGTTAATGCCACCATCAAAATTGCCTGCATGGAAGTCAACAATCAAACGGTTAACTTTTCGGCAACAGGCGTCGGCAGCGTTTCCCCCGCTGAGAGCAATACCAATGCGCAGGGCGTAGCAACTACCACACTCAGTTCCGAGGATAAAGAAGGTAAAGTTACCGTTACAGCCGAAGCTGAAGTACGCTATCCGGTGCGGGAGATTATTATAAACGGTTCCGTAGAGGAATCGTTTCACCGAAGAGAGCCGGTAGAAAAATCAGTAGAGATAACGGTAAAAGATCTTCCAACCTGGCATATTGAAATGGACGTCGCATTAGTTAATGCACCACATAATTGGGGCGTGTTGGTGGATTATGTTAATTACGCCGCCCATGTTGAAACAGATTTATCTATAGATACAACAGTTAATTATGCTACCGATTATTCCGATGTATTTGGAACGCAGAACTTAGGCGAAATTACATTAGAAAATTTAGTGCCTGAGATTCAGACTTCAGTTACTTTAACAAGTACAAATGCACCATCCTCGTTTCCATGCAGGGTACAAGCCTGGTATGATAAAGACGCTGGCAATGTTAATTTCTTTGTTACGGATCAGGGGGATGACGCTGATTTTGCAACATGGGATATCGAAATCAGGTATATTGAGGATTTACAGCCGCCCTGGAATACTGAACACTGGATTGGGGGTTTTTGGCCTGAAGGTGCTCTGGGCAATGAGTTTTACTTTCCGGCTAATGAAACGAGCTATTCCATTTCAGGTGGCATGACCACTGTTATCTATGACGGGACGTATGAACTTTCAGTAACTAAAGTATCCGATTAAAAATTCGTATTAAATCGAATCGGGAATAACCTGTACCGGGTTATTCCCGAATTTCCGAACAATATTTGGCGCCATTGGCTTGGCTATTCAGCACTCGGATCATTGATGATATGGGTGAGATAGCCGGTTTCACTCCATTGGCCGCACATTTTACAGCGCAAGTTACAGGTGTTTGTGAGCATGAAGGAAATGAACCGGGGGAATGTTAGATTTGGATTCATAATATTTATTTAGCAATATTAAAATGCAATTTTGGACTATTTTCGGCATTATTTTCCGAAGCATAGAAAGATGGATTTATGGCGCCAAGAGGCCGAATTAATAATCCTTTCGTTCTCCCATCAATAAGTCGCTGTAAAACCGGTCTTGATATAGTGATAAAATTTTTATCAGCGGATTGTTCTAATACTTCCGCATCATAGATCATTTGAGTGTTAAATATTTCAGAATATGGTTTATCCTGCATAAAATTATTATATGTTACTTTATTTTGATCCCATTCCGATTTACCGCCAATAACTTCAATAACCCGTATTTTATTAAATTCCATACCGAAATCTTCTCCATAGGTGCCGGCATAATCTCCTCCGATAGGAACTGAAAAAGTCGTTAATTCCAGCAGACCGGCTTCCTCTATTTTAGCATTCTTGTATTGATCAAAGTCCCAGCGCAAAATAGCCCATTGATTTGCATTTATGGTTAATATTTTTATTTCACCCTTTTGATTTTTGATATGCCAATTGTTGAAATTTATATTGGGAAAATCCATATTAATCAAAGCGTCATGGGCAACATTCAAATGATTTGAGAAAGTACCGACGTCCGGGATAGGCGGATGATATGGTATGAGTTCACCTTTATTGTATTCGGCATTATTGACGTTTACTACTTCCGCGCGATAATAATCAAGATCAACCTGATATTTTCCCCAACCCCAGTCGGTCACGCCCAGCTGCACATAAACCGTGTCTCCCGGAACAGCGTCAAAGTTTTTGGTGAGATAGCTGATTGTATGCCAGTGAGTAGTATCGGATATGTCGTATTCCATCAGGTGCTCGTGAAAATTAGTTGTCCTTTGCGTATTCAACATAAAATTGATTCGGCGCGGCGCGTGACTAAGGCGTACTCTTGCCTCAACGCGAAGTTCATATGAAGGATCTTTTAATTTTTCCAAATCCAGAAAAGGGGACACATCGCGCTTAATAATAGCCCACCAAACATTGTGTTTATCCTGTGTGGCGTCTACTAGGATGCGGGCATAGTCGTCTTTTTGAATAAAATCCATAGTAGCCGATCCATCTCCGGTAAAAAAGAACCAGCTGTCTATTTTATCCTGATCAAATGAATCCAGGAACTGGGCCTGAACGATTCCAAATGTGGTAAGAATTAATAATAACGTCTTTATTTTTTTAATAATCAACATAGTTACATTCCTGTTTAGTATTTGTAGTTAATATGTTTAATATAACATGAATTTGAATTCAGGGAAACATTTCATTTATGATCAGCAGTCCGGAATTATTGAAAAAATGCAGTAATAAAAATTTGCTGGATGTACTATTATCCAAAATAAGACATTACTTTAACGGTTAAATAGTTTCAAATTACTAAATATAACTCCCTTAACACGATGGAACACTCGTTTGGCTATTCATTTTGAGCATAACTATCAATATAAATAGTTGATTGTTTACCTCCCTATTTTTATTTTCCAGAAAACTTATTTACCTATTCTTTAATGATATAAAATTTAAGGAATTCTTTTATGAGAAGAATACTTTATTCTTTTAGTATAGCGCTAATGATTGCAGTATTCCTGATTGGATGTTCCAATAAAGATGGAAAGAAAATCAGGACCAATCAGCAAAATAACAATCAGATACCTCATTTAGCCAAGCAGGGTGAAACCACGCAACTGATTGTGGATGGCAAACCATTTATCATTCTTGGCGGCGAATTGGGCAATTCCTCATTTTCCAGCCTGGAATACATGGCACCCATCTGGCCCAAACTTAAGGCGATGCATTTGAACACAGCGCTGGCGCCTGTTTACTGGGAACTGATCGAGCCGGTTGAGGGTCAATTCGATTTTAAGTTATATGATCAGCTAATTTTGGAAGCAAGAAAACATGATTTAAAACTGGTTTTGCTTTGGTTCGGATCATGGAAAAACAGTATGTCCAGTCATGCGCCGGCCTGGGTTAAAATAAATCAGCAAAGGTTTCCAAGAGTTAAGGATGATAAAGGAAGAAGTCATGAGATTTTAACGCCTTTTAATGAAGAAAATTTGCAGGCGGATAAAATGGCTTTTGAAGCATTGATGCAGCATATCAAAGAATTTGACGGGCAGGAAAAGACAATCATAATGATCCAGCCGGAAAACGAGATAGGCATGCTGCCGACAGCACGGGATTATTCTCCATTGGCCAATGAAAAATTTCAGCAAAATGTACCGGATGAATTGATGCAATATTTAATCAGTAATAAAAACAATCTTGTTCCGGAGTTCAAAGAGGTATGGGCAAAGAACGGAGATAAACAATCCGGCACGTGGGAAGATGTATTCGGGAAAGGGCCGCATACCGATGAAATTTTTATGGCCTGGTATTATGCAAAATTTACCAACACGGTAACTGAAGCCGGTAAAGCCATTTACCCCTTGCCCATGTTTGTGAACGCCGCCTTAAATCGTCCGGGAAGGCTGCCGGGAGCCGGATATCCCAGCGCGGGGCCGCTGCCGCATTTAATGGATGTGTGGAAAGCCGGCGCGCCATCGATTGATTTTTTGTCGCCGGATTTTTATTTCCCTAATATCAAGCACTGGAGTGATCTGTATACCCGTCAGGGTAATCCTTTGTTTATTCCCGAACATGCTTTTGATAACACCGTTGCCGCTAAAGCTTTATTTGTTACAGGCCATTATGAAGCCATCGGCTTTTCTCCATTTTCTATCGAATCTAAAGCGCATCCTGAAGACGAACCGCTGGGCAAAGCTTATAACCTGATTGATCAATTAACTCCGCTCATTACCAGGCATCATGGTCAAAATAAAATAGAAGGTTTGCTGTTGGATAAAGAAACCCCGCAAACGGTTTTTCAGCTTGGCGATTATGAGTTTACGGCAAAGCACAGTTATACGCTTGGTTATGAACCCAACAGTAAAAATGACGTCTGGGAACCGGCGGGCGCAATTATACTCCAAACCACTGAGAATGAATTTTACCTGGCCGGCTCCGGCGCAGTATTGACCTTTAAACATATAAAGAATCCGGAATTTACCGTAGGGATATTGAAGGCCGAAGAAGGCCGGTTCGAAAATAATAACTGGAAAGTAATCCGGCATTTGAACGGCGATCAGACCCACCAGGGCAGGCATATACGCATTATGCTGTCCGATGGTTATTTTATTCAACGGTTTGAATTATATAATTATGAATGATTTTATTTATTAAAATATTATTTTATGAATACATCTGACCAAGATATTTTTGAAGATATAGAATTTAAGTCTCTAAAAGGTGAAGGTGATATTACTTCTAAATCGTTTTATGACTGCGTGTTTATTGATTGTGATTTTAGCGAAAGTGATTTTTCCGGTTCTTTGTTTTCTGATTGTATATTTAAAACTTCTAATTTAAGCCTGGTGAAATTAGCGGATACTAAATTGCAGGAAGTGCGGTTTGAGGGATGCAAATTAATGGGACTTGATTTTAACCAGGCCAATAAACTTTTGATGGAAATAGGATTTATTGAGTCACAGATTCTGCAGTGTAATTTTGCTTCACTGGAATTGCATGGCGCTGAGTTCAGAAACTGCCGGATTTATCAGTCGGATTTTTATAAGACAAATTTATCGCAGGCGGATTTTTCCGGTTCGGATTTGCGGGATAGTATTTTTGAAAATACAAATTTAAGCGGGGCTGACTTCAAACAGGCAATTAATTATTCGATTAATCCGCTTATCAATAAAATTAAAAAGGCGCGATTTTCCATACCGGACGCCCTGCGCCTGCTGGATGCGCTTGAGGTAATAATTGAAGATTAGTTAAAAGTATTAACGCGAGTTCGATATAAGTACTGTAATTGAAAAATCTGGAAAGTTTGTCAGAAATGGCTATACAAGTGACCCTCCCTGTCCTTCGGATATCCCTCCCTAATATATTAGGGAGGGTACGGCTTTAGCCGGAGGTGGGTTAAACAGTGCAACTTATCCCAATAACTACATTTCTAGCATAACAAAAACTGATTTAAGGAATTTCAATTTGGAATTCTTCTTAGGACGAACTCAGGTTAATATTATGCAAAAAACAAATGAAAGATTCAGGATTGTAAAATTTCCCAAGGTGCGGCATATCTATGTGGAACTGCTTCGCCGGGGAAATAAACGGAACACCATCCATGCCTTTATCGAGATGGATGTTACGACCATCCGGAATTATATCCGCAAGGTGAAAGAAGAGACCGGTCAATCCTTATCGCTGACCGCTTATATTGCTTATTGTCTGGGCCGGGCGCTGGATAAGCACAAATACATTCACGCCTATCGCAAAGGTTTATCCAAACTCGTGGTCTTTAATGAGGTCGATATCGATATTGCCATTGAGCGGAAAGTGAAAGGTAGCCATGCCCCGGTTATTCCCCTGACTGTCCGGTCAGCCAATACAAAGACGTTTATGGCTATTCATGAAGAAATCCGCAAAGCGCAGCAGGAAGACGTGGGTAAGAGCAATCAATCGTTAAAATTGTTTTTATTGCTGCCGCGATTCCTGGAAGAATGGCTGATGAAAGTATTCTGGCGCCGGTATTTTAATAATCCCTTTTTGCGAAACAGATCCGGCGGAACGGTAATGATCACGGCCGTCGGGATGTTCGGCGGCGGCGCCGGCTGGGGACTGCCGATCGCTAATCATACGCTGGGAATTACGCTTGGCGGCATAGGCAAGAAGCCTGTTGTAATTAATGATGAAATTAAAATACGGGAGCATATGTCCGTTACCCTGAGCTTTGATCATGATATTGTGGACGGCGCGCCGGCGGCCCGGTTTATTGACGATTTTAAGGGACTGATCGAGCAGGGCTATGGTTTAGACTGAATTATTCATTTCTCGCTAGGACGCCAGGAAATAAATTGATGTTTTTTATATATTTAGATTAATAAAATATACCTTAAATATTTTATTAATATTTTTAGCATAGTAACTTCTAAATAAATATTTCTTTAAAACTTATGCCAGAAGGCAAGGCTTTCGCCACCGGCTTTGCGAGCGAAATTTATACTATTACCCAATAAAAATTTGTTTTTTTAGCAAGTTTTCATTTGAAATTTTTTAAACATCAATATTCTTGATAATATT
>JAFGKZ010000189.1 GCA_016928315.1 Calditrichaceae bacterium
ATCAAATTCAGATTGAAGAAAATGAAGTAGAACTTGAGAATATCTTTAGCGATAATTTAGAAAGAATTCGTATCAAGGTAAACCCGAAAAAATCTGTTAGTGAAAATGCGCAAGTCTACTTCAATAAATATAAGGATATTGATAAAAAACAGCTTACTCACGATGTTAAAACCAATACGTTAAATCATGAAATTGCAATTTATTCAGAAATTAATAATAAATTAATTGGCGTTAAATCCTTATCTGATATAAAGGGCATAGTCCAAAAACTGATAGATTTACATTTATTGGTGCCAGACTATCCGTCATCGAATAAAATCTACAAATCTCAGAGTACATTCAAACATTTGATTTTAGAAGATGATTGGCAGGTTTACATCGGAAAAAGCGGGGATAATAACGATGAATTGACCTTTAATTTTGCAAATAAATACGATTTATGGTTTCATGTACAAGGCGTTTCCGGTTCTCACGTGATTTTGAAAATAAAGCAAAAAGATCAAGTCCCACCGCATCATATATTAGAACAAGCTGCTGGAATCGCTGCCGCAAATAGTAAGGCTAAGCACTCAACAACTGTTCCGGTCATATATACTCAGGTTCGCCATGTCAGCCGTATTCGGAATGCCCCTAAAGGGACCGTCACTACGCGCAATGAAAAAATTCTTTTTGTTGAACCGTTAGAAATATAAAAATCAAGACCGGTAATTAGTTATTTTAGTATGTCTTCGTGTTTTGCCTGAAAAATTTAGAAATATTTTTAAAAAATAGTATGATCAAAAGTAAGATGGAATGTAATCCTCTGAACATCACCAAGATCAGATTGACCTGCTGTAAAGGAATAATCAAAAGCCATCTTGGGTATTTTTACGCCAATGCCTGTATTAAATCGATTTAAATCATCATATCCAGCTCTAAGTGCCAGAGTATTTTTATAGGCCACTTCAATGCCTGCAAAGGTATCAAAACTAATCGGACCGATATTATACTGAGCCGCATATTCCCGGTCCTCAAACATAATATTTAAATCTAAGGCCGGCTGAAACGTCAGATTAAATCTATCCCAGGCTAAAAGGTAACTGATACCTGTTCGGATAGAAGGCGTGATTAAATCTTTTTTACCAGTTGACCACGTCATTATACTGGATGTTACATCCTTAAACATCGCGCCAATAAACAGGTTATCATACATTCTGTATTTCAATCCAATATCGAATCCGAGTCCTAAAGCAGATTCAACTTCGTAGGCTCGGGATATTAACTTAATATTCATGCCATAGCTTAATTTATCATTATATGGTTTAGCATAAGTAACAAGAAATACATAATCCCCGGCATTGAATTCCTTAATCTTGGAATAATCCGGCTTTTGAGCAATTTCATCATAGGCATCTCTGGTGTCTGATATGCCATTCATAGTTAGATAAAGAAATGAAATCCCAATCGCGCTGCCGTCTTTCATATCCGAAGAAGCCGCAAGCAGATTATATTGCACACTGCTGATAAATTGCTTGGAATGCATAAAAACAACTTCAGCTGGTTTAGCGTCAATCAACCCAGCAGGATTCCAATAACCGGCAGTTACGTCATTTGCAACGGCTACATAGGCTCCGGCCATACCAGTGGCCCGGCTTCCAGCGCCAAGTGAGAGAAACTCACCGGCATATTTTTCAAACTCCACTGCAAATAATCCTGTATATGCAATTAATACAGAAAGTACAATGTTTTTTATCGTTATCATATTCTATTATTTAAAAACATTTGAATTATTGTATTTATTTCATCCATAATAAAGTTAAGTCCGAAAGTTTTTACGATCAAGGTCTAAATATCTCCCTGTTTATTTTAAAAACAAATAAAGATAGCCTGTAACAACTGGAATTGTAAGATTATCATTAATTTTTAGTGGCAGCAGTTCTACAATAGCCGCTGCAAATGCTACAATCAAACCAATAAAAGAAAAACCGCTGACAATGATTACAATAATTATTGCACAAAATAAAAATCCCAGAAAGCCGCCAATACTTTTATTAAATATTTTCTTAATAGGTGCAAGCTTACCAGTGATAGCCGCAGAGGGGTCTGCGATAGATAAAAAAAGCATAACCAATACTGCTATTTCCTTAGGAAATAAAAAAGCGGCCAACGTCATCCCGATAAATAAATAGGTTGCACCGGTTAAATCACTTTTGAGCTCATTTTCCCTTAGCAATGCTGAGAATATCATTTTAAAATATTTCTCTGCCGTTTTCCAGAACATTCGCAGTATATCGGCCAGTAAAAATCCAATGGACAAAATAAGGCAAATTAGAAAAATATGTTCTTTTTGGGGAATAATAGAAATATATGCAAGCGGAATTATTGTGGTGGCCAAATGAATTGATTTTCTTTGAACCTCCCTGTTAGTTTTCAACCTGCCACTCACGCATTATTTTCCGTTTAAAATTGCCTTAAATTTTGAACAGGCTTCTGCAATATTTTTTTGCTTAAAAATACCGCTTCCGGTCACAATCACCTCAGCACCTGCTTTTAGGATGGAAGCTACATTATCAATATATATACCGCCATCAACCTCAATCAGAAAATTATAATTATTATCTGATTTTGTTTTTGCCAGCTTCTGAATTTTCTCAATAGAATAGGATATAAATTCCTGACCGCCAAATCCGGGGTTAACCGTCATGATCAGCACTAAATCAACAATGGACAGAATATGACTTAAACTGTCAACTGGCGTAGCCGGATTAATTGAGACGCCGGCCCGGCAGCCATTTTCTTTGATATGACGGATTACCCGGTCCAGATGATCGCAGACTTCCTGATGTACCGTTATAATACTTGATCCGGCGTTGGCAAAATTTATGATATGCTTATGCGGCTCTACCATCATTAAATGTACGTCAATTGGCAACTTAGTCACTCTTGACAGAGCATGAACAATTTCCGGACCAAAGGCAATATTTGGAACATAATGACCATCCATTACATCCACATGTATAAAATCAGCGCCGTTTTGTTCAACCAGCAGAACCTCTTCTTTTAAATCCAAAAGATCCGCTGCAAGTATCGATGGAGCAAGATATGCCATTTTTATTCCTTAGATTTCTCAATTTCACTGACTGTTAGTTCAATTTCCTTTTCTTCGTCAACAGGCGTTCCAGGTTCAATAGACTGTTTTAATATAGTTTTTGGCAAGATATTCGCTTTTTCTTCATAAGCAATTTTTATTTTATTTACGCCCAAGATTTTAAGCTGGCTTCGTGCTTCACCAAGACTTTTTCCAACCAATTGAGGTATAGTGCGTCGTTCCGGAAATGGACCCAGACTAATTGTTATATTAATTCGCGTACCACGTTTTACCTTTTGCCCCTGCGGAAAGGACTGCGCAATAACAACGCCCTCGGGTGAGCTTTCATCATATTCATAGTGTTTGGCGCCCAATTCAAGATTATACGATTGCAGGGTTAATTCAGCATCACGTGGACTGATATAAAATAAATTGGGCATAATTATCGGTTTTTCCCCTATACTGACTGTGAGATAAACATGTCGGCCTTGCTTAACTGTGGAAAAAGCCGGCGGCATTTGTTCAACCACCATACCTGCATCGTAATGCGCATCATATATGGAATCTGTTATAACGCCGTAAAATCCTTTATTTTCAAGAGTTTTTACAGCATTTTCTGCACTCATTTCCACCACATCGGGCAGTTCCGTTTCCTGCCCTAATCTTACATAGGCCGGCATTACAAATTTATCCATTATTAAAACGAATATAATAAATACAATCAACCAAAGAAGGATTTTATAGAAAATCGAAGATCTGTACCTTTCAATCAAACTTGAGAAAAACCTCATTCAAAATTCCTTTTAATTTCAAAATATATTTGCTTAAAATTTAATTATTAGTCTCAATAATAATTGTAACCGGTCCATAATTAACTAATTTCACATCCATCATCGCACCAAAAATACCGCATTCAACTTTACATCCTGTAGATTTGAGCCTCTCAATAAAAAACTCATATAATGCTTTACCTTTTTCCGGATTGGCTGCCTCAATAAAACTTGGTCTTCTTCCCTTTCTGGTATTGCCAAGCAATGTAAATTGCGAAATTGCCAGAATTTCACCTTTTTCTTCAAGCGCGGATCGATTCATTTTGTTATTATCATCTTCAAAAATTCTTAAATTTACGCATTTATCGGCAACAAAATCAACGTCAGCATTCGTATCGGTTTCTGCGAAGCCTATTAACAACAGTATTCCACGAGCAATTTTACCTACTATTTTACCATCAACCGAAACGGAAGCATTTTTTACACGCTGTAATACAACTTTCATTTTTACTTTGTTTTTACCTTAATATTGTGGTAACCAAGGATTTTATCCAGTTGATTTATTGTACGGTAGGTTAGTTTAATGTTAAAAGCATTTGATAAAAATCGTCTATTGCCGCTGCCATTCAGATTAACTTCAAAATAGATACTGCTTTTTCCGGGACTCGATTGAATTGTTACTTTTAATTCATGCATAATCTTATCATTGATATTTTCTTTATCTATCTTTAATAAACACGATTCGGTTAATTCCACCGGGACTTGTTCCAATGGTATCATTTTATCCGCTATTACTTTGATCAAATTATCGTTTAGTGAAGAATTTAACCGGCCCAGCAGCATAATCATATTATCCACTTTGATTAAATTTTCGAATTGCGGAAAGATGGACCCGAAAATAACGGCTTCATATGTTCTATCAAAATCTTCAATTTTTATAAAAGCCATCTTATTGGATTTTTTATCAAATATTATACGAACATCGGTAATCTGGCCGCCTATGCGTATTTTATCTGAGCCGTTCGTTCCATTGTTCTCTTTGCTGTTTTCTCCATTTATATGGGTTGAATAAAGATGAATAATAGGCTTATAACGTTCCAGCGGATGTCCTGAGATATAATATCCTAGAAGTTCTTTTTCTTTTTTTAATTTTTCCGTAGAACTCCAGTCAGGAATATCCGGCAATGCAGGAAACGATAGCGTATTTTTATCATCACCCTCTGCAGCAATATCAAAAATGCTAGTCTGATTCTGATTTCGCGTTTTCTGTTCCTGATAATTCTGCGCATATTCTGTAGCTGTTTCAATTGAATTAAAGAGACGCGCCCTGTTTTTATCAATCGAATCCAACCCTCCGGCCTGAATCAGGCTTTCCAGTACTTTTTTATTTACCAATCTCAAATCCGCATGCAGCATCATATCAAACAAGGTTTTAAACTTGCCATATTCTTTGCGGGCGTTAACGATAGATGCAATGGCATTCGCCCCTACATTTTTGATGGCCTTCATCCCAAAAGCAATGACATCATCACTGACCGGTTTAAAATTGGCGTCAGAATAATTGACATCCGGTTTTTTGATTTTAATACCCAGTTTTTTACATTCATCCATTAAAATAACAACGCGATCGCTGTTATTGACCTCGCTGGTAAGGTTTGCAGAAAGAAATTCTGCAGGATAATGCGCTTTTAAATAAGCGGTCTGATAGGCGATAATGGCATACGCGGCGGAATGTGATTTATTAAAACCATACTCTGCGAATTTTTCAATTAAATCGGCAATATCATTGGCAATTTTTTCATCAATATTATTTTTAATACAGCCTTTAACAAAAGCCTTCTTCTGCTCGAGCATCACCTCTTTTTTCTTCTTCCCCATAGCCCGGCGCATTAAATCTGCCTGAGCCAGGCTGAATCCGCCTAAATCTGAGGCAATACGCATAACCTGTTCCTGGTAAACGATTATGCCGTAGGTTTCTTTTAAAATAGGTTCCAGCATTGGGTGCAAATACTTAATTTCTTTACGTCCGAATTTGCGATCAATAAAATCATTAATCATATCCATTGGACCCGGACGATATAAAGCATTCATAGCAATAAGATCTTCAATACGAGACGGCTTTAATTTTCTGAGATATTCCTGCATACCTGAACTTTCAAACTGGAATACACCGACCGTTAGTCCGTCTCCAAACAATTTAAATGTCTTCTCATCATCAAGAGGAACACTTTTAACATTAAATTTTGAGTCATGTCTCTCTTTAATTAGTTTTTCTGCCTTCTGGATTACAGTAAGGTTTCGTAATCCCAGAAAATCCATTTTTAACAGACCGATTGCTTCCGACCAGCCCATAGTCCATTGCGTTGTAATTTCATGGTCGGAGTTTTTATACAGCGGAACATAATTAGTGATATCATCCGGCGTAATTATTATCCCTGCTGCGTGCACAGAAGCATGGCGTGCTATACCTTCCAGAGTTTCAGAATACTTAATCAACTCCTGTATCTTTGGATCATCACTTTCGGCCAGTTCTTTTAACTCCGGAACTTCAGAAAAAGCTTTTTTGATTTTCATTGGTTTAGCGCCAACAATCGGAATCAGTTTTGCGATGGCATCAGCCTTCGGTATTGGTATTTCCAGTACACGGGAAACATCACGTATTACGCCGCGTGAAGCCATTGTTCCAAAAGTTATAATCTGAGCGACATTATTCCGGCCGTATTTTTCTTTCACATATTCTATTACTTCGTCCCTGCGTTCATAACAGAAGTCGATATCAATATCCGGCATGGTCACACGTTCAGGATTAAGAAATCGCTCAAAAAGTAGATCGTAACGCAATGGATCAATGTCGGTTATACCAAGGTTGTAAGCTACAATACTACCCGCAGCAGAGCCTCTGCCCAAACCCACAGGAATATCACGTTCACGGGCGGCATTGATAAAATCTTGTGTGATTAAAAAATAGCCGGAAAATCCCATTTGCTTTATCACAGAAAGCTCATATTCTATACGGTCTTCAATTTTTTTATTGAGCTCGCCATAATGACGCTTAACGCCCTGATAGGTAAGTTTTTTCAGATATTCATCTGCTGTTATTTCCCCTTCACTTTCCGGGATGGGAAATCTTGGTAAATGCTGCTTGTTAAAATCAATTTTTAGATTGATTTTTTCAGCAATTTCCTGGGTCTGTTCATAAACATGCAACTTATCTTTAAAAGTCTTATACATTTCTTCCGGAGATTTCATGTATAATTCGGATGTACCGTAACGCATGCGATTAGGATCATCCCTGTTTTTTCCTGTTTGCAGACAAAGCAGAATGTCATGCGCTTCATGATCGCCTTTATTCAAATAGTGATTATCATTGGTCCCGACAACTTTTACACCCATTTCTTTGGCTAATTCATATACTTTAGGATAGACTTCTGCTTCTTCCGGAATGTGATGATCCTGTATTTCAAAATAAAAATCATCGCCAAATATATCGATGTACTCTTCTGCAGCTTTAATGGCTTGTTCACGCAGCCCCCGGCGAAGTTTATAGGCTATTTCCCCTTTCATGCAGGCGCTGGTTGCAATAATACCTTCAGAATATTCGCTCAGTAGTTTTTTATCAATTCTTGGCTTGTAATACATTCCATCCAAAAATGCATACGAAGATAATTTCATTAAATTTTTAAAGCCGGTCTCATTTTTTGCCAGTAAAACCAGATGATAAGAATGCGACTCGCCATCTATTTGTTTGCGGTAAGTACGTTCTTTCGGAGCAATGTAGGCTTCCATACCAATAATCGGTTTTATATTAGCCTCAGTTGCTTTGGTGTAAAATTCCAAAACGCCAAATAAATTACCATGATCCGTAATAGCCAGGGCGTCCATTCCTAATTCAAC
>JAFGKZ010000190.1 GCA_016928315.1 Calditrichaceae bacterium
AATAATTCTAAAAGTATAAATTAAATGATTGAATTAATAGCCTGATACCTATATGAATAGAATTAATATTAATAAAACCGGCCAAAATGAATACCTGCCTGCGCCATAGGATGCAAACCATAATCAAAATTTTCAACGATGCCTATTCTCGCCTCAACGCTTGTCCAGGAGTTAAAATGATGTTCAAGACCTAACTCTATGTTCATAATAATATCAGGATTGGAGTCATTTTCATAATGATGATTTTCATAATCATAGTACGATTTATACTCTTTACCCAACAATCCCCATCCCCAGGCAACAAATAAATTAACGGATTTATGATAGGTATAATCTGTTCTTAAGCCAACTTTAAAAAGATTAAACGTTGTATATTTTTTAACATTTCTGTATTGCTCGATCTCAAACTTCTTATTCTGTAATGACCACCCGTCGCTATATCCATACATAATTTCCATTCGGTGTCTCGGACTAAAACAGATTGATAAACGCATACCAGGAAAAAAAATAGTATTATCAAAGTAATTAGGAAAATGATAAGCTCCCATCCAGGGACTGAATCTTACATGTGCTTTATGCCGTAATCCTTTTAAAACATACTGATTCATTTTTTCCTTTTTTTGCTCGTATGACAAATCGATAAAATTGTAGTCATAATCAATCGATTTCATGGCTGCAATAGTACCACTGACTGAAAGTCCAATAGCCTCACCCAGTAAAAATACTTTTTTGACTCTCTCATATCTATGATCATCATTTTCAGAATAATTATAATGAAATAAGGCGGCAAGTGCTCCGGGAGCTAAGCCTATCCCCAAAGTAGCGCCGACATTGGTATTTCGAATTACCGATACGTGTTCCAAATCTGCTATTGAGTAACCTGTTCTCTTTTCTTTTTGCCCATCAAATGTGTAACGCGTCTTTTCCACATAAACCGAATCACCCTGTATATCTGTGATTATCACGTTTTTCACTTCTAAATTTTTTAATTTCAAATTAACCTGTTGTGTCCGGTAAGGTTGGGTTGGCGCTGTTCTTCTTCGCTGGTGCTGTTCAACCAGCTCATCTTCAATCTTTTCCACCATGAGTGTATTCTGATAATCTTTCTGAAAAGATTCTGGGGTTATAACCCGCCTCTGTTCATTCACCTGTCCATTTTGAAAAAATTGAATGTGTATATCATAGGTACCATCAGCCAAATGATAAAAGCGGGCTGATATAAAATTCGGCACATCCTGGAACCAATTATACTTATCACGTTCTTCCCTATCCACTTCCGTCCCGATCTCAGGCGAAACAGATACTAAAATCCTATCCTGTCCATAGAGTGACACCGCAATCAAAATAAACAATAATACCATTCTGTATGATTTTTTCATAGAATACCTCTTTTCTTAAAAGCGATTTCATAAGCTGATCTTAATTAAATATGAATCGAAATCCGATATTTACAAACGTTCCCGAAATATTCATTTCAGGACTTGCCTCATTCCAGTAGGCATCAATATCCGGTTCATCCTCATCCGTACTGACCTGCCAGTCATTTGATTTTCCGAAGAAACGATAGCCGGCATGAAAATAAATATCTGTATTTTGTGAAAATACAAACTCAGCGCACAATCCCGGAGACAGGGAACCTAATACCAATGTAACGGATTCATTGTAATCATCTTCTTTAAAAAAGAAATCAAAATCCGCATCCAGCCGGGCTTTAAGCGCAAAACGGGAAATATTGAATAACTTATAACTGCTAAAAAGTCCAAAACCAATTCCCCAATTCAACTCATTCCAAGAATCCTCAACTCTCTGAATTCGAAAGACACCGCCCCAATCCCACATTTGAATCGGACTGTAAAACAGGCGCAGATTAAAAGAATAATAGGCGTCACTCACCGGCGCCGGTATTTCCAAGGCAAATCCATAATTATGTTTAGTAAATTCCCGTGCCACAAAATTAGTATCGATGGGCGCCCACTGTCTTAATAAAGACGTGCTGTAATATTTTAATGTTTGTTCCTGAACGCGGCAATAAGCAGCGCTTTCCCCCGATGTTCTAATTTCTGCACCATTTACATACTCAATTTGATCCGGTTCAAAAATTTCCAGCAGATCTCCTTTATTTATAACCTGATCATCGGGATTACGCGATAACTTAATACCCCCTTCTAAATTATGGATGGAAAAGGATGATAAATACTGCCGTTTCAATTCTTCCTGTATCCTTTGATATAAGATATCCATCGCTTCGGTACGAGAGTAAAATCTTCGTCCTCCAGTAAATTGAGCCCGGATTATAAAGTTCCTCATCATCTCAGCCTTACGCACATCGATCAAATTAAATTCTATTTCGATTTCAGTATAAATATTTTTAGCATGTGGTTCAGGAATATTCGTTTTTTCATCATCAAGCAGGTTAATAAAAAATGCAGCCAATTTATCCGCTGAAGTCCGGTCATCAGCTCGATCCGCCCGGCCTTCCTGAAAGAATGCATTAACTTTAAATAAATAAACATGATCTATTTTACCGTATTCACCGATAAAGAGCGCTAATGAAGGATCGATCTGCTCTGTAACCTCGATGGATTCGTCATAAATAACATCATCGGCATAAAGCCAGTCAACTACTTCCATAATATCAAGATCAATAGCGGCATTGGTAAGTAAATCAGCCATTTCAGTTTCAACGGCATCGGGCTTTACGTTTTCCCAGTCGGCCGGGATAAAAATTAGACTTCTTGGTGCAGTGATTGTTGAATCGGCTGATTCGAATTCCTGATCCTGAGCAAATAATATCGAATAACTTATTAAAACAAGGATTGGAATGACACACCGGATACTGCACTTTTGCATAAAGCAGGTCCTTATATTCAATCAAACAGTATGGCAGAATTTTATTTAATTTGTTATTTATTGTTGTGTCATTGGCTTTTTACGGTATCAGATGAATCAGGTTCCAGAATATTTTCAGGATTTAATCATTCTGTTTAGATTCATATATTTACCTTTTGATAGGATTACAGCTATATTTTTTTGGACAATCCTATTTAAACCGGTTTACATTAATTTCATATTTTTCAATTTTATACCCTAAAATCCGTTCAGTCGTATCCAGTAATCGGGCAGCTCTGGCTTTATTTCCACTGGCTGATTTCAAAGCTTCCTGAATGAGTTCTTTTTCGTAAGTAAACACCGCATTTGTCAGTGACTGTCTCGACATGGTATTACTGCTCTCGGCTGTTTGCAAAGTAGGTGGAAGATGATAGCTATGAATCACATTGTCCTGGCAAACCAATACTGCCCGTTCGATACAGTTTTCCAGTTCACGGACGTTGCCGGGCCAGTGATAGCGCATCAGCATATCTATTGCCGGTGTGGAAATCCGGCGGATCACCTTTTTCTGTTCGCGTCCATACTTGATCATAAAATGATCCGCCAGCAATAGCAAGTCGGATTTACGTTCCCGTAATGGCGGCAGATAAATCGAAAATACATTCAAACGATAGTATAAGTCTTCACGGAATTTATTTTTTTCAATCAGCGTCTCCAGATTGGCATTGGTCGCGGCAATCACACGGACATCCACACGGATCGTTTCCGTACCGCCTACCCGCTCAAACTCCTGTTCCTGAAGCACGCGCAGCAATTTTACCTGAGTCATTGGCGAAAGATCGCCAATCTCATCTAAAAAGATGGTACCGCTATGAGCTAATTCAAATCGCCCTTTTTTACGACTTACCGCTCCCGTAAAAGCGCCTTTTTCATAACCAAAAAATTCGGATTCGATCAGGTTTTCAGGAATCGCTGCACAATTAACACGGATAAAAGGTTTGTCATTGCGCGGTGAATTATAATGTATGGATTGGGCAATTAATTCCTTGCCTGTACCGGATTCTCCGCGGATAAGTACCGTGGTATTGGCATTGGAAACCTGTGTAATCTGGCTGAATATTTCCTGCATTTCGTGGCTGGTGCCAATAATATTGCTAAAACTGTGATCCTCTTTAAGCCGCTGCTTTAATGAGACATTTTCATTAATCAAGCGCTGCCTTTCCTGTTCAATGGCTCTTTGGAGCTGAATGGGCTGAAGCAGAGCAGATGCAATCAGAGTTAAAAATTTTGTCGTATTATCATAATCGCGTTTGGAATTATAAGCCAGATTAATAATTAATACACCAAGCGTTTTATAATCCAGCGCAATGGGTATCCCAACAAACGTCTGATCCTTATCGACAGAAGGATCCCATGTGCTCATACGATTAAGGAATAAGGGTTCTTTACTTACCTGAGGCACCACAATGGGTTTCCCGGATTCCGCCACACGGCCGGTCAGCCCCTCGCCAACTTTATATTTAGTTTTGGCTAGTTCCGCTTTATATCCAATGGATGCAGCCATTCGTAAATGGGTATCATCTTCATCCAGCAGAAACACCGAACCCGATTTAATAAAAAAGGATTTTTCTAAAATTTGCAGAACCGAGGTTAAGGATACTTTTAAATCCGGGTTCCGGCTCACAGCCTGATTTATCTCAATTAAAATAGATAGCTGCCTGGGCAGAATTTCTTTTTTTGATATTTTTGTTTTAGTTTCCGGTGTCATAGCATACTTTTATTAAAGTTGGATTTTATATTTAATTTTTTACTGGTCAATCTCAATATAATACATTTTTGTAACATATTAAAATTCTTGTTACAATTTTGTAAGAAATAATTTAATGATTAAATTCTTTCAACAGGAATTAAGCACTAATAAACATAAATTATCAGCAACGTTGAGTATTTTTAATTCTACAGATAACTTTCAACTTAAATTGAAAACTACTATTGGATACGGATAAACTGTTCCCTAATAATCGTTTATAGATCTGGCTAAATAATCATTTCATCCGATTCAGAATTCCCAATTAGTTACAATTTTGTAATACAATGAGCAACATACTACATTTTTGTAATAAGATTGCTTTATTCCCACCTTTTATATATACAATCTATATGATTTAAAAACATGTGTTTATGATAGTAAAAATCGCAGTGGCACGTCCATTGCAAAGTATATCCGCATGATTAATCAAACTATTATCCTGCAGGAAGCGTGAATTATTTTATATATGGAGGAGTTCTATGAAGTTAGTTATCGCCTATATCCGGCCGGAAAGCTTGCCTGCCGTAAAACAAGCCTTGTTCGAAAGAGAAATTTTCAAAATTTCTGTAACGAACGCTTTGGGTTGTGGACAACAAAAAGGTTATCATGAAACGTATCGCGGCGCTGATATTGAAGTGACCTTACTTAAAAAGGTACGTCTTGAAATCGCCGTTAACGAAGATTTTGTTCAGCCAACCATAGAAGCCATTATTGACGGAGCAAAATCCGGAAAAATCGGTGACGGAAAAATTTTTATACAAAGTCTCGAAGAGTGTATTCGCATACGAACCGGAGAAAAAGGAAAACTGGCCATCGGTTAGCCAAAAGCTAACAAATTCATTCAGGAGTTAAAAACTATGAAAAAGAAAAAATTATATATAAAGCATTTATTATTACTATTGATTCTGGGACTATTATCTGGCAATTTGTATGCTCAGGATTCAACAGCAGCAGCTGCAAACGCCGCTAATGACGCTGCATTAACTGCATTAAGTGAATCATTACAGAATAATTTGAATATTGTATGGACCTGCGTGGCTGCATTTTTAGTGTTTTTTATGCAGGCTGGTTTTGCCATGGTTGAAAGCGGTTTTACCAGGGCAAAGAATACCGTGAATATCATTATGAAAAATTTAATGGATTTTTCAATCGGTTCTATTGCATTTTTTTTAGTGGGTTTTGCCCTTATGTTTGGCACAACTAATGGATTCTTCGGCACAGATAGTTTTGCCATGGCCGGTTCTGATGTGGCCGGTAAAGATTGGGACTGGACCTTTCTGATTTTCCAAACCGTTTTTGCCGGAACGGCCGCTACAATTGTATCAGGTGCTATGGCGGAACGGACTAAATTTAACGCATATCTCACATACAGTGTATTTATCTGCGCGTTTATATATCCAGTGTTTGGTTCTTGGGCATGGGGTTCCTTATTCAAAGGATCCGGCTGGTTAGAAAATTTGGGATTTGTAGATTTTGCCGGATCAACAGTTGTCCATTCCGTTGGCGGATGGCTAGCGCTTGCCGGTGCAATTATTTTAGGTCCTCGGATTGGTAAATACGATCCTGAAGGTAATCCTAAAGCTATTCCCGGTCACAATATAACCATAGCTGCGCTTGGTGTATTTATCCTCTGGTTCGGCTGGTTCGGATTTAATCCCGGTAGCACAACTTTTGGTGATGGCGATATCGGCAGAATCGCTGTAACAACAAATCTGGCTGCTGCCGCCGGAGCCGTATTAGCCATGTTCACCTCTTGGCTTATGTTCAAAAAGCCGGATGCATCTATGGCATTAAACGGCGCATTGGCCGGATTGGTAGCGATCACTGCAGGTTGTGCTAATGTTTCACCGATTGGGTCATTGGTTATTGGTGCAGGCGCAGGTATGCTTGTTGTAATAAGTGTGACGGTTTTGGATTCGGTTTTTAAAATTGATGATCCAGTTGGCGCTGTGAGTGTGCATGGCGTCTGCGGTGCCTTCGGAACGCTGATGGTTGGACTGCTTGATGTTAACAGCGGATTATTTTATGGCGGTGGATTGCAGCTTCTTGGTATTCAGGCTATCGGCGTGGCTTCAGGTTTTGTATGGGCATTCGGTCTTGGATTAATTCTCTTTGTCATCATCAGGAAAACTGTTGGTTTGCGTGTCACCGAAGAAGAAGAATTACGAGGTCTGGATATCGGTGAACATGGTATGGAGGGTTACAACGGATTCCAGATATTTACAACTCAATAATAACAATAATTAAATCGTTTCTAATATTAAAATTGAATAATATAAAGGAAAAGACAATGAAAAAGCATATACACAAATTCGCATTTATTTTATCAATGATACTATTAGCTGGCATCTCAAACGCTCAGGTCGAGCTGGGCGCCGATTTGGTCAGCCGTTATGTATGGCGTGGTACGGATTTCGGAAACAGCGCCAGTGTACAACCTTATCTTTCTGTTGGATTCGCCGGACTTGAAGCAGGCGCCTGGGCATCATATCCAATATCTGCATCGGGTGCTAATGAAAATGATCTATATCTTTCATACGCGATTGGTCCTGTTGGAATTACCGTAACTGATTATTATTTTCCCGGTGATACTTCCATAGTTAAGTTTGGAAATTATGCCGATGATGGTAATCATATTCTTGAAGCCAGTGTATCATTTGAAATGGCTGCTTTCAGCGCCATAGGTGCAATGAATTTCTACGGTGAGGATGACAATTCAATGTATTTTGAACTGGGTTATGAGGTGTATAGCAAAGATGATATGACAGTCAGCGCTTTTGCCGGAGCAGGTAATAAAGTCTACGTTACCAATGAAGATGGTGATTTTGGTCTTGTAAACGCAGGTATCACAGCATCTAAGGGAAATCTGTCAGCTTCATATATTATCAATGCCGATGCTGATGTCAGTTTTTTAGTTTTTGGTTATAGCGTTGGATTATAAGTATCAAAAAGCTAAGAGGAATGAGAGAGATTCTTCCTCCTCTCCCCTGATGCGAGTATCTGAATGACGTCTCTTCCCGGCGTCATTCAGACTTGTCAAGGGTGAAGGATGGAAGCAATCATAAAGAAAATAAGTAATAAGTCTACTAATCTTAATAAACATAAAAAAACGTAAAATACGTTAAAGTACAATTAACAAGTAACGGAGGAAGAATCGTGTTAAACAATCAATCAATATCAGCCAGGAAAGAAGTGCTGCTTAAGCTTTCTAAAACCGTATTGCCAAAACTGGAAAAGGATGGACCCATTGCCAGCTATTTTGAGAGTAATGTATTCAATGAAAAAGTAATGCGCGAAATGTTACCCAAGGATACCTACAAAAAATTAAGAGACACCATTCGCAAAGGTGAAAAATTAGATCTTACAATTGCCAATACCGTTGCGCATGCGATGAAAGAATGGGCGCTCAGCAAAGGCGTCACCCATTTTACCCATTGGTTTCAGCCGCAGACAGGCGCTACAGCTGAAAAGCATGACTCGTTTCTGGAATATGATGAAAACCACGTTTTGGAACGTTTTCGCGGTAGTCAGTTAGTACAGGGCGAACCGGATGCTTCATCATTCCCCAGCGGCGGTGCGCGCACTACATTTGAAGCCCGCGGTTATACCATGTGGGATCCGTCCAGTCCTGCCTTTATTGTAGATGGACCAAGCGGCGGAATTCTTTGTATTCCTTCTGTGTTTATCAGCTATACCGGTGAAGCGCTGGATAAGAAAACACCTTTGCTTCGTTCAATGGAAAGTATTTCAAATTCAGCAATGAAAGTATTAAAGATGTTCGGCAATAACACAGCAGAACGCGTTGTTACTACCATTGGAACAGAGCAGGAATATTTTTTGATTGATAAAGCATTTTATCACCTGCGTCCCGATTTGCAAATTACAGGACGAACCATGCTTGGCGCTAAACCACCTAAGGGACAACAGATGGATGATCATTATTTTGGTTCCATCAAAGAACGGGTACTGGCATTTATGCAGGATTCTGAGCGTGAATTGTACAAGCTGGGTGTTCCTGCAAAAACACGACATAATGAAGTAGCCCCTCATCAGTACGAAGTTGCTCCTATTTTTGCTGAGGCAAATGTTGGATCTGATCGCAATCAGATGATTATGGAAGTCTTGAAGAAAGTAGCCAATCGTCATAACTTAGCGCTCTTATTGCATGAAAAACCCTTTGCCGGCGTTAATGGTAGCGGCAAACATAATAACTGGTCTATGTCCGATTCTGATGGCAATAATCTGCTGGATCCCGGCAATACCCCAGAAGAAAATCTGCAGTTCCTGGTGTTCCTGGTTGCAACGCTTATGGCTGTTCATAAATATGGCGATTTACTTAGAATGTCCATCGCAAGCGCCGGAAATGATCACAGGTTAGGCGCAAATGAAGCGCCGCCTGCCATTATCTCCGTATTTTTGGGTGAACGCCTGAACCGGATTCTGGATGATATTAAGGAAAATAAACCTACAGCCAAAGCAGATGATTATATTATCGATCTTGGCATTAGCAAATTACCATCAATTATGCGTGATAATACCGATCGTAATCGTACATCCCCGTTTGCATTTACCGGACAAAAATTTGAATTTCGCGCTATCGGATCCAGCGCTTCCGTTTCTCTGGCAAATACGGTATTGTGCGCAGCTGCCGCTGACTCAATCGATATTCTTATAGCAGATGTAGAAAAGGAAATGAAGTCTATTAAAGACCAGAGTAAAGCTATTCTGCAGGTATTACGCAAATATATCATCGAAACCGAACCAATTCGCTTTGAAGGTAATAACTACAGTGAGGAATGGGAAAAAGAAGCCGCCAAGCGTGGTCTGCCTAATATAAAACGTACCGCTTATGCCTTAGATGCCTTCATGGATCCTAAGAATATAGAGATGTTAATTCGTCAGGGTGTGTATAAGGAAAATGAAATTGCAGGACGTTATAATACCAAGGTTGAGCAGTATATCACCGCTCTGGAAATTGAAGCGGATACTTTTATAAACCTTATCAACACATCCGTGCTGCCTTCGGCCATCACTTATCAAAGCCAGTTATTAACCGTGGTTAAAGATATGAAAGCGATTGGCGATGCTGTGCCTGCTGATGCTCTTGCAGTTGAAGTTAACATGTTAAAATCTGTGAGTGAAAAAATCAGCAGACTAAGCGCAGGTGTAAAAATAATAGAAGATATATTAGCTGAAGCAGGCGATATACACGAAGAACCTAAAAAAGCAAAACTCATTGCTGATAAACTGGTAGATGCGCTTAACGAAACCCGGGTACCGGCTGATGAACTGGAAGGTATTATTCCGGATGATTTATGGCCGTTACCAAAGTATTCGGAAATGTTGTTCATAATGTAAGAGCTCTCATCACACAAGCATCTATCATTTAGACAAAAAACCTCCCTGTTTCCCACGGGAGGTTTTTTTAATTCTAACGATTAATTCTATTTATTTTATTAATTTTTAATCCAACATGTTTTTAGCTTTTAACAATTCTGCACATAATATGGCTCCGCCGGCAGCGCCACGCACTGTATTATGCGAAAGAACCACAAATTTATAATCAAATAGTTTACATTCTCTCAATCTGCCAACTGATACAGCCATACTATTTTCTATATTTCTGTGCAGTCTCGGCTGCGGATAAGCTGGATTATCAAAATAATGAATGGGCTGAATTGGCGCTGATGGAAGCTGCAATTTCTGCGGCTCACTTTTAAATGCCCGCCAGCAGTCAATAATATCCTGTTTTGATGCTTTTTTAGATAGTTTTATCTGAACCGTTTCCGTATGTCCATCCAGCACGCCTACCCGGTTGCATTGGGCGCTGATCGGAATATCAGGAAATTTTATACCCTGAGGTGTAAAGGAACCAAGCAATTTTAGCGGTTCCAGTTCCATTTTATCCTCTTCCCCGCCTATATAAGGCACTACATTATCCAGAATCGTTAAACTGGCTACACCCGGAAAACCGGCTCCGGAAATCGCCTGCATGGTAACCACATTAATCGCTTCCAATCCAAAGGCATCAAATATTGGCTTAAGGGCAATTACCATCCCGATAACCGAACAATTGGGATTGGTAACTATTTTACCCTCGCCATAATTCTGGAATTCCATCAACTGGATATGATCGGGGTTCACCTCGGGAATCATCAAAGGTACATAGGTATCTTGTCGATGATTTTTTGAATTGGATACCACAATATACCCGGCTTTTGCGAAGTCTTCTTCTACGTCTCCGGCTACACTGGCATCGAGACCGGAAAATGCCACTTTGCAATTTTTGTTTGGAACACATTCTTTTACATGTAATTTTGCGACGTCTTCAGGAATCGGTTCAGGTAAAATCCAGTTAACGGCTTCTGCATAGGTTTTCCCTGCGGATCGTTCCGATGCAGCAACTTCCGTAACTTTAAAATAGGGATGATTGGATAATAACTGAATGAATTTCTGTCCAACGCTTCCGGTTGATCCCAGAACAGCCACCGGAATTCTATCTGTACTCTGACCCACAATAAATCCTTTTCTTATGATTGAATAATTCGCATAAATATAGATTTTACTGTATTAATTGTCAATCTATTATATATAGTATTGTGAATTTTAATTCTTTATGAATTTTCGTTAAGGTAAGATCTATCTTACATGATTTTCATAACATGGACGACGTATTACAATATGTTATCTCAACTCAAGATTTGGTGCTTCCCAGGTTATAGAATCACCAACTAAATTATGTTTGTAATCTACAATTTCAAGATGGAAAGGTACAAATTTTATAAGCGTATAGTTTTCTCTGGATTCCGGGTAGAATGCTTCCCATTCTGATTTCCAGTATTTTGATTTAAGTTGAGGATCATCTACCCAATAAGCATTGCCTTTGAGAACCACATAACCTGCACCATTTTCTGCCTGGTAATAAACCGTGGCTTTGGAATTATTTTTTATTTCCTGAACTTTTCGACTGTTGATATTTGTACCAAACCAAATTACCATATTCGAGTCCGGCAGAAATGGATCCATGGTTCTGGCTTGGGGATGCTCTTCTTCATCTAAAGTGATGAGCGCGCAAAATCGAATACCTGAGATCATTTCCCGAGCGGCCTGAAGAAGTGAATCCGGATTGTTCGCATTATTCTGCGTACCCTGTGCAAGTGATACAGCTGGATTATTAAAATTAGAGAGAAATAACAGTAAAGTTATTACATGTAAAAGATTTTTTAGTGATTTCATATTATCTCCGCTAAATATATTTTAGGGATTAACCGCGGGCAAAATCTGATTCACAATCACATTTAGAACACTATACCAATTTTGTCCTGCCTTCGGCTCGCTGATACGATAACTCGTTCGGGAACTTACAACCAAATCTAAATCTCTTACTACAAAAATAAACTGACCGCCATAACCATTGGCACAAAAAAAGTCATAGCCATGGGCATTACCGAGCCACCAGAAATAACCATAATCAGACAAAAATGGAATAAGGTTGTTAGTATTGATTTTAAGACTTGTCACCGTATCAATCCAGGCAGATGAGACAATTTGTTGTCCATTATAAAACCCGTCATTTAAATATAGATTACCAATTTCAATCATATCATGATTACCAAGACACAACCGAACGCCACCATAATTGTAGCCCTGTCTATCGGTATACCAGGGTTTATCGCCAATTCCCATCAGATTGAATAAATATGTATCGGCAAATTCTGAGGTACTCATTTTGGTTGCTTTTGTTAGAATAACGGAAACAAGGTGTGCTCCACCATCGCTGTAATTAAAAATGGTTCCCGGAGTATTAATCATAGGTTTTTGAAAAATGTATTCAACCTGGTTGGGCGCATGCACAAAATCCATAAACTCAGATGGTACCCCAATTTCATGCCAATCTTGCCCGCAGGTCATACTTAATAAATTTCGTATTGTAACCTCTCCAAGTTCAGGATTCATTATTTCTGATTCATCAGGTAGGAATTCAGATACTTTCTGATCTACAGATTCAATAAATCCTTTTTCAATCGCAATACCAACAAGTGTGGCTGTAATACTCTTGGTTACCGACATTACATGCAGATTGGGATCCGGATCCGGACCAGTGCTATTAAAGTATTTTTCAGCAACAATCTCTCCATTTCTGGCAACAATCAGTCCCTGTAGATCTTCAATTTGAGATGCATTCTCAAAAGCCTGAGCAAGTTGTTCAACATTAAAATTATGCTCTCCAGCCTTTGCAAAATAGTTACCTTCTACAGGAGTAGAATCTTTTCTACAGTTTTGTAAAATTAAAATACAAAAAACTATGATTAGAAATATGAAATTATATTGTTTAGATACGAACATGGGTAATTAGAATTTATGTGAACCTGGTTTATATAAATCTACTGAATCATAATATAGAAGATCAAATATAAAGAATCTTTTATCCTCATTACTTTTTATCGATAGTTTCAAAGGATTTATTAATATC
>JAFGKZ010000191.1 GCA_016928315.1 Calditrichaceae bacterium
AAAAATAAATTTAACATTTCTATTGAATATAGTTTAGTTTCATACAATTCAAATTTTAATTTTTCGGATCCTGCTTTTCAGATAATAGATTTTACAAACATTGCCTTCGATGAATTATACAGTCAGGCAACATTATATTTTGGTTGTATGCAGATGCATGGTGGCTATGGTCGATTTCTATTTTTAGAAAAAGCTGGAAATACTTGGAAAATAAAAAATGTAAAATATATGTGGGCACTTAGATAAAAATGTATCACAAATCGCTTAAACCGGTATGATGAAAAATATTATTACTAAAATATTCAATGCGGCTATTAAGACAAGAATCATAGTAATCTTTAGTCTGATTGCCCTGATCCTTGTCGGCAGCATGGCATTTATCAGCTATCTGTTTGTCCGCAATATTTATCTGGAGCAAATTGAAGATCAGATTGTTATGATGAATAATGTTCTGGCAAATGATTTGAATCAAAGTTATCTGGATTATATTCAATCGGATTCGGACAACATGGCTTCCCTTTATTATCAGAAAAAATTGAGTGAAGCAAACACCATTATGGATTTAAACAATGTATTTCTTTTTAACAGCGATTTTGAAATCCTGGTGAAAGCAAAAAATGAAATCTCTCCGGCAAGACTTAGAATAAATCAAAATGAAATTGAGAATTTAAAAATATCAGGCAATGTAGCTTCCCTTCCATTCAAAGCCGATGACGGCAACTGGTATGTGTGGGGTTTTCATCGACTGACTGATCGATATTATCTTGGCGTCCAGGAAGGCGCTGATCGTTTGGAACGATTGGATTCACTGTCATTGATATTTTTAGGTATTGCAATTTTCGGGCTTTTATTAACTTTTATTGCCGCCTGGCTGGTAGCCCGCGCTATTGCGATGCCAATTAATCAGCTGGTTAAATTCAGCGACGAGATCGGCCATGGAAATTATCAAAGTGGTCCACCAGCTGACATCACTGGAGAACTGGCCATTTTGAATAATGCCCTCGTAAATATGCGTGACGGGATTCTGCAGCATCAGGAAGAAAAGGAAAAGTTGCTGGCCGAAATCGCTCATGAAATCCGAAATCCGCTCGGCGGCGTGGAACTGCTTGCCGGATTAATAAAAGAAAACCTTACCGGAGAAAGTCAGAATACGGAATATGCAGATAAAATAATCAAGGAAATTCAGGGATTGAAACAGCAGGTAAATGACTTTCTGCAGTTCAGCCGGTCAGCGCCGGCAAGGCCGGTATCTTTGAATCTTAATGATATTATCGTTGAAATTCAGAACCTTTATAAAAAACAACTGGAACTAAAAAATATTTCTCTGGTGTGGGAGAACAATCTAAGTGATCTAAAATTCGATTTAATCCATATGCGTCAGATTTTAATGAATCTGATAAGTAACAGTATCAATGTTCTGCCGGATAATGGCAATATCTGGATTTATGCCAATCGCAATGGGAAACATTCTTATATTTCAGTTTCGGATAATGGCCCCGGAATTTCTGAAAATGATATTAAAAATATATTCGAGCCATTTTACAGTAAACGAACCGGCGGTACCGGTTTGGGATTGGCGATTTGCAGGAAATTATGCGAAGAAAATTCAGCCAGGATAAAGGCTGAAAATAACAAAGAAGCCGGTTGCACATTTTCCATAATCATTTAAATTTTAAGTATATGAAAAACAAAATTCAAAATATTAAACCATTCAACATTGTTGTTGTGGATGATAATGACACCATGCGCCTTGGGATGGCTGAAAGTCTGCGCCGGCAAGGCTATACCGTCTGCGAATTTACGAATGGCCCCGCTGCGCTTGAACATTTAAAAGAGAATAAAGCCGATCTGCTTATTACCGATCTGCGTATGGAGCCGATTAATGGTATCGAGTTGCTTGAAAGGGTCAAAAAAAACAATCCATCTATGGAAGCGTTGCTGGTTTCCGCTTATGGCACCGTGGATGACGCCGTAAAAGCAATGCATCTGGGAGCCGCTGATTTTTTAACCAAACCCTTTTCGCCGGATGAACTGCGCGCACGGGTAAATAAAATCATTCAGAAAATTGAAAATGAAAGTCTGATCAGTCAATTGCAAGATCAGAATGCCTATTTTAAACAGGAAATAACCAATCAATATGATGAGATGGTCGGCTCCACGCCGGTTATGCGGGAAATTTTTAAGCTGATTGATACCATCGCGAAGGAAGACAGCTCGATTTTAATTGAAGGCGAAAGCGGCACCGGCAAAGAATTAGTTGCCCATGCCATCCATAGAAAAAGCGACCGGACAGAGCAACCGTTTATCCGGGTTAATTCCGGCGCGCTGAATGATAATCTTTTAGAGAGTGAATTATTTGGTCATGAAAAAGGCGCGTTTACCGGCGCTATCCGGCAGAAAAAAGGCCGGATGGAGTTAGCCCACGGTGGTACACTGTTTCTCGATGAAATCGGCGATATATCCCCGGCCATGCAGGTAAAATTATTACGGGCGATTCAGGAAAAAGAATTTGAGCGTGTTGGCGGTGAAGAGACTTTGAAAGTGGATGTCCGCATTATCGCCGCAACCAATAAATCATTACAGGATCTGGTTCACAATAATAAATTCAGGGAAGATCTTTTTTACCGTTTAAGTGTTATTCCAATCCGGCTGCCATCGCTGCGGGAGCGAAAAGATGATATTCCTGCTTTGATCCAGCATTTTTTAAACCAAATGAATCAAAGAAAATCACAGCATAAAACAATCAGCAAAGAAGCCGTTGATCTATTAAAACAGTATACCTGGCCGGGCAATATACGTGAGCTGGAAAATATTATAGAACGTCTGTTTATTACTTCCCCCGATATTGAAATATCGATAAATCAGGTCAGCCGGTATCTGGGACATAACAATCATGTCAGCGAAAATTATGATAATATCCCGTTGGATGACGCCCTGTTTAATTTAGAAAAAAAACTGATCATGCAGGCGTTGAAAGACGCCAACGGCGTTAAAAACCGAGCGGCTAAATT
>JAFGKZ010000192.1 GCA_016928315.1 Calditrichaceae bacterium
AAGATGAAACATTGTTTATTCGATTATGTGTTTAGCTTGATGATTATCATTCCTTTGATACTAATCTCTCAGCAATCGGAAATCACTATTGATGCCGGTGACCATCAATTTCTCAACTGGGAAAAATCGCAGTCTCTTAAACTTGATGGTACGGTTTCCCAAAACGATATCAAAATGCAATGGAGCTGCCCGGCGAATGCGGATGTGAAGTTTAAAGATCGTTCGGATCCGGAAACAAGCGTCACTTTTCCGAGACCCGGATACTATTTACTACAGTTCAGCTCTCAAAACCAGGATGGCCGTATCATTGAAGATGTTGTTATTATCAATGTATATAAACCCAATACCTATAAACAACGTTTGGCCGATCTGGCTAATCTGATGACCATCGAGGAAAAAATTAGTCAACTGGCCAATGAAGCGGATGCTATTCCAAGATTAAATGTTCCTAAATACAATTACTGGAGTGAAGCATTGCATGGCATTTTGGATGTGGGTGTAACTTCATTTCCACAGGTCATATCCCTGGGATCTTCCTGGGATCCTGATTTAGTGTTTCGTGTTGCTACGGCCATATCCGATGAAGCCCGAGTTAAAAATAACATAGCAGGAAAAGGGTTATCCTATTGGAGTCCCACGGTCAATATTGCCCGTGATCCGCGTTGGGGACGTAACGAAGAATCCTACAGCGAAGACCCTTATCTGCTTTCCTGCATGGGTGTAGCTTTTGTGAAAGGTATGCAGGGCGATCATCCTTACTATCTAAAAACTGTTTCCACACCTAAACATTTTATTGCTAATAATGAGGAAAGCCGCCGCCACTCCGGTTCATCTGATGTGGATATGCGCAGCTTATGGGAATATTATCTGCCGGCATTTGAACGTACCATTGTCGAAGGTAAAGCATACTCAATTATGGGTGCCTATAATGAATTAAATCAGGTGCCATGCTGTGGTAACGAATATTTATTAAATGATATTCTCAGACGCAAATGGGGATTTGAAGGGTATGTTGTATCGGACTGCGGCGCTATTCATGATATGGTGCAAAATCACAAATTTTTTGATACCGGCGCAGAGGCTGCAGCGCGGGGCATTTTATCCGGTTGCGATCTAAATTGCGGAAGTTATTATAACCAATATCTTCAGGAAGCATTGGATTTAGAATATCTTGTTGAAGGCGATTTGGATAAAGCCCTTATCCGCGTTCTTTCTGCACGCTTTAGACTGGGTGAATTCGATCCGGCGGAGCTTGTACCCTATCGATCCATTTCCAATGAAAAACTGGATTCACAAGAACATCGTGAACTTGCCTTAGAAGCAGCTCACAAATCTATTGTTTTATTGAAGAACAATGGTATTTTGCCGCTGGATAAAAACAAAATAAAATCAATTGCAGTGATGGGACCGAATGCTGCTGAATGTGAACTGGGTATCTACAGCGGCTGGCCGAATATCAGAGTTAGCCCATTGGAAGGCATTGAAAAGAAGGCGAATGAAAAAGGTGTTTCTGTTTCATATACTCTGGGCTGTGAAATTGGCGGCGGCTTCATGAAAACCATCGAAGCAAAGTATTTTGCTGACATTGAAAGCACCGGCAAAACTGGGGTGCGGACAGAGTTTTTTGATAATCTAAATCTGGAAGGTGAACCGTTACATACTCGAATTGATTCTATGGTTAGTTTCCGTTGGTTTGCAGAACCTGCGCCCGGCCTGCCGGCTGATCAATTTTCCAGCCGATGGACAGGAAAAATTATTGCGCCGGAAACCCGAGAATTCAGTATTGGCACCAGAACGGATGACGGCGCTCGTCTTTATTTTGATGGCGAATTAATTTTGGAAGACTGGACAGAACATGGTGAAAAGCCCAATAGCGCAAAGGTGAATTTAGAAGCCGGGAAAGAGTATGAAATTGTGATGGAACATTTTGATGGCGGTATGGGGGCAGGCGCTCATTTGACATGGGATTTAGGCTCAAAGGATTTTAAAACTGCAAAAAAAATCGCAAGTGAAAATGATGCAGTGATTCTGTTTTTAGGATTATTTCCCGGTTTATCATCCGAAGAGCTGGATCGTAAAACCATAGAATTACCTGAAGTGCAGAAAGAACTTTTAAAAGAAGTGGCCAGTGTTAATTCGAATATCATTGTTGTACTGATTAACGGAGGACCGGTTGCTCTATCTGGTGTTGAAGATATACCGTTAGCCATTGTAGAAGCATGGTATGCAGGACAGGCATCCGGTACAGCAATCGCCGATGTGTTGTTCGGAGACGTCAATCCGGGAGGAAAATTACCGGAAACTTTTTATGCTTCCACCGAACAATTACCGCCTTTTGCCGATTATGACCTCATCAACAATCCGCGCACTTATATGTATTTTAAGGAACCGGTATTATTCCCATTTGGTCATGGATTATCCTACACACAATTTGAATACAGTAATCTGAAGATAAATGCAGACAAGATAAGCGCCAGTGGATCGGCTACAATAACATGTCAGGTCAAGAACACGGGTAAATATTCCGGCGATGAAGTAGTGCAGCTTTATGTGCATGATATGGAGGCTTCTGTAAAAGTACCCGTTCGTCAATTAAAACGGTTCGAGCGTATCACGATAAAAGCGGGTGAGAAAAAGACGGTAACATTTACGCTTCCCGCTTCTGAACTGTCATTTTATGATATTAAGCGCAATGATTTCATTGTTGAGGCTGGTGAATTTGAGATACAGGTTGGAAGCTCATCGCGGGATATTCGGTTAAAAGGTAATCTTAAAGTTATAAAATGAAAAAAAGCGATTAAAACTAACAATTATCCTGTCGAATCTCAGTCCGAGTGTATGAACCGAATATCGGAACTCTGGCAGTACGGGGATCGGTAGATTTTTTAGAAAAGTTTACATTTACTTGAATTTTCAAATCTGTTATTTATAGTTCGTATCATATGACCATAGGAATTATATTATTCACAAAAATAGTATGGAGGATATTCCTATGGTTCAAATTTCAAATGACTATGGCATTAAACGGTTGGAATCTAAAAACGCCCGTAACGCCATCATTCAAAAATTGTCTTCTGATTTTAACCTGACTCCCATTATTGCTGAAGCTTTTTATCAGCAGTTTTCATTGTATTTTAAGGAACATGCCAATATTAAACTATCCGATGGCGAAATCGCCTACGAAGCAGTGGCCGCTGAAGAACCAGCAGGTAGACATATCCGCCTGACCCGTAAACGAACCATCAAACTCAATCTCATCCAACTTAATACCGATCTTGATGCCCTGGCCGAGTTTGGACTAGCCGGCTTACGCAGGCATCGGCTTATGCGATTAACCAAGCAGGCTTATGATCAAAATACTCTGTTAAGTTACGAAGATCTGGCCATGCTTCTTACCACCAGTCCTTCCACCATCAAACGCGATGTGACCCTATTGCGTCAGCAAGGTTTCTTTATCATGACGCGTGGCGCTAAACACGATATGGGACCGGGACTGTCTCATAAAACCATTATCCTAGATCTGTACTTTAACGGATACACCTTCTCGGAAATCGAGCAGAAAACCAATCATTCCGAAATCAGCATTAAACGATACCTGGCCGACTTTACACAGGTCGCCACTCTCTACAAACAAAGATTCTCACATCAGCAAATCCGCATCATTGCCAAAAAATCCGATCGCCTCGTGCGCGAGTATGTTCAGCTTTATCAAACCTTTGAGTCTAATGATAATCAGCGCTTACAGGAACTGTTAATGCCTGAACAGCCTGGTGAACAGGCTAAAAAAAAATCTCAGCCTCAACCGCTTCCAGGAGGCGCTCAAAATGAGTAAACCTTTGACCAAAGAACAAATACAGCTTAAAAAAATCCGCCGCCTG
>JAFGKZ010000015.1 GCA_016928315.1 Calditrichaceae bacterium
AATTCATGATTAATTGATTTTTTATTCCCATAATTAACAAATCATTTAGCAGTGCAATTATCTATTTTGCCGCAGCATAGACCTTACGCTGTTTAAATTTTTTAAAGTATTTTCTGATCTGTGCCCATTTATATGCCAAAATCAAAATAAGGAACTGGAATACATTTCTCATCGGGATTTGAAAAAAATGGTTTTGGTACAGCGCTACCTTTCTGCTTATAATATAAGCACGTTGATAAGCGTTTAGGATGACCTTATCTTTAACAAATAATTTATTCACTTGCACATCCAGATCATTCAGCTGATTCTGCAATTTTGGATTTGTGATTAGGGTTGATTGTCTGTTATTTATTTTTTGTTTTTGAACGGAATCCATTTCAGATTTTTTTTGTCCTGTTTGAGAAATGTTTAGCCTATCCGGATCGGTTTGCCTAATCGATAATCTTTTTTCTTCAGTTAGTTGATGCCTTAGAGCGGTTAATCGTTCAAGTTTAAATAATTTTTCTGGTTCTATAACTCCTGATTTTTTAAATAATAAACGCCGAAAACTCATATTTAATATTTGCATATTTAGTTCCTGTAGTTTTATGGCCGGTTACGTTTAATAAGGAGACGATCATACATAAAATCGCTTATCAGCGGATCAAACCGATAGGCGCCAATTGTGGCGTCCATATTACACCCCTCATTTTTTTCCCATCTTTCCGGAAAGTATCCTTTCCAGGTTTCCCTTTGCGAGGGGTGGCTGCGATCAGAATGGTAGTCTAAATGATTATACCTGGCAAACAAGGATGGTATTGGCTGATTTGATGCCGCACGCTCCAGACGATTTACTGCCTGCACCACGGGGTCCGGATCTGTATTAAATTCATTATAGTCCATATATTCATCCATAATAGCTCCGTTCTGCAAGGCAGACATGGCGTGACCAAATTCATGAATATATGTTTTTTGCCAGGCCGTCAGTACATTTAAGGCAACAATACCCGGAGCATCAGCATATTCATCGTGTATAATATTTAACTTTGGCGGGAAGCCGGAATAAATTTGACCATTAGGTTTATCGGTATACATAGCTGACGATCGGTCATAATTTTCATTCGCGCTTAAGACATAGATTACATCAATATCTTTAAAGGGAATTATTTCTTTAGCCTGAGCCTGATATTGCTGCCATTTATCCTCTAAAAAAACAGTTGCATGGGCTAATGGTACTAACAAGTTTTCAAATGCAATATCTGCTTCAGCCAGATTTACCTGGTAAGCTTCAGCAAATCCAAACTGTTTCCCTATCCAATTGGGATCACTATGTATATCCCCCAAATCACCTGCGTCCGGGTCAAATATGGTTATAATTCTTACACTACTCCAAATTTCCGGCCGTCCCAACACCTCATCATTTTCAAAACTATTCAGGGCTCTATCCACCATGCGAAAGAATAATTTATCATTACTAATAATTGGATCAGCTTCGTAATTTTCCGAATTTTTTCTGTGTTTTTCTATTTCCTGATCAAATTGGTCGCGATCCGTAAACCTCTGGGATAATAATTTTCTTGTACACAGTTTTGGATTGGCAACAAATAATATTGTATAGGGGTGCTTCGGAATCATATCCACAGAAAAATCGTAAAGCGGTTTGATTCCATTCGTATTTTCTATTGGAACCGCTTGTTCAGGTATGGGTGATTTTATCACATTGAATTTTTTTCCGGGATTGTACGCAAATGAAATTTTAAGTACGTGTTTGGAAAACTTTTTTATATAGAAAAATAAAATAATATTGTAGCTATGCGCGAACAGCATGCCCGCCATATAAAATAGAAAATACCACTTAAATATTATTACTAATTCGCCTGGCAATGTCTCTAAAGAAAAAGGCAGGAAAAATGTTATGGCAGAAAATACAACTAATACCCCGCCAAAATAGTAGGATGCGATTCCGAAGAAAATTAAATAACTAAGATTGATGAGCCAGTGATCTGAAGAAAGATTGGGTAGTGTTAGAATTAAAATGGAAAGAAATCCAAGCGTTAGACCCAATAAATGTGCATATAAAACGCGCGTGTAGGGCATGCGACAAATATTTATATTTTTCATACGCACCCTCCGGTAAGATATTTAATAGTATTTTACATATTAATCACCCTCCATAGTGCTAATCAAATTCAGGCCGGCATTTATCCATCCAGGATCTTTTTCCAGCTTCAGATAATAATCAACAACATCTCTGGCATTCTGAGCATTACCTAGATTGAATTCTGTTAATGCTAAATTATAATAGGCTTCCGGGAAATTTGGATTTTCCTTTAGACTAAGCTTAAAAAAAGTTTTGGCCTTTTGCCATTCTTTTTTTGCAAAATAAACAGCGCCGAGATCATTTAACATTTCTGATGACTTAAAATCCTGACTTAAGGCAACATTTAGAATTGAATCAGCCCTATCATATTGTTTTTGTATTATTAATATCTGTGCTTTGAGGTGCAAAGCGCGTGCATCCTTTGAACTGTATGTGAGTGTTTCAGTAATTAACTTATCGGAAGATTTTAAATACTCTAAATCACCCTCTTCGTCAGCCATAAGCTGGCTGATACCGGTAGATTGATATGCCCCGGATAAGCGGGGCTGATCATTTATATAAATTTGATAATTTTCATGAAGCAAATTTTGGGCAATATGATTTTTATACGTGGTGTTGTATTGATAATATAAAAAGTATATTGATGGAACGATTAGAAGAATAGCCGCAGCCGCATATATAAAACGCCGAAAAGCAGGCAGCGTCCAAATATTTATACTTTTTTGTTCACCTTTATCAGATTTTTTTAACTGAGATTCATTTTTATCTGAATTAAACTCAATCTTATTTCGAATTATGTTCAATATTTGATTGTCAGTCATAACATTGATTTCGCCAATTTCTTTGGCCTCTGCGCCATCAAGCAGTTGCTGCACTTGATGAAGCTTGGTTACTAACCGATAATAAAATACAGGTGAGTGATATAATAATGCAGCAACTCTGGTCTTTTTATTGGAATTTACTGTGCCTAAAATTATTTCTTCTATCAGAACTTCAATCGAAGAAAAATCAATTTCATTTCTATCAACGCTTATTTTAGCAGTTAACGCCAATGCCTGCTTATCTATATGATCAATCCAATCAAAGAAAATCTGAAATAGAGTACAATCTTTTTTTAGATTTCGGATTTCTTTTAGCAGGGAATTATCAACTTCACCTGAAATATATCTTTTCATGTCTTCATGTTTTAGCATTTTATCCATGAAAATTCCTTCAAATTGAACAATAATAAGTTTGATATTCCTGATAATAATCCTGCATGACCTGTGAGAATATTTGGAAGCAGTGATAACAATCGTTTAAATGTTTACCCAAAGACGAACAAAGCTCAGGAATTTCTTTCTGAAACAAAAGTAAAAGAAATATATCCGAATTACCTTTTAAAAAAGGCGATTCAAAACAACATTCATTATGATCCAGTTTTTCAATCAAAACATTACGATCTTGACTGGCTGTTAAATGTTTAAGTCTATTTTTGAAACTGACAAGTTCATCCTGGTCATCAAACTTCTGTATAAAATTGATATCATCCGGAAATTCATCAACAAGCCGCAGGTGCGCTAGTACTTTGCCAAGTTTCATGTTTTGATGTTCCATAACTTTTTAATCCTTATGCGATTTTCTGCAATATAAGAGAACGCATTAGGCAAAAATCTCTCAAATTAATTTTAATTTTTTAAATCTTTTAGCCTGGCTCGTATTCGATTTACAACATTATCTACAACGCGATGCCCCATATCTTTATAACATGGAATAAATGAAATCATACTTTCTGAAAAATCAGCCCAGGTGTAAAGTTGGAAGATATTAATATCTCTTTCCAGATTTCTTTTCTTTCCATTAGATTCACGTAATTTTATTACGGTATAATCATAGATTTCCCATCGGCAGTCAATATCAAGATCACCAATCATATCAAACATCTCTGATGGATCAATTTCACTCATATATTCAATAAATTGTCTTCTGAGAAAATGACTAGCGGCCCGGTTACAAATCGTATTTAACCAAACATTAAATTTATGTTCGTCATCAACATTTTGGAATTGAGATAAAGATTTGTATAAAATAATAAATACTTCTGATGCTATATCATTAATAACATCAGAAAACTGACTTCTTAAACGGTTAACATTCCAGCTTAAACATCGCCTGGTTATGATGTTGTAGATACTGGTCTTATAACGGTCCAGAAAATCACGCCATCCTGATTCCCATTCTGCAGAGTAAGGATTTTGACAAATTTCAATTAATTCACTAAGTGATCGATTAATTGGAAACTCCTATCATTAAATCGAATAATGGTTGTCTCGGATTTTCCACAAGAATTCTTTTAAATCTTGCGTTGAAAATTTATGCGCGAAAAGAAATTTAAATGTATGACCTGAAAAAACAAAGAACAATCCAAATAAAATATATCTGTTTGAGAGAAAAATGACGGTTCTATTCTCTAAATATATGTTTGATAATTTAAGAAACCTATGCCATATATTATTTGGAGGAAGAGTCGTGTCACTAAAAATGCAGGGAACCTGGTGTATCACAACTAAATCAAAAGCTAGTAATCACCCGCTATATTTGGTAATTACAGGGGCTGATCGCGGGAATGGCGTCTATGAAATTAATCTGAACAGGCCGCCTATATCCGTTACTGGCCAAGAGTGGCAAATCAGTATTCGAAGGGATTCAGAAATTGATTCGATTAATCTATCCGAGAAGATTCATTTCCCATATAAACTTGATAATAAGTATCAGTTTGATATTGAGTGCTTATATCCCGATTCCCAGAATCAATGTGCTGCCACACTATCATGCAGTAAACCTCAAACCACATGCGACTTTATAATCTATGGTGAAGTATCGACTTATGATAAACCCTGTTTCTTCAATCCTTTTTATCATTTTTATATTGCACTCGAAACCAGAGAAGCTTTTTTTGAAGCACTAAAATATGATCCATTGCGATTGGCGATAAAAAAATTATATTTGGATCGGTTATCAGAAGAAATTCTAATCTCACCTCTTGAACGATCCACAACGCCCTTTAAACCAATACTCATTCCTATTCAGGATGAAAGCATCATACCGCCCAGTCTTGGTCAGGTATTAAATATCCGTTGTAATTCTAATAAAAATTCGGATAAACTTGATCAAAATAATAATTTGATAACCATCCGGGAAATTTTCACTTTGATCCGAACAAAAAAACCAAAAATCGAAATAGACAGACAAGCATTAGTATACTTGCATGATAAAGTTCTACCCAGAAGTATTACAGAACCTTTGCCGGAAATTGAATTCCAATGCTGTGAATATATTCGTACATGTGAAGAATTTCAGGGTGGACCTTTTTCCGGCGAAGGCAAACGAAAGAAAATAGGTTCCTGCACAAGTGATCGATTTGGAAATTATATTTTTAATTTTTCTAAATCGGAAAATCCTCATCTTGAATCTTCGCTATTCAATTTAAAATTAAATAAAGACTGCGCATTCCAATTTATGCCGGATATTTTAATACAGCTATGCAATAAAGAAAACAATGAAGTCATTCATGAAACGGTGCCATACTGGAACGTGCCATTATTTAAGCGTATTAATATTTGTTTTCCAAAGAAAAAACTTGCGGCTCTGGAAGATATCATCTGTGACGAAGATGATATAAATTTATCCGAATCCGATGCTGAATTAATTTTGGTTTAAGGGATTTTATGATATTTTGTTGAAAGGATTGTTACTTTTAAAAGTGAGTTCGCTCTAAAAATATAAACATGTAAATCTGAAGGGAGCAAAACGCAATGAATAATATTTATTTTTTATGTAAATAGAGATTCTTCTCACGAGAAAAAAAATCGGGTTCAGAATTACAATAATCCTTTTTAGAGTGACCTTATAAATATTTACACATCATTTTTTTTAGGTATTTTATTAATATTTATCTAATTTCCTGTCACATTTTCCACATTATAATCATAGATGAAAGGATCAATCATGGCTGAGGCAAATTGTGAGAATTGCAAGTTAAGATCAAAATATGATAGTAATCCGAAATCACTTTTAGGCCGATTTTGGCGCTGGCATATCAACTGGTGTCCAGGCTGGAAATCGTATATGGCTTCCATTTCAGAAGAGAAAAAATCTGAGCTGAAAGAAAAATACAATTTAACTTAATTACTGTGATTCTGATCCGTCAGTTGGCAGAAAATAATCTAACATTTTGTTTCAAAATAATAATATATTCTTCGCGTCGCTCTGGATGACAAAATATTTTCTCTGTGTCCTCTGTGGCAAAAAGTAGGTTTAATAAGTAATATTCAGCTTTTCCAGTTTATAGCGCAATTTACCCCGGCTAATACTCAGCAGCCTGGCTGCATGGCTCAAATTACCTCTGGCCTTCTTTAATGCGCTGGTAAAAATTGTGCGTTCCAGTTCTTCAAGCGGAATGCCATCCGTCGGAATTTTAAATTCGTTATGTTCCTGGGTTTTAGACTGAAACTGCTTTGAATCAAAATGAGGCGTAATGGTTTTTTGATTTTTGAGATCGATGTCCAGGTGTTCAATCCCTATCCATTCATTGACTTCCAGCAAGCTGGCCCGGGCAATAGCATTCTGTAATTCACGTACGTTACCCGGCCAGGCATATCGTTTAAATAATTCGCGGGTTTGCGGAGCTAATCCCTTTATTTGGCGTTTATGTTCGCGATTATAATAATTTATAAAATGTTCAGCAAGCAGCAATACATCTTCGCCGCGGTCACGTAAAGGCGGAACAAAAATTCTGCCGATATTCAAACGATAATAAAGATCCTGTCTGAACTCTCCCATCCGGACTGCTTCAGATAAATCCATGTTGGATGCGGCTATAATTCTTGTATTTATGGTTGTTTCTTTGATTCCACCAACCGGGCGAATACGCTTGGTCTCTACTGCTTTTAAAAGTTTATTCTGCAGGCCAAATGGCATGGTGCCAATTTCGTCTAAGAATACCGTGCCGCCATTGGCGACTTCCAGTAAACCTTTTTTTGCAGCATAAGCCCCGGTAAACGAGCCTTTTTCATGACCAAATAATTCAGATTCTAAAAGATGCTCAGGAATGGCACCACAATTAATATCCACAAAAGGACGGTCCGGCGTATCGCCATAACAATGGATAAGCTGAGCCACCAGTTCTTTTCCGGTGCCGTTTTCACCAATAATTAATGTGGTGATCGTATTGCTAGCGGCAAGTTTCTTTGCGGTTGATATAACGTCTTTTATTGCCTTTGATTCACCGATAATCAGCGGTTCCGTCATTCCTGATTCCTGTAACTCTTTCTTATAGCCGACATAAATTCCCTTTTAATTCATCTATTTAATCGGTCATTCTGCAGGCTTCTTGAGATTTCTTTGTTTGGGTAGATACCTTTAAATCAACTTTGCACTGATAGACTTTTCCTGATCCCATCGCTAATCAGATGAAAACTCAACACCGTAAAAGTAATAAAGATTCCAGGAATAGTGGAAATCCACCAGGCGCTGGTTAACACTTCCCGGCCGTCATTAATGATATTTCCCCAGCTGGCCGTGGGAGGCTGAACACCAATACCAAGAAAACTTAAAGCCGATTCAAGCAAAATAACTTCAGCAATTTTAAGCGGTATGGTTACCAAAACTACTGATAGACAATTGGGAATAACATGTACAAATATAATTCGAAGATGGCTGTAACCCAATCCCTGAACCGCCATAATATATTCCCGTTCTTTCAATGAAAGAATCTCTGCCCTGATCAATCGGGCCGTTTCCATCCAGCTGGTGAAGGCCAGCAACGGGATCAAATACCAGTGTGTCATTTTAAACAGGGCGATCAAAGTGATGATCAAAAATATTAAAGGAAAGGCTAAAAGAAAATCCAGTATGCGCATCATAACCCTGTCAATACGGCCGCCAAAATAACCTGACAGACTGCCGTACAGCACACCGATGATCATGGAAATGGTAACAACGCTAACAGCAATCATCAGTGAAATACGGCCGCCATAGAGCACCCGGCTTAACAGATCACGTCCGAATTTATCCGTACCAAATGGATGTGCTCCCGATGGAGCCAGATACCGCTCGTTAACAATATCACCGTGACTATCGGGATGATATCCACTGATTGGTGTACTTAAAAACGAAGATAGTATCAGGATTACTACAATCACTAATCCAATAAAGGTTTTATGTATCTTAAGTGCATTCACAATCATTTGAATAAATAAATTTGTCTTAAGTGATTTAAACATCTGTACCATTTTCATTTACGCTATATTTTTTCCAAACCGTATGCGCGGATCAGCCACATAATAAAGAATATCCGAAACAAAATTACCGCTGATCACAGCAAAGGTTGCTATAAAATTGGCTGCTAAAATCAATGGGTAATCATGGGTATAAATGGCATTCACCGTAATCCGGCCCATACCCGGCCAGGCAAAAACGAACTCCGTAATCACAGCGCCGCCCAGCAAAAACGGCAAATACAATCCCACCAGAGTAATCAATGGCAGCAGAGCATTTTTAAGCGCATATTTAAAAAGAATCATATTTTTCTTAAACCCAAATGCTTTTGCAGTGACAATGTAGGAATCCTGCATGATATCAATAAATTTATCCCGCACAAAACGCATTGTGTAGGATATAAATGGAATCGATAAAATAAGGGTTGGCAGCACAAGATGACGGATACTATCCCAGGTATAAGTCCATATATTATTAAATTCCTGTATTGAATTCATTTGACTTGAAGGCAGCCAGCCAAGATACGAAGAAAAGATGAGAATGGCGATGAGCGCAATCCAGAAACCCGGCATGGCATAAAGGAACAGCAGACTTCCATTGATAATCGTATCCAGTTTAGTTTTTTGTTTTAGGGCGCAAAGGATACCAAGCAATATCCCAACAATATACTGAAACACAAGAACACTGATAGTAAGCCTTAATGTATTGGGAATAGCATCCAGCAGGATACGGCTAACCGATTGATGCTGCACAAAGGAAAATCCGAAATCACCCTGTACAAAATTTTTAATCCAGATAAAATATTGCTGCCAAACAGGCATATCAAAGCCCATCTGCGATCGTATATTTGCCACCACCTTAGCGTCGATTTCCGGACGAAGATAAAGCATTGAAGGATCGCCGGGCGCCAGATGCATTAATAAAAATGTGGCGCTTAACACTGCCCATAGTATAATGATTGATGTGATTAATCGCTTTATGATATAGCGGGACATTAGATAGCTACATTAAAATTGGGCACACTGATTTCTTCAGTTGACGTTATAGTTTTTTTATGATTGTGACAAGCTACAAACCAGCCTTCGGTTACTTCTACCAACCCGGGAATTTCATTTTGACATGCATGATTTATAAAAGAACATTCTTTAATAAATCCGCACTTCTTATCTGTGGTATTGATTGTATTTTCGGCTGATGATAATTCTGCATTTTTAGCCATATTAATTAAATATTGCGTATAAGGATGCTGTGGATTGCGGACAACATCCTCGGTCGGGCCAAGTTCAACAATACATCCGTTCAGCATAACTGCAATGCGATCGGTGGCATAACGAATCACAGAAATATCATGACTAATCAACAGAATGGTTATGCTCAGCCGATTCTTTAGTTTGACTAACAAATCAAGAATCTGTTTTTTGGCACCAGCATCCAGATTAGAGGTTGGTTCATCCGCTACTATAAAGGTTGGATTATTGGCCAGAGCCCTGGCAATCACAACTTTTTGTTTTTCTCCTCCGCTTAACTGATGCGGAAAACGTTTTAAATGTTCTTCATCCAAACCAACCGAATGGGCCAGTTCTCTGAGCATACTATCCAGCTGTTCGCCTTCCAGTTTTTCTTCAACCTTTAACGGTTCGCCAATGCAGCCTTTTACCGATTGCAGCGGATTCAGCGATTGCCCGGGGTTTTGATAAATCATCTGAAATTTTTTACGCAGATTCTGGAATTGTTTCTTGGGCATATCTAAAATTTCCCGCTCATCGTACAAAACGGAACCGCTATCCGGTTCAATGAGCCGAATAATACTGCGTCCTAACGTCGATTTTCCGCTGCCTGATTCACCAATAATTCCCAGACTTTCAGATTTATAAATGTTAAGGTTGATATTATCAATCGCTTCGATAGGCTCATTATCCTTAGAAAACAAGGATAATTTATTCCTGCTGAAGGATTTAGATAAATTTTTTATTTTAAACAATAATTTTCTATCAAACACCATTTGCCCCTGATATACCAATTCAGGTTTTATTTTCGTCTCAAAGACGTGGATGTTAAGCAAAGTGTTTTATTTTTAAGCACTAAACAGGTTTCCTGTTTTTGTCGATCCAATAGCCCCAGGCTACCAGCAGCCACATGGTCAAACCAATATAGGCGATCGGTCCCTCAGATGGCGGGGGATCGCCAAACACATTAAAAAAATAAACGAGGATTAAAAAGAGAAGTAAACTCCAAAGAGTAATACTTCCCTTTTTGTTTATTGATTGTGTAGTTCTAATATACAGATAGGCTCCGAATGCAAAAATTAGCAATTCAATTAACAAAGTTAGTATCACATGATTCCAAAGTCCCAAACCCACTTTAAAATCAGACCAGGGGATTATAAGCAAATCAGGACGATGTGTTATCAAATCTAATATCCAGTGGCTCATCACCAGTGAACCAAGTATGATCGAAGATTTTAAATTCTTTTTAATAAAGTAATAAACTAAGGCAAATAAAACAGACCAGATCAATACACCAAAGAAACTATGCGAAAAAGGATAGTAAATAAAATCAAGCGGTGTAAATGCCGTATTGCCCGGATCGATTTTTACTTTTTCTAGTCCAAGGATCAAAAAGATCGGCCAGAGCAAATCAATAAACTGTGCGGCCATAAACAGAGTACCAAGAGAAGGCTTGTTATCAATCTTCTTTGCAGCCAAACCAATACCAAAATGCCCAATGAACATGGATGAATCCTCTTAATATGTTTGATTATTTATTCGTAGAACAAAAAAAATAGGTTAATATTCCAGAAAAACTACCCACGATAATCAACTGCTTTCCAGTTAGCCGGATTGTGTTTGATATACGCACGGATTTTGTTTAGTTCATCGTCATTCCGAACAATATGTTCATAATAATTACGATGCCAGATTGGTATACCTTTAACACTGCGTTCCTCATTGATTCTTCGTGCGGAAAAAGTCTTGAATTGTCTGATTATTTCTGATAGCGGATGACGCCTTTTTACGGTAAGGGTAGGTTCTGAACCTGCCCTTACCGTACCTGATCTGTTGATATTAGCATCTTTTTCATGGACATCATCATTTTTTATTACAATTATCCGGTGCACATGATTGGGCATTATGATAAACTCATCCAAGGCTATATGATCATTATGATTTGTAAGATCATACCATGTATATTCAACAATCCTGCCATATTCATTCAAGTCCATTTTCCTATTAGTTACTTTTCCAAACAACATTTCCCTGTGTTTGGTACATATCGTCACAAAATACCAGCCTGCCTGAGAGTAATTATATCCCTTCAAGCGGAAGGATCTGCGGTGGTGTCTATCGGGATTATAGATCATGGTATCACTCTATCAATGGGACATAGACAAGCATGTAAGAACAAGTTCAGAACTTGCCCTTACGAAAAAGTATAGACTTTCTTATAGTTTACAACACATCCGGTAAGGTTTCAAACAAAGACTGTATATATGGATCAGGATTGGGGTATGTGATCTTTTTAATCGCACCTGAATACACAATTTCTCCGTCTTTCAGGATGTAAACATCAGCTACATATTTTTTGACTAACGGTATATCATGGCTAATAATTAAAAATGCGAACTGGAATTTTTCCTGCAGATCAAAAATTAATTTTAATATTTTTGATTGTGTTATGGCATCAAGGGCACTGGTTGGTTCATCAGCAATGATGAGTTCTGGCTGGCAGCTTAAGGCCATGGCAATTAAAACGCGCTGGGCCATCCCCCCGCTTAACTGCCCGGGATACATTTTATATATTTCTTGTGGATTGGAAAAACCAACCTGTGATAAAACATCCATCGCCTGTTCTGCAGCCGTCTGCTTATTCAAGTTAAGATTCAGCTTTAGAACATCGGTTATTTGTGTTCCAACCCGAAAAACAGGATTCAGCGCTGCATGAGGTTCCTGGAAAATCATGGCTATTTTCTTTCCTCTTAAATTTTCCAAATCAGCTTCATTTTTATAAGAAATAATTTGCTGATCAAAACGGATATCCCCGCTACTTATTTTCATGTTTTCCGGTAGCAGGCCTAAAATAGCTCTGGATGTAATTGTCTTACCGCTGCCGGATTGACCAATTAAGGCTGATCGTTGTTTTTTATTTAGAGTAAGATTAATACCATCAAGAATTACTTTGCTTGTCTTGTCAGATTTTTCCAGGATGACCGATAGATTCTTAATTTCTAATAAAATGTTCTCATTTTTTTCAGTCACAGGAAAAAATCCGTTATCTGTATAATTAAATCGAGTATTTTTTAATTACCGGAACCGATATACCAGTTTTCCAGATTATAAACCGAGCTCAAGGCTAATGGCGTTACATTTTTATATTTATTGTTCACCGCAACAGCCTGATCGATCCAGAATAAAAAGGTATAAGGTTGATCTTCATAGAGTATTTTATGAAATTCTTTCCAGATATCAGCCGCTTTTTGCTGATCCATCTCCACCCTGCCCTTTTCGATGAGTTCATCAACTTTGGGATTAGCATAACTTATAAAATTGAACATATCCGTTGAACCGGAATGAAACACCGGAGTAGGATCAACATAATACGGTGTACTCCAGCCGTTTACACAAGCGTCAAAATTCTTACTTTGAATTTGATCAATAAAAGTAGTCCATTCCAGCATTTCAATGTTTACTTTAATACCAATTTTTTTCAACTGTTCCTGTGCAATAACAGCAACATCCGCCTTCAACTGGTTTCCGGTGGCGCAGCTCAGGGTAAATTCAAATTTTTTACCATTTTTATCCAGAATGCCATCACCATCATTATCTTGCCAACCGGCATTTTTGAGATCAACCTTAGCGGCTTCAGGATTGTATGGAATTTCTTTAACGTCTTCATTAAATGCCCATTTCACCATAGGCGCCAGCGGTCCAAGACAGGGCTTGCCATAACCATATAATAAAGCCTCAATAATCTTATGCCGATCCAGAGCCATGCTTAAAGCCCGGCGAATTTCTTTATCACTAAAAAGTGGATTTTTCCCATTGTAACCGAGGTAATAATAAACCCGGCCATCCACCTGGTAAACAGTCAGTCCGCTTTTGCTTTTTTTAAGAGATTCGATTTCACTCGCAGGCACATCACTAACCATATCGATTTCACCCGATTTTAGCTGCATTAACAGATTTGTTTTATCGGGAACGATTTTAAAAATTACCTGATCCAGATAAGCGCGCCGCCCAAAATATTTATCATTCGGCTCCAGTTCAAGATATTGCTGACTCACCCATTTTTTCAGTTTAAAGGGCCCGGAGGATATCGGATTTCTGCCAAAATCATGATTTTTGAGTTCCTTACGTTCCACTTTATCCAGGACATGTTTGGGCAATATTTCGCCCGCCGTATCGAATAGTTGCGTTGGATATGCTTCGGTAAATTCGAAAGTAACCGTAAATGAATCCACTATAGTTATATTCTTAATAAAATCACAGGCGCCTTGTCTAGGCGAAGCCACCAGCGTATCCATTAACAAATCATAAGTAAACTTAACATCCTCTGCAGTAACGGGCAGACCGTCTGACCAGAGCGCGTCTTTACGTAAGTGATACGTTAATTTTAAATAATCATCACTGCTTTTCCATGATTCAGCCAATTCCGGGGAAAACTCCGAGTTCTCATCCAAATCCGCTAATCCTAATAGCATTAGGTGTACAATTTCCTGAGCAAGGGCAGACTCGGTAAAAATTGGATTTAGTGTTTCAATATCATTATTAACTCCGATAATAATACGTCCGCCAAGTCGATTATCGCCGGTTTTTGTCTGTGAATTATCATTTGACTGGCAGGATATCAAAACGATATGGATGAGGATTGCCAGGATCAATAAAAAATATTTCATTGCACTCTCCATTACATTATTATTCATCATTAGAATGAAAACGTATCATGGTTGAGCCGAGTTTAATGATACAGCCATCGTTTAATTTAGCGCGTTCTGTAATCCGTAAACCGTTTAAAAAAATACCATTTTTGCTCTCAAGGTCTTCAATACAGATTTCTTCATCTTCATTAACAATTACGGCATGAAAATTTGAAATCATTTTATCATCAATCACAATGGTATTGGTTATATTGCGTCCAATCGTACTGCGCCCTTCTTTTATCCTAAAGACGATTTTACTTTTATCTTTTGTAAGAATTTCCAGATACGGTTCTGCCGAAATTGATTTAATGAGTTTAGAACCGCATTGCGTACAAAATTTATTTGGAAGCCGATTTTTATGATGGCAATTCGGACAAATATTTTCAGCCATTTATATTAGCGCCTCTTACTCTCCAATCGAATCAAATAGTTTATCTTTGATCGATTCCAGCATGCGTTTTGCAACCGCATCTTCAGGACTGGTTTTTAAGATTTTTTCAAAAATATCAATTGCTTCGTGATATTTACCCATTTTATAATAGACGGTTCCTAACTTGATTCGGACATCTTCAACTGTGAGTTCTTTCTGGGTAATATGCGACATCCGATCAAAAGAATCCAGCTTAAAACCGCACATACCGCAGTACACATCTTCGGGTAACCGTTCGCTCTGACATTTTGGACAATTTTTCATTTAAAGCTGCTCTTAAATTTAATGATTTCTATATTCGATTTACTTGGACAAGTCTTTATGTCCGGATCAACTTTTTTTATCAAGATCATTTTTGATAATCGGAACATAAATTTGGACTGTTGTTCCTTGATTAGGTTCAGAATTAAAAATAATATTGGCATTATGCTTGATCGCAATATCCTGAGAAATAGCTAAACCAAGTCCGGTACCTTTGCTCCGTTCTTTGGTGGTAAAAAAAGTATCAAATAAAAAATGCATATGCTCTTCGGGGATGCCGGGGCCGTTATCTGCAAATTCAATTAGAGCAAAGTTTTCGTGGGCACGCAGGATATTCTTCCAGGTATCCGGTTTCTGGCAGTAAAATTTTGATTGGTTTTTTTTCGCCTTGGCCCGGCTAAGTAATTTAGTACTTATGGTTAATTTTGCGTCGATCTTTTCATCGAGAAGGTCAAATGCATTTTTAGCTAAATTGAGATATATCTGTACTAACTGATAAAGATCACCTTTAACAATCATCTTCTCATTCGATAACTCAAATATGATATCTATTGATTTTGGTGCGATTAATTCTATTGTTTCGATAAAGTTTTTCAAGGTAGTATTAATATCGATCGGTTCAAACTTTTCTTTTTCTTTATAAGCCATAGCTTTGAATCGGCCCAACAGAGCCTGCATTCGATTTACCTGCTCGGGTATTTTATTCAGAACATTTTTGGTTTCATTTGGTAAATCTTCAAGCAATGCTATATCTGCAGCGGCGCCAATTACGGTTAGCGGATTTTTTAACTCATGTACGATTTCAGCAATAAACTGGCCAATGGAAGATAGTTTTTCCATATGAATCAGCATATTTTCTTTTCTGGATAATTCGGTATAGATTTTTTGAAGAGTGCGATACTTCTGTTCTAATTCCCGGTAGGTAATTTCTTTTTCCCGTTCAGTCTGAACGAGAATCATTTCCATATTTTTATAAGCTTCTTCAAGTTCAGTTAAGAGAATTCGATTTTCATTTTTCAGAAGTTTAACTTCTTTAACTATGTCGGACTGTTTTGCCATATTTTTGTGTAAGCACTTTCGAATGTGTTATCCCAGATGTTTCTAACGATAATAATTGATCCATCAGAGACTGGATTTCTTTTACTTTTACATCAATATTTATCGCTTGGTAAATATTTACAGCTCTCATGTAATTTTCTTTTGCCAGATCAATCAATCCATTCTTAAGATAAAGTTTGGCATAGGTAACATAGGTTTCCGCAAGACCTTCTTTATAATCTTTTTCCTTATTGATTTTTATACTCTCGGATAAGAATTTCTCTGCGCGTTCAAAGTCATTTTCGTGACTATAAATTATTCCAAGTACATGATAAGCCTCGGCTATACCTAATACATCGTTCATTCTTTTAAACATCTTTAGCGCTTTATCGGAAAAAGTTTTCGCTTTTAAGATCGTTCCCTGAAGCGCATAGGTTTTTCCAAGATTCAAGTACGTCAAAACACGTAATTGTTTTTCCTGGGTTTCTTCGGCAATATCCAGACACTTTTCAAAAAACTGTACAGCGTTCGCCCAGTCTTTTTTATCTGAATAAATCATCCCCATATTTTGATAAACACGCGCGATATTAGCCTTGCTTTGCTTGGCCTTGTAGATAGCCAGGGCTCTGTTAAAATTTTCCAGGGCAACGGAATCGGGTCCATGTAAAATATTAGCAATAATTCCAATATTCGTATATGCATGAGCTTTATCGAATAAGGCATTTTCAGATTTCGAAACGGCTAAGGTTTCCTGAAAATAGTCGAGAGCGGAATCAAAATCACCTTTGTGAAAACAATTAATTCCAATATTATTATAGATGCGGCTTTTAACATCATCAATATCATAAATATCGGCCAATTCAAGACAACGATCATAATATTGCATCGCTTCGCTCCAGTTACCGAGCTTATCATAAATTCTGCCGATACGCATAATGGCATTCACATATCTGGAAAAGTTCCGGGCATTAATGGCAAGCTGGGATAATTTATCATAAGTCTCAATCCCCAGCTCCCATTTGCCGGTTTCCTCATAACAAATACCCAATTGAAAATAAAGTTCTATCTTGGGAATAACGGCGTCGTCATCAAAATTTTCAATTTGCATACATTGAATCAGGTTCTCATAATATAAACTTGCTTCCCGATAAGCGGACATATCAAACGATCTTACTCCTGCATTATAGAGCAAAGGTATGGCTTTAGCGTAATTCTGTCCCTTACGATAATGTTCTGCAACATCCCCTACAAACGAACCAAAATCATCTTTAAATATCTTACCCATCTGCTCTGCAATCATTAAATGATACTCTTTAACCATCGCCTTTGGCATTTCCTGATAGAGCAAATCAGCAAGCAGGGGATGCTCAAATTTATAATCTCTGTCAGAACCCTGCACAATTTCATAGGATTTTTCCATCCGTCCAAGTATTTTTAATACTTCGATTTTTTTTAGTTCAGTGATGTAACTTAAAAGTACAGGATCAAATTTATAGCCGATAACCGATGCAACCTGCAGCAGTTCACGTTCTCTTTCATTAATGCAGCTTAGCCGGCGAATAAATATATCTTCCACCCGTTCAGGCACATCTAATTTAAAATCAACATCCAGGTCAATCCAGCGCGTATTCTTTTGTATGATTCGTTCATTGGCCTGCAGCGATTTTAATGTTTCCAGAATAAAAAAGGGATTACCGCGCGTTGCTTCATATAAACCCACATAAAATTCCTCAGAAAAAGCCGTATTCTCTAAGGACTGATCGATGAGTTGATTGCTGTCTTCTTTTGATAAATAATCGAGATCAATTGTGTTGAGTAAATCTTCCCTGCTCATTCGTTTTAGCGTATCGACCCAGTAGGTTGGTTTTCCATCATCCTGCAAATCATAACGGTCGGTTCGTGATATCCCGATCAGCAGAATTCGGTGTTTGGAAATTCGTTTCGACAAATAATGAAAAAGACGCAGACTGGCTACGTCTGCCCATTGCATATCATCGATAATAAGGATAAGCGGATGTAAATTTGAGATCAGTGAGAATAAATGAATAAAATTTTCTAACTGACTATCCTGGGATTTTTTCGTACTGCCCTTTTTATTTTTTGATTTTTGTACCAGGGTGGTCGTAAAGCGATCCATAAATAAAGAAAAATCCGGCATCTGTTTTCTGACTCGACTCACAAGCTCGTTTCTATCATTTTCGGTAAGTCGCTGATTGTCCCGGCTAAAAAAATCACGAAGGCCGTCTATGAATGGAAGATAGGCATCCATCCCCTCTTTGTATAAACAGGCACCATAGATCACGCATGCTTTATTATATTCCGCATACGAACGAAATTTAGAAGCCAGCCGGCTTTTTCCGATTCCCGCTTCACCTTTTATTATTACCGATTGTCCCCGGCCAATTTTCACATCATTAAAAAGTTGAACCAGTCTTTTAAATTCTTTCTGACGCCCGATAAACACATTTTTAAGTGTGAGTGCATTCTTGCCGTCTTCCTCAAAATCCAAATCATAGTTAATTGGCACAGCGGCAGGTTTAATTTTATCCCTGCGCAGTTGATCAAGAAAATCCCGCAATACTGTGAGAAATTCTTCGGCTGTTTGCCAGCGTTCGCTTGGTTTTTTATGAATTGCCTTAAGAACAATGGCATCAAGCTCTCTGTTAATCCTGGGATTAATACTGGAAGGAGAAGCCGGTTCTTCGTTTAATTTATTAAATAGAATTTGTACGGTGTTGGAACTTTTAAACGGTAACAACCGGGTTAATAACTGGTATAAAACCATCCCCGCGGCATATAAATCACACCGCTCATCAATATCATCACCCAGCATCTGCTCGGGCGCCATGTAATCAATCGTACCGAGAATTTCATTGTTCTTAGTAAGATCATCATTTTTACTTACACGGGCGATGCCAAAATCCAGCACTTTAACCTGGTCATCTTCGGTAATTAAAATATTCTCAGCTTTAATATCCCGGTGCAGAATGCCTGCTTTATGAGCCGCATTTAGCGCTTTCAGAATCTGGATGGTAAAATTAACGGCGCGTTCCTGATCGATTTTATCATTATGATAGAGGAAATCAGACAGTGAAATGCCATTGATATATTCCATTACAATATAATAACCAAAATCCGCTTCCCCTATTTCATGGATGGTAATCACATTGGGATGCACTAGTTTTGCCGCTGCTTTCGCCTCCCGGATCAGACGATCCACATTCTCGCTGTCCTGTGAGAGATGATGGTGCATTATTTTGATTGCGACACATCGTTCCAGCACCGTGTCTTCGGCACGGTAAACCTCACCCATCCCGCCAATGCCGATGCGGTCTATGATATTATAATGGTTTATTTTTTTCATTTTTTTATTGATAAAAATTTAATCCTTACTATTAAGAATCCATTTTCATCTGACTGACATGCCCTTTGGTCAGAAGCTGGTATCGTTCTTCCTCAAGGCTATGAATTTTTTCTTTTAGACCGATCTCGTTACATGTATCAATAGCCGTATCAAACCAATTTTCAAATGCAGGTTCATCATCCATATCAAATGCAAGAATGCCAATCTCGTAAGCGGATTCAATATAACCCAGTTTATTATCTAAGGATTTATACACATGTACTGCTTTTTCCAGATACTGCTTGGCTTCATCCCAATTTGCCTGTTTCCGCCGGATCACACCCAGATTTTTATAGTATTCCGCTTCACTCAATTGATCATTCATCTTTTCAATTAAACGAAACGCTTTTGTATTATACTCTTCAGCCGTATCAAGATCATTTAATTGGGTTAAGACATATACATAGTTCAAAAACACTATCAATTTTAACGGAGTTATTCCATTTCGATCGCACATGTATAAACTTTTACGATAACAATTTTGCGCATCGGTCCACTTTTTCCCATCGGTATACGTCAATCCAAGATTATTATAAACCTGGGCTAATCCATAATCATCATTTAGTGATTCATATATAGGAATACTTTCGCTGTATCGTGCTACCGCTTTTAATGACTCGCCGTTGACACTTTCCACCGCGCCAAGATTATTCAGGATGTCCGCCTCAAAAGACAGATTATTTGCCTTTTTAACATCTTCGAGCGCCCGTTCGAAATACCGTTTTGATTGTTTATAATTTCCCAATTCAAAATGCACGCTGCCGATACCATAACTGGCCAGAGCGCTGCTGAAAAAATTCAATTCGGATTCATACTCCAGGCATTTATCAAAACAGGCTACCGATTTATCCCATTCATTCATCCGAAAAAGCGTCAGCCCTTTTTGAAGCAGCAGATTAACATAGGTTTCAATATCCGATGTATCAACCAACTCTTCAGCCCGTACGCTATAAGCCAGACTTTCTTTGTAAAATCCCAGAATGCGGTCAACCCAGGCACATTTTATAAGCAGATCGATGAGCGGTTTGGTTTTTAACAGAACTGGTTTTAAGTCTAAAATCGCCAAAGCCCTTATAAAAAATTCTCTGGCTTCAGCAAACGCAAGATTACGCAGGGCAATATTGCCGGAAATAAGCAAATACCGCTGGGCTAAATCGAACTCTTTAGCCTCATCAAAATATTTGGCAAGCTGAAAAGCTTTTTGATTTTCAGGCAAGTCTTTGTTATTAAGAATCGTCTGCGCTATAAGTTTATTTTTTTCAGTAATTTCACTTTCTTGCATCGTTCTTAGAACTGCCACCCGAATGGTTTCATGCCGCAGTTCAAAGGTTTCATCTTCATTTTTTCTAAAATATTTTTGGTGTGTTAAATACTCAAGTTCTCTCAGCACTGTTATTTTTGTTTGATTGAGGATACTGCTTAAAATCTGATACTCCAGTTTCTGATTATATAGTATGGCGATTTTTATGATATCCAGTTGGATTTCAGAAAGTGATTTGATATCCTCTTTAATTTTCCATACCGTCGAATGATCAATTACCAGGTTATGAATACTATGCTTGGTTAAGTTTTCTGAATTAAACCAGATATTATCCTTTTTATAAATAAAACCTTGCTTCTCCAGCGATTCCAGATAGTCTAAAAATCGGGAAGGAAGCCCGCTTGATATTTCAAACAGAATATTCACCAGGGAACTGCTAAAATCAGATTTTGGATATCGTTTATTTAAATATTTTTTCAGCTGCTCTTTTTTTAGTCGATTAAGTTTAATTTTAGTAACTAAGCCTTCACGACCCATTCTGTTTAAAACATCTGCATAGGCCGGTATTTTTTTTAACGTGGTTTCGTTACCATCCTGACGCAATGCTGCGCAGATCAGCACGCTGTGGTCTGTAAATTTACTAATTAAATAATGAATAAATTGCAGAGTAGTTTGGGAAATTTCATGAAAATTGTTCAGAAACAGAAAAACCGGATTCTTTTTTGAAGCTTCCAATATTTTGGTCACTATTAGCTGCTGTATAAGAGTTCGTTCACTATTTAATATCTCAAAGGATTCTGGATTATCGATCTTTTTTTTCTCCAACTCATCCGAAAATGATTTCAGTTGTTCCTGAAGAATATCAACATCATCCAGATTAGTATCCAAAGTCTCGACAAATTTTATAAATGGCTCATAGGGATTATATTTAGTGTGATCTTTAAAATCGATCTCAGAAATAGTAAAGTCATTTTCAGCGGCCATCTGCATCGCCGCATGAATGAGGTGGGTTTTACCAATACCAGCTTCACCATTAACAAGAATAAAGCTGCCTTGCTTTTCGGCAGCGGCAGCTAAGTAAAAATTGAAAGCGTGTAATTCTTCTTCACGCCCTATCATATATTTTTGGTTATCGGTTTCGGTTACAGTCCTTGTTCCTTCATTCTTATCTGACTGATTTTTTTGTGCAAACGTTTGACTCATTTTCTTCCTTGTATGTCAACCAGACATAAAAATTCAATCCGTTTTTAAGTTCGACATAATTAACCATAATGTTAAGCTATCAATATTTTTTCCTGATATAATTAGAGAATATCATGTTATATTTTCATAAATATTAACGCATCCCTATGGCGTATCTTGAGAAGTGAAGGAATTCTGCATTTTTAACTTCAATATAACCTGCTACTATATCAACAGTAATACTTTCGCTTGGCATCAGTTCCCACAAACCTGTTGTGGGATTGTCATAATAAATATCAACCAGGTCCGGATCAATCCCTGTTAAATTAAGCCCGCTTGCTTTAAAATTAAGCAGAGCCGGAGGACTGAATAAGGTTCCGTGTGGTCCAAAGGTTAAATAAACATCGCCTATAAGATATTCATCATCCGTAGTCATTGAAATGTACTTATCCGTATATAAGGAATAGGGTGGAATATATAAATTAATCTCTAATCCACCGCCGGCATTATTGTACTGATATTCATTAAGTCTCTGACCAACCTGTGCAGCAAAAACTAATTCTTTCTCCGAATGCAGCAGACCTAGATTGCATATTTCATTCATCACACTTTGTGGCAACGGCGAACTGGCAACTAAGACTTCTTTCATCCAAAAGGATTGATTCTGAGTAATAAAATTAATTTCTATTAGCTTATCTAAAACATTCTTTCTCAGCGGCGAGTTACGTAATAATACCTGAATCATCCAATAATCATCACGAAGATTTGTATTTTCACATATAGACTCTAAAACTTTAGCTGATAAGGGTGATGCCTTTAACAGAGCCTGACCTAAATCCCATGCAGATATCTGAAAGGGCGCTTTTTTTATCATCTCGATTAATTCAAAATCTGGTCCGCTTGTGATTTCCAGTTCACCGCCCTGAGACCGGGAAATCAACTCTGCATCGGTGACCAGTTTCATCAGCGCATTTGTCGCCTTTTGTTGCGTTATAAAAGTAAGATCCGCAACGCCGTTTGATTCTTCAATCTGCGTGCCTGCACTCATCGGATCACTCTGATCTGAACAGGCACTCATAAAAAAGATAAAGGCAATAACCAGCATAAAAATGCTGAATTTGCTTAAAAGCGAACGTAAACTAAACATGATATTCTCCTTAAAAAGTATTTTTCTTTTTATATTCAATTGCTAATTAATTACTATACGCCACTGCATAACGTGAGAAATGATTTATATAAATAATCATTCTCTTATTTACTACATCAACCTGATCGGGCAGATGTTCTTTTCTGTTACCCTGCTCATCCAGGTAATAAAGCGTCGCATTTTTTGAATTGGTCGTTTTCCAGCTTAAACATAATTCTGCTGGTGAGCTGAATTCACATCCGTGCGGACCGAATTGAAACAGAAGCTCATTATTCTCCTGATCATTAGTAACCGTCATGGTAATCTCTACATTTTCCCCACTCAGATATTCCGGAGGCACAAGCGATTTATTTGGTATCCTTAAGAATGAGCCATTCGATATTGTTATTAATACAGGGGTGTAAAAATTTTTGTCTTCAACATATTCTGAGACGAAAGAACTTTCTTCAGACAAACCGCCATCAATTAGCCTGGTTTCAGAGCTTTCTGATTGACTTTTACTTTCCACTGACAGAATTTTTGAATCTTGAGTGCAGGCAGTAAGACCGATCAATAATGCTAAAGAATAATTAAATATAAAAGTCCGTTTATTTAAGAAGTTCAAAATTTCCTCCTCAACTTCCCTGTTAAATATATAATACACTAAGTGTTATAAGTATCGGCAAATGACATGCCAGACTAATAAAATTCAAAAATTATTAGTATAATTGTGATTAACTTATAAAATTACAATATGTTAAGACTATATATAGTGTATGGATTACATATATATAAGTGTTGGCTGTTTTCAGCCAGTAATGTTTTTATTAGCCATTATTGGCTTTTTTCAGCCAGTTTTAACCGTTGCTTAAACAAATAAAAACGGTTCAATATGAATAAAACTCTACTTTATTATAAGGATGCCAGGCGGTGAGCCCAACGCGTCGTTTCAGGCAGGCGATATTTTGTAATGCAGTTCCATACTATTTCCAGACTTTTGTCCATATTTATTTTATGACCAATTGATATGAATAACGGTTTTACATTTATACGGGAGCGGATTACAGAACCAATAATTTCATCTTGATCGGTTAATGGAACCATTGATCCCTTTTCCTGATCCAAAAACCGATATTCTCCAACTAATCGGGACTTGGCAACACCGATACTCGGTATTTTAAATAACACACCAATATGACAGGCAAGCCCAAATCGACGCGGATGAGCAATCCCCTGTCCGTCGCACAAAACAACATCAGGAATTTGTTTTAGTTTATTCAATGCTTCTATGATAACAGGAACTTCCCGAAAGGACAATAATCCGGGGATATAAGGAAAAACAGTTTGGAGTTCCGCTTTGCTGTATTCAACCAATTTCAGTCCAGGATATGAAAGGACAGCAACGGCGGCTTTCGAGATTTTTTGTTTTAAATCGAATCCGACATCGATGCCGGCTACAAAATTTACTTCACCGATTTCATTCTTACGAATTACTTTATAGGCCAATTCAAGCTGGATTTCTTTTGCCCTTGCCGGGGATAAATTCCATTTGTGCATATTTTTATAATTCATAATCAATCCGAAAATCCATTCACAATTTCCAGTAGTTGGTTATTATATTAGCAAAAAGGCCGGCGATGGGTGGAAATATTAATGTGCTGGCAAACCGGATAATAGTAAATTTCCATCCTAATATCCCAAATTCCATTGGCATACGGGCAATAGCCCATAGCGACCACCCGGTAAGAAATGCCACCATTGTTCCGGCGCTGGCTCCAGTTTTAAGTAAACCGGCTACAATTGGTAAACTCACATACGGACCTCCCGGCGACAATCCACCTGCAATGGTCCCGATAAATAATCCCCGCCAGCCGGATTCAGCGCCAACCCATTTTGTCAGTAATTCTTTTGGTAAAAGAACCTGTATCAATCCGGCAATAATAAAAGCAAAAATTAATAGCGGCAATATTTCTATAGTCATTTTCCAGGCTGATTGCATACCAACCATGTGCTCTCCTTCGCCTTTATTATAGGCAAGAATAAACAGAACAAGCGCAATCACACCCATAATTAAAGTAGGTATTAGCATTTGTGATTTCTTCCTTTGATTCATAAAATGTGGAATCCTATAAATATAAACCAATAAAAAAAGGGGCGTTCGCCCCTTCAAATTATTCAGTATCCATAAATGGATAAGTCCATTTTTCAGGTGGAACCAGAGTTTCTTTAATCGTCCGCACCGTCATCCAGCGCAGCAAATTCATAGCGCTGCCGGCTTTATCGTTGGTTCCGGAAGCCCGGCCGCCGCCAAAAGGTTGTTGTCCCACAACAGCCGCAGTCGGTTTATCATTGATATAAAAATTTCCGGCCGCATTTCTTAATTTATCAGACATTTTAATTAGCGCATAACGATCCTGCGCCCAGATTGCACCGGTCAGGGCGTACGGAGATGTTGTATCACATAATTCAAGGGCTTCATCAAATTTATCATCATCATAAACATATATCGTTAAAACAGGCCCAAAAATTTCTTCTTCCATGGTTTTGAATTTAGGATTGGTCGTCACAATAGTTGTTGGTTGAATGAAATACCCTTTGGCATCGGTAAATTTACCACCGGTGATAATTTCAGCTTCTTTTGAATTCTGGGCTTCCTTTATATAAGCCGTGATGCTTTCATAAGCGCCTTTATCGATAACCGCAGTCATAAAATTCCGGAAATCCTTTATATCGCCCATTTTTATTTTAGCGACCTCGGCGGTATATAATTTTTTAAATTCCGGCCAGAGTGATTTTGGCATGTACATTCTGGACGCAGCAGAACATTTTTGACCCTGATACTCAAATGCGCCGCGAATGGCCGCTGTAACCAGAGGAACTACTTTTGCCGATTTGTGAACAAAGATGAAATCCTTTCCACCGGTTTCGCCCACGATGCGCGGATAATATTTCATTTTTGATATATTAGTACCGATGGTCTTCCACATATCCTGAAAAACTGCCGTTGAGCCGGTAAAATGAATACCAGCCAGGTGCGGACTGGCCATCACCGGATTACCAACCTGAGCGCCGCTGCCGGGAATAAAGTTAATTACACCGTCAGGCAGACCGGCTTCTTTGAATAGCTTCATCAGATAATAAGCCGAATAAACCGCACTGGATGCCGGTTTCCATAAAGCGACATTTCCAACAATGGCTGGCGCGGTCGGCAGATTACCTGCAATTGATGTAAAATTAAAAGGAGTAACGGCAAATACGAAGCCTTCCAGCGGGCGGTATTCCAAACGATTCCACATGCCTTTTGGCGAGTATGGCTGATCAGACATGAGCTGAGTCATAAAGTATGCATTAAACCGCCAGAAATCGCAAAGCTCAGCCACGGCATCAATTTCACTCTGGTAAGCAGTTTTGGATTGTCCCAGCATGGTAGCAGCATTCAAAGTTGCCCGCCAGGGACCGGCCAGCAGGTCAGCCATTTTCAGGAAGATGGATGCACGCTGTTCCCAAAGCATATTTGCCCAGGTTTTACGCGCTTCAAGAGCTGCCTCAATAGCCATGTTAACTTCTTTTTCACCGGCTTTGTGATAGAGGCCTAATACGATCTCGTGATTATGCGGTTCGGTTATCTCAACGGTCTTGCCTGTTTTTACTTCCTTACCGCCAATAATTATTGGAATTTCAATCTCGGCAGATTCCATTTCGGTTAATTTTCTTTTTAATTCCACTCTTTCCGGATTGCCGGGAGCATAGGACAAAACCGGTTCATTATAAGGTTCCGGTAATTTGAAATAGGCATTGGACATAACACAGCCTCCTGATTCTATATTATAATTTTAACATTTTCTTCATTTTATCCTGTAAATAAGGAATAGAAATATAATTAAATCAACTAATCATTTGCAAACCTAAATTGAAAAATCATTATATAGATTA
>JAFGKZ010000193.1 GCA_016928315.1 Calditrichaceae bacterium
GAACTGTATTAATTAATAAAAATAAATTTTCCTTATAAATTTGAATACAAAAACCTTTCCCCCAAAATTCGGCATTTAATTTTGTATCATTTGTGGGAAACAATTCGTGAAAACTTTGAATATATGTAAATGCATCTTTACCATTTAGATGTCTAGAATTCACATCATGATTTCCAGGAATTCCAATCTTAATCGCAGAACCCAATTTTAATCTTATTTCTTCAGCAAAAGCCCAAGCAGATGTAATACCTTGCTCATCAGCTTTATCTCCCAAATCACCTAGGCATAATAAAACTTCGGATTTAATACTATTGTCACTTTCAATAGCATTTAACATTGCAACAACTGGGTGTTGAGAAGCTGGCTTTCTTGGCATATTACTTTTAAGGAGAGATTCTGAATGTTCAGAATAGTTAAGTTGATATTTACAATGTAAATCGCTAATTACGCAAAATTTCATATAATATTCAGTAATTTTTTATTAATAATTCAGAGATTTTTCCCCGTTGTTTTTTACAACTAATACTTCTAAAGTTATCTAGCGTAACTATATTCCATTTGGAATATAGAACTTTGATGAATTGGATGTCAGGATATGATATCATAACATAACATCCCATCCTATCTAGTTCATCAGCAAATAAAGCTGTTTCTTCATGATCTTCTTTTCTAAAATTTTGTATAGTAAACTGATTTTGTGGATTAGACCAATCTAAAGGTGGATAAGGAGGATCGAAATAAACAAAATCATTCTTACCAACAAATTTTATAACTTCTTTATAATCGAAACATTCAATTTTTGTGTTTTTCATTTTTTCACTAATTCTATTAAAATCTGAAAAACTTGGAATGCATGGTTTTAATTTACCTATAGGAACATTATATTCACCCGCTTTATTGACTCTATACATGCCATTATAATTTGTATGTATTAGAAATATAAATCTTGCAGCCTGTATATGATCAAAATTGTTTCTTTCTTTATTATACTTATCTCTAAGTTTATAATAAAATTCCGAATTGTTATTAAAATTTTTATTGTATTCAAGGATTAATTCATAAACTTTATTATAATCAGTTTTTATATGCGAATATGCATTTATTAATTGAGGATTTATATCCGAGATTAATGCTTTGGAGAAGCCATTAGCAAAAAATAAGGTACCTGCACCAACGAATGGCTCAAAATAAGTATTAATATTGGCATCTTTTGGTGAATTTTTTAATAGCTCATTCACCAGATTTTGTTTTCCTCCTGCCCATCTTAAGAATGGTTTAATTTTCATTAAACTAAGACTTTATAATTAGTTATTCTTGTTTGACTTATTTATATAGATTTTAATATAATTAAAATCTAGTCTTCCTCTCTAGTCAATCTATTTAAAAGAAGCCATCAAATAACCTTAAGAAGACAAGGCGTTTTTACACAATCCTTTGGCGCCCTGCTATAAACCATACCACCCACACCCGCCAGCGTCCTTCTAGGCCGGATTTTCGACCGGGCAATTGGCTGTAAAATAATAAATAAAACTAACGGTTACAAACCATTTAAAAAGATTTTTACTAATTCTTTCCCTTATCCAAAAATTCGTGGGTGCAAAAGAATGGCATAAATAAAGAGGTTAGAAAAACTGGCGAAGTGGAACGGCCAAAATTCTGAGTGTTTACCCTGCATTCCATTTGGCCGGCCTGAGCAATTGGTTCTTGCGTGTAATTAATTAACTTTTAAAAATTAGATTATGACTGAATTCAGATTATTCAAAACTTTCTATATCGGCGAAATCTCTATGTCTTCCGGCAGCTCTCTTGTTTTCATCAGATCTTCTTTGGAAATTACAGAAATAACTATCTCGTCAGCTTTTATTTGATTCCTTCTTTTATAGCAGTCTTCAAAAGAAATTCCCGATGCTTCATTTATTATATCAATTTGGATTGGAGATCTACCTATTCGGAATACATTACCTTTAACCTGGAACACACTTTTATCAACCTTTGGAGTCCCAAATCCTTCTAGCGCCATAAGTAAGTTTTCGATATTTTCATCATCTGTAGCAATAAGAAAGTCTATAACCTTTGTGGCCCTGGGATTACCATATATACCAACAGCCCAACCACCAACTAATAGATAACGAACCTTATGTTCGTTTAAAAATTTGATAAAATCTTTGAAGTCTTCCGGTAGTTGCTTCGCGGCCATAAAAGCATTCTCTTAAGTAGGTAATAGTCTGTAATTTTTCTTTTACATCAGCCTTTGCCCAATATTTCCTATCATCTTTATCCAGTAGGCTGGCAGTACTTATAACTATTTCTGAACGATTTATTCTTCTATGCATAAAAAATTCCTTCAACTGAAACAAAGTTAACTGCAACATAAAAGAATTACAAGATATTATCATGAAAGAACACACATCATGACTTTATGAGCAAACCTGGCGGTCACAGTCTTTAACTAATTAGAATAGAAAAACTCGATGAAGTGAAACGGCCAAAATTCTAAATACCTGATCCCGCATAAATGTGATCAAGCAAAAAATAGATAAAACAGAAATTTACTTAATTAATAACATGCGTTTGGTCTGCACAAAATCCCCGGCTTTTATATTGTAAAAATAAATTCCACTAGCTAATCCCGATGCATCAAATGAAATTGAATACTCATTGGAATTTTGATATCGGTTGACCAACGTTAATATTTCCCGGCCAGTCATATCATAAACTGTGATTTTTACATGACAATTTTTTGGTATGCTATAATTAATCTTTGTTGTTGGATTAAACGGATTAGGATAGTTTTGCTGTAAAATGAATCCATCAGGCATTGAATTATTTAATTCGGAAACATTTGTAATTTGAGACAAATCATAATACCATAAACTATTATAGATAAAACTTGCATAAATCTTATTACCACTTACTGCAAATTTAACATGATCGGTCTCTTCATTAATATTAAGACCGTTACTAAAATCCTGCCAATTTAATCCATTATCCATAGATAAATATATTTTATTTGATGTTAATCCTGTAAAAATCAAACTATCTTTTGCATATACTGAATAAGGATGAAGATGGTTGAGAGGAATGCCTGAATTCGATTGTGACCAGGAGCCGCCAAAATCATCAGAGCGGTATATCCCATAAGTATAGTTTGTAGCGAAAAAACTGTGTTCATTTTGGGCAAGGGAGGTGGTGATCTTACTTGGTAAGTCTACGAATTTCCAGCTTAAACCGTTATCAAACGACTCATATATTCCCGTAAATGTACCTGCAAGAATTTTATTTTCTGTTACAATGTAAGAATAGAAATGATTTCCATCAATCCATGTCCAACTTTGTCCATTATTTTCCGATTGAAACAAGCCGCCACCCTGGATGCAAGCCAGTACAATGGAATCTTTTGCAAAAACCGATAATATAGCAAACTCCGGCCCTAAATGGTTCCAGGTTTTCCCGGTATCCGCAGATGCGTAAACACCGTTAAATGTACCAGCGAAAATATAATCATCGTTTTTAGCTAAATCTGTTATAGCCGGGTATAAAGTATCAACAGTGTAATGTGACCAACTTAAACTACCAGCAATTGAAAGATAAATACCATTATCACTACCTACTAAAATGATGTCACCAAAAGGTAAAATACAACTGCTTCCACCGACTTCTTCAACTTCTGTCCAGGATGGATACAAGTTTTCATTGACCAGTAGGAGTAAAAGAATGAAAATTATGTTTCGAAAAATTAATTTTAACATTTTCTAAAAAAGTCCTTACTAAAATTTATGAAAATTATAATTTTAAATGTCACATATATACCGCATATCAGTTGATATATGAGCCGCCAGCCATTTTATTTACATAAACCAATCCATAAAGTATCATTTCCATCAATAGCAACGACATGAATCCGATTATCCTGTAAACCTGAATTAGACGTATTAAAAAAAGTTTTCTCTTCTGCTGCCTCATCAAATTTAACCAGACTGCCTTCTGCCCCGATCCAGGTAATATTTTTCTTTGATATTGACGATTGAAATTTAAAATTAAGTTTAGCAATTAAATTATCATAAAAATATCCATTACACTAACAAAATTTCGACCGGATGATCACAGTCTGTAATAATTCGAACGTTGTATCTGTAATTTTTACAATTACAAAACAGTGAATACAATCAAGCCTCTAACCTAATTAAAAATAATAATCAAATATTCATAAGAAGCCATAATGCTTTAAAAAATCCATTATAAATAAAAAACGCTATGCCGTAAAGTTTCAAACCATTGATTGTTGTATCTTAATAAACAATATTCGCGGTTACAATCCATTTAAAAAGATTTTTAAAAATTATGAGTTCTATAATAAAGGAAAAGCAGGCGCCGTTTGCCTGCCTTTTTTAATAACAAATTTTACTTAATCAATAACATGCGTTTGGTCTGGACAAAATCACCGGTTTTTATTTGGTAAAAATAGACGCCGCCCGGAAATCCTGAACCATCCCATTTTACGCTGTATATACCCGCATATTGATTTTCCGATATCAGTGTTGCCACCTTTTGACCGAGAATGTTGTAAATGGATAAATTTATGTGTTGTAGGGGCACATCTCGATATGCCCCTACGGTATATGTTATGGTGGTGGATGGATTAAAGGGATTGGGATAATTTTGATCTAACAACGATGATGTTAACAAATTGGCTTTTCTCTGTTCTATGCTGGTGGGCGTATAAACGACCAATGACAGGTCATCATAATAACCGTCATTATTGGAACCATTGTGCCGCGTACTGATCAGCCGAATACGTAAATATCTTGTGCCTGCCGGAGCCAGGCTTGTATCGGCCACTCTGACCCATTCTGCCGTGTTGGAATAATTTCCCGAATCAAATGAATCCAGTTTTACTGTTTTCAGAGCATCCAGATACTCAAGAATAATTCTCGATTCATCCGGGGGAGATTGCAGGTAAGCCCTGACATATCCCTCAAACAGGAAGGTTTGGTTATTACTATCGATCTTTGCAGCCATAGGCGTTAAATCGACATCCTGCTGAAGCTCAGCTAATGTGGCAATTCCCGGGAAAAACATGTTATCCCCTTCATAGGTCGGCGGGTTACCATTGGGACGTTGTGTCCAGTTCGTACCGATAACCTCTGTCCAGTAAGGAATTTCTCCGTTGATTAATGAATCTTCACAGCCCGGATTTAAAATTAAATTTTGCGACAAGCTTAACGATACATTCACTGTGAAGATAAAGATGATCAATAAAAGAAAATTTGATTGTAATTTTGTTTGATAAATTCTCATAACAGCCTCCTATTATGGTTTTTACACAATTGTTTTCAAAATTTTGTATTAATTGTCTTCCCTGCCAGGTTCTGTCAATTTTATATATAATAAGGAATAATAATTTTGCTGCTTAAGATAATATTAGTTCTTGTAAAATAAATGATAAAAATCAAAATGAGTAATAAATTGGAATCGTTTGGATGATTAAAGAATTTTTAATTGCGATAAGATTAAATTAGAGATGTGCAAGAACCAGATCAACAATGCGTGAGGTGATATCATTTACGATGTCATCCGGCACGCCATCAATGGCTTTGGACCGCAGACGCAGATCAATGGGATCATTTACATAATCCACAACTACAAATAATCCTTCAGGGGTATAGGCAATTTCTGTTGAGAATAAATCAAGTCCACTGATTCGGGCTATCTTTTCTGCTGCCTCATTCAAAGGACTAAGGCCGTACTGATCCTGCTCTTCCTTGGTAACGGGTGCATAAACGTAATGTTTACCATGCCACCAGCAGGGATAAATTTTGCCTGTACAATAAATTACGCGAAACCAGGCTGATCGCGTATCCAGTTTTCTGGGAGTAATATGAGCCTGTAAAAGATATTTATCCGCAGGATGTTCCCGTCTCATTGTAACCACCTGATTCCAGGATGTCGCCTTGATCATCACGCCGTCGCCGCCGCTGCCGTGCGCCGGTTTAATTGTAAAATCCCCGCCAAGCGGCGATAAATCAACTGGTGAGATTTCTGGCTGCACTTCATAAGATGGAAGGATAATGGTATAGGGTACGTATAAACCACCATGAATAAGATCAGGATGCATTAATGCTTTATCGCAGGCACGAACTGCTCTTTCATGAGAATTAATACTGTAAATCCTATTTTCACGCACCCAATTAATCAGTGGAATAAAACGTGTATCGACCTCGGAAGCGCGATCGAAAAATGTCCGAAAACCTATTCTTTGTTCAGAGAGCAACTGAAGTGATTGAGCAATGTTAGCGGGAGTGATCTTTAGCAGAGCTAAATTTTTTGCCCTGCAAACCGTGTTCAGCAATTTCACAAAATCCGCGTCATATTCCCAATTCCAGGCCAGACACAGATCATAAGTAAACATAACCTTTATTAATCTCCGCTTATCAGAATGGTTATTGCATTTTATAAAGGTGTATCATTGCCGATAATCATATTTTTTATGTAATCGATTCAATATAATGAATCTAAGGCATATAATAAAAGATTTTATGATTATTCGGTTTATTTGTTTTTATCATTATAAAAAATCAAATAATCAAACCGGTAGCAAATTATTTTCTTTTTAATTACCTTATTTGTATGAAATTTGAAAAGCCTTTAATTGAAGGCGTTTTGCTTAAACGTTACAAACGTTTTCTGGCTGATATTAGATTAAATAACGGTCAATATATTACCGCTCATTGTCCTAATTCCGGCAGCATGAAAACCTGTAAAGAACCGGGCTGGAAAGTGCTGGTTAGTGAAAGTGATAATATAAAACGCAAACTTAAATATACCTGGGAAATGATTTATAACGGCACATGCTGGATTGGCATCAACACACAAATTCCCAATAAAATAGCCATCGAAGCAATCCAAAACGGTGTAATTCCCGAATTGAGCGGATATGATAAAATTCAATCGGAAATTAAATACGGCCAAAACAGCCGGATTGATATTTTATTAACCGGCAACAAGGGTACCTGTTATGTTGAAGTAAAAAATGTCACTCTTGTGGAGGCGGAAGGATATTACCAATTCCCGGATGCTGTTACTGAACGCGGGAAAAAACATTTATATGAATTGCTGGAAATGGTCAAAAAAGGTCATCGGGCTGTTATGCTTTTCGTTGTCCAGCGCAGCGACGGTACAATCTTTAAACCGGCTGATCATATCGATTCCGAATATGCCAGGACTTTGAGAGAGGTTTATCGGCAGGGTGTTGAGATTTTGATTTATCAGGCCGATGTCTCACCAATTGAAATAAAATTGAACAGGGCTATTATCTTTTCACTTGATTAAAAATGAATAAATCGATAAAACTATCAGAAAAATTTAAACGCATTCAGCAGAATGTACATTTTGTACTGGTTGAACCGGAAAACCCGGGTAATATAGGGGCAGTGGCCCGTGCTATGAAAACCAGCGGATTTAAAAATCTGACGCTTATCAACTATGCGGATCTGGATCACCCGGAATTGCGGATGATGGCACACCGTTCATTGGATATTGTAAAAAATGCTAAGATTTTGTCTTCACTTAATGAGGCTATCGGTAAAATGCGGCTTACAGTGGCAACCACTATGCGTAAACGGTATTTCAAATTTCCTTTTTATAATCCACAGGAATTATGCGAAAACTTTTTGCCTCTGGCTTTGCATTATCCTATTGCCATTGTCTTTGGCCGTGAACGAACCGGATTGACCAACGAAGAGCTAGTACAATGCCAGCTACATTCAACCATAAAAACAGCAACTCAAAATCCGGCACTCAATTTAGCTCAGGCGGTTATGATTTATGCCCATACTTTCTTTCTGCATTTAAATCAAATTGAACCAGATTATAAATATGATTATGCCTCACAATATGAAATTGAAAAATATTATGAACATCTCTTGAGCGCCTTAAAGATGGTAAATTTCATTCCCCGGGACGGCTATGATGAATTTATCACTCGTGTACGCCGTTTCATTGGACGATCCAATGCAGAATCCAGGGATATACGATTACTGCACAAACTGCTGCAGATATTTGAAACGCGAATTAATGACCTGGAAAAATCAGACAATCAACAAACTAAAAGAGAAATTTTTTAATTAATTGTTTTTATACAAATAATATTCTTTGTAAATTCGGGTCAACATCGTCAAAATAAAGGGGGCACACATGGAAAAGCTGCCGAAGACACTTGGAGAAATTTTAAAAAAATCCATTCAGCTGGAAAAAGAAGGCTATGCCTATTACCAGGAATCGGCTAAAAAGATTACCAATTCGGTAGGCAAGCGCATGCTTGAGCGGCTGGCTCAGGATGAGAAAAATCATATTCAACGCTTTATAGAGATGTACATCGCTTTCACCAACAACACAATCGATAAAACTGAACCGGATAAATTTGAACCAACTACGTTTGAAAGTGTTTTTAATCGATTGGAAAATCAACTGGAAGGCGCTGTTGATGAGCTTGGTGAGTCGGGTGTGGATGATGCGGAAATTCTGGAAATGGCTCTTGATCTGGAGAATACAACTAAATTTTTCTATAAAGAAGCCGCCGAAAAAACAACTGATCCTAAGATTAAAGAGTTTTATCGACTGTTAGCCAATGAAGAACAGGCTCATTACGATGCCCTGCAAAAGGCGCTCGAATTTCTGGATGATCCTTCCCTGTTCTTCGGCATGCAGGGAAAATTGTAAATATTATTCTATAAACCTATTTCACACCAAGCCATTAAGATCACTAAGAATATTTATTTTTTGTTCTTTTGGTTTATAATAAAACTTAAAAATTAGGCTATAACCAAATTAAGTTTATAAATTCATTATATTTCTCTTAGTGATCTTTGAACCTTCGTGTGAGAATTCCCAACCTAATCCACCCAATCGGCTAAAAATACATTCGTATCCCGAGGTTGGCGGTTAAACCGGTTCGAAGCAAAGACAAGTTTTTTGCCATCGCGGCTAAACATCGGAAAACCGTCAAATCCTTTAAAAAAAGTGATCTGTTCCAACCCGCTGCCATCTTCATTAATCATCCACAGGTTAAAATCCGGATGCCGGGAATTTTGACTATTCAGATTCGAACAAAAAATAATCCGCTTATTATCAGGGTGATAAAAAGGAGCAAAATTGGCATATTCATTATGCGTAATCTGTCTCTGATTTGTTCCATCTGCATTCATAACCATAATCTGAAAATTAGAAGGCTCAATTAATTCCTGATTCAGCAAATCCTTATAGCGTTTGATTTCAGCGTTTGATTTGGGGTGATAAGATCGATACACAATTTTCGATCCATCCCATGAATAAAACGGCCCGCCATCATATCCCAGGGTTGTAGTCAACTGCATCAAATCTGAGCCGTCAAGATTCACAGAATAAATATCCAGGTCTCCACTACGCATAGATGTAAAAACGATTCTATCACCTTTCGGAGAAATCGTTGCTTCAGCATCATAACCATCGGCAGATAAAAAGGCTGTTGGATCGCTGCCATCGGCATTGGCAATGTACAAATCAAATGCCTTATACACTTTCCAGACATAGCCCTGCGAATAATCCGGTTTTGGCGGGCAATCTGCAAAAGCGCGGTGGGTAGATGCATAAATTATTTTTTTATCGTCCGGCAAAAAATAGGAACAGGTGGTTCTTCCCTTTCCAGTGCTGACTATTTTTTTATTCTCGCCGCTGAGATTCATTGTAAAAATTTGATCACATGGATACGCTCCATGCGTGGACTGAAATATTAACCGATCCTCTCCAAAACTAAAATATGCTTCGGCATTCTCTCCTTCATTGGTCAGCATTTTAATATTACGAAGATGCTTTTCACCAACTATTTTTAAAGTATCATTTTCTAATTTGTACGTGGTTTCCGGCTTACCTTGATTGCAAGAATATATTGAAAGTAAAAGAATCAGTATTTTAAGATACCAGTACATTATGTTTGTTCTCCGACCGTTTAGTTAAATTCGATAAACCAAACGGACATTGAGAAAAAAATATTCCAAATTCAGAGATTCAATTCAATTTTCTTTAAACCGCACCCTGGTATCCTGCACTGATGCGGGATCAAAAAAAATAGATTCCCGTTTTCGCGGGAAAGACATTCAACACCATACTTTGATGAGAGTAAGTGGTTTTGTCATTCTGAGTGTAACGAAGAATCTTTTAAGTCAATAAATTTAAAGATTCTTCAGTCGCAAGCTCCTTCAGAATGACATTTTTTAATCCGTATTACAGATGAATTGCACTTCCATCGGCATCACCGGCCGCTTCCATTATCATTTCCGATAGAGTCGGATGAGCGTGCATCGTGCGTTTTAATTCAACCGGCGTCGCTTCAAGCGATTTGGCAATTCCTAATTCCGCAATCAGTTCCGTAGCCTCTGTACCAATAATATGAGCGCCAAGCAATTCACCATATTTTTTGTCAAAAATTAATTTAACCAAACCATCCCGGGCGCCAATCGCTCGCGCTTTGCCCGACGCCGTATAAGGAAATTTTCCGATTTTAATATCATATCCGGCCGCTTTGGCTTTCTCTTCCGTCATGCCGATACTGGCTACCTGCGGCTGACAATAGGTGCATCCGGGCACACTTTCATAATCTACCGGATGGGTCTCTACACCGGCAATCTTTTCGACACAAACAATGCCTTCATCCGATGCCACATGTGCCAGCCAGGGCGCTCCGATCACATCGCCGATGGCATAGATTCCCGATACACTGGTTTCATACCATTCATTTACTTTGATGGCGCCCTTTTCATGTTTAACACCCACGACATCAAGATTGAGGTTTTCCACATTACCCTGAATACCGATCGCCATTAAGGCTTTTTCTGCTGATAACACCTGTTGTTTCCCGTTAGCATCAACCGTAACCTCGACACCTTTTGTGGTTTTTTTGAGACTTTCAACTTTGGTTCCGGTTAAAATATCAATACCCGCCTTTTTAAAACCCTTTGTCAGAATATCGCTGATTTCTTTATCTTCAATCGGGAGTATTGAATCCAGCATTTCCACCAGGGTAACCTTAGTACCAATTGAATTATAAAAATAGGCGAACTCGACGCCAATAGCTCCGGCGCCCATTATGATAAGTGATTCAGGTTGTTTTTCAATACTCATGGCTTCTTTTGAACTGAGCACGGTTTCCTTATCAATTTCGATACCGGGTATGGTGCGTGGTCTTCCGCCGGTCGCGATAATAATATGATCGGCCTGAACTTCAGATTTCTCACCATCATTTTCAACTTCTACCAGACCTGCCTTTTTAATTTTCGCGGTTCCTTTAATCACATCAATCTTGTTCTTCTTCATCAGGAACTCAACGCCTTTGGAGTTGATTTGAGCTACCTTGCGGCTGCGTTTAATAATTTCAGCGAAATCAGCTTCAACGTTGTCAACGTTTAATCCGTACTCTTTGGCATGCTTAAATTCTTCAAACACTTCTGCGCTTTTCAGCAGCGCTTTTGTAGGAATACAACCCCAGTTTAAACAAATACCTCCCAGACTATCTCTTTCGACAATTGCCGTTTTTAATTTTAACTGTGCCGCCCGGATAGCTGCAACATAGCCCCCAGGCCCCGAACCGATTACCAGTACATCGAATTTCTCTGACATGACAACTCCCTGAAGTTTTTAATACAATTGATTACTACGAAAACAGAACGATTTTGAACTTAATTCTATTTCTTATAGAATCCAAGTACGAATTTAGTTTTTCAGTAAACAAATTCTATGCACTTATCTTAAGAAATGTAAATATCCGTTCGATCGTTATATAGAAATAGGTTATTGTCAAACAGTTTAAAAATGCATTTGATTCATAAGCTAAATATTTGTAATTATAGGCAATTACGTGCGAATTGAGGGTTGATGGCCGCAGAAATTCAACATGTTTATCTCGAACATCCGCAGCAGAGGCTCATTAAGCGCGCGGTTGATTTTTTAAAGCAGGGCAGCGTGCTGGTTTATCCAACCGATACCGTGTATGGGCTGGGCGGCGATGTAATGAATCGTAATGTATATGACCGCATTTTAAAAATTAAGGCAGCCTCGTCTCATAAACTGTTAACGCTAATCTGTCCCGATCTGACTGATATTGCTAATTGGGCGGTTGTGCCGGATTATGCCTATAAGATTATGCGCCGTGTAATCCCAGGTCCTTATACTTTTATTTTAAAAGCAACAAAGCAGGTGCCAAAAATTTTACTGCAGAAAAGAAAAACGATTGGCGTCCGATTTCCCAATTCATCCGTTGTGCAAAGTCTGCTTGAACATTTAGGCCGGCCGATTATAAGTTCCAGCGTGCCGCCGCTGGATGATTATTTTACCGATCCTGAAGAAATTGCCAAACGTTTTCCAAATGATATTGATTTGATATTAGATGCAGGCGTAATGTTTAATCAACCATCCACCGTGGTTGATTTCTCCGCGGACGAACCGGAAATTATCCGCAAAGGCGCCGGCGCGGTGGATGTGTTGTATTACTGATTTTGCTTAAAAATAAAATCCAATTATTTGACAGTTGACTTGTTACAATTAAAAAAGATTATATCAATTAATGGCTTGAATGCACATATCACTGAATAGATATAATTCATCCAGGAGTGTATTAATAACACTGTATATCAATTTCGATTCAGAAACTCAAAATTCTTCAACAACAGGTAAATCCGGGCTAAAGTCAACTTTTAGCCACTTCAGCATGGCAAGGTTTCTTATTGCAGTAGCAACTTCTTTTGTATCAAGTGGTGGTCGACGTCTTTTTTTCCACTCCAGGATATATTCCAAAATATCCTTTTCAGAAATAGACGTTTTTCCGTTTTTCTTTTTTAATTCTTTAGAGGAAAAGAAAATGGTCGTAGTAATTTCTGCCTGATCTGTCGTCATGCGGGCAAATAAGTCTGCCGTCTGGTCTATAATATTTTTGTATTGTTCAATTTCATCTTTATATTTTAATCTAAGTTTTTCAAAATTATGCCCAACTCTAAGTTTAAACATTTGGCCTTTTTTTTCTTCAACCACAAGGCCATTATTGGCTAAAATTGTTATTACTTGTTTTAATTGATTTGAAAAGGGACCATAACTGCTTTGCTGAAAATTTAAATTCGTGGGAACACCGCTGGCGGTAGCGACATAACTTATTTTTTGGAAAATAGTTCTGCCAACAGGTGTATTATAAGTATTTTTTTCCAATTCATTAAGTATTTCAACCATAACTAACCAATTAGGATTTAGTTTTGAAGATTTATATCTAATATTTCCTGAGCTTAATGAGGATTGATCTAAAAACATTGGAGTTAAATGTTCCGCTGGTGTACCAAAAGGGGCATACAATTCAACCGGTATATCAATCCGATTCAAAGCCTGATAAATGATAGGTCCAACCTCTTCCCATTCCAGTTGACCATTACCACAACCAAGAGGAGGGATAGCTAATGATTTTACACCCCATTCTTTGTAATGATCAATTAAATATATTAATCCGTTTTTAATATCTTCTATCCTTGAAACAGAACGCCAGTGCTCTTTCGTAGGAAAATTTATTATCCAGGGTTCAAAAAGTCTTTTAAATAAATATGGTTTTCTTAAAACGACTTCCCCTTTATCACAACGAATTTTGTAGTCCTTATACATTTCAGGAAAACGGTTTTTAAATTCCAAGGCTATTCCTTTGCCCATTACCCCAACTACATTCACGGTATTGACCAAAGTTTGAGCTTTGGACTCTAATATATTTCCTACGCTGATTCTTTTTATCATAGAACTTTAAAAAAACATTGAATTTTTAATTGTTATTGGTAACGAAAATCCTGCTTTAATTAATTTCTGTCCGGCAGTTCTACTATAAACATATGCCCCGGTTATCATCGCAGGATTAACAAGTTTAGGAACCAAAACTTCAGCACATTTAATCGATTTTTTTGATAAGTACTCGAACGGATCATCACTTGTCCAAAATGGGCCAAAAATCGTTTCAAAATCAAGATTACTAAGTCCATCCGGATAACCACTAAATCTTACATAATCACTGGATGCATTTCTATCAGACAACACTACTCCCTCTAAATTAAGCACTCTATTATCAATCCGCAAGATACAGAGATTTGAATTTTGTTGTCTTCGTTTACTTAACATTGGATTATGGGCGTCAAAGTAAAGATTTGCATAGTCATGCAAATCCAATCCATTAGGAACTTTTTTATTCGCTCTTCTTTGTTGAACCTCATCCATTGAAATATCTATATGATCTAATTTTTGAACATCATTATGACACAATATTCCATGCTTCATAATAGATGAGATATTTTCAATTGATGTAATGTAATGTAATTCTTCTATTTCTGGCATATTTTTATTCGTACTCGAATATACGATTATTTATTTGATTTTACACACTTTTCACAACCGGATCAGGAATCAATATTTTAGTTTCAATCCTTCTCTTTATGGATATAGGTCTTTTACGAATCCCGAATTTTGACTTCCATGCATTCCCCTCCCGTTCTCCGGATGATATTGATTTGATTCTGGACGCCGGGGTAATGTTTAACCACCCTTCAACGGTGGTGGATTTTACCCAACCGGAACCGGAAATTATCCGCGAAGGCGCCGGCGCGGTTGATGCGTTGTATTACTGATTTTTATCGCAAAAAACTCAAATGCGCTTATAGATACAAAAAGTATTTGAAATTACTTAGCACAATTCAACGAGATATAACAAAATGAATACATACTACCAAATTTTCTTCTTTAGCTGTCTCAACGTGGCGATAGATAAGCCGCCGGATCCTGACTGCGCTGCATCTGTGGCTTTTTTAGAATTGAATCAACGCGCGTTCCTGACGGCTTGATTTGCTTTGTTGAACGTTTTTAAAATTCCTAAATTTTTAAAGCATTCATACATAATTAAAATTAAAAGTATCTTAAAAACTAGCGAATTGCTTTTACATTTTTTTGATATACTCTTTAATAATGGGTTCGACTTTTTTAATATCTGATTTTGGCACTACTAATTTTATTGGAGCTGCTCCACCTATACTGGTATAGAATGGAGCCTGTGTGCCCATGTAATTATCTTTTAAAAAACAAGTTATTTCTTCCGCTTCAATTTTGGTTTTTAAAAGATCAACTTCAACGAGAGTACCTTCAAACACTACTATCAATTCACTATCTTTCATATTTCATTCTTTTCAATAAAGTCCTAACATAATATTAGCACTCTTTTTCTCTTAAACTGTAATATTATCGCGGTGAAACGTGAAGTCAATGTATTCTATATTTAATTATTTTCTTAGATGAAGTAATGCTGTCTAAAGAATTGTCCTTGTCCTTATTCAGCAAAATAAAATTTGCATAAATATAACGTTCTTGAACTGCAAATACAATCATAAATTAAAGTGACTACCAATGACCGTTGGCTATTGACCAATGACCGGCACAGCCGCTGACGTCCGCAGGACATTGCGACAAATTTATTTTTTCCCCTTCGTGTTCTTCGTGGCTTGGTGAGAAAAGACTAAATTAATGCAAATTGTTCTTCGGCCATGACTGCGATTTTTTCGCCGATACTGATTGAAGCCGTTGCGGCAGGTGAAGGGGCATTCAATACATGGATCATCCGTTCATTTTGTACAATTCTAAAATCGTCCACCAGATTGCCGTTCTTCTCTAACGCCTGCGCACGAACGCCAGTGCCGCCCGGTACAATATCTTTTGATTCAATTTCCGGTAATAATTGCTGCAATGCCTTCACAAAAGCGGCTTTGCTGAATGAGCGATAAAATTCACCCATACCCATTTTGATAAATTTGGCAGCCAATAATAAAAATCCTCTATAGCCAAATATTTCGCTTGAATCTTTCAAAGAAAAACTGAATTTTTTATAACCTTCCCGTTTAAATGCGAGAACAGCGTTGGGACCCGCTTCAACACCGCCATGAATCATTCGCGTAAAATGCACGCCTAAAAATGGAAAAGCCGGATCGGGAACAGGATAGACAAGATTATTAATCAAATGATGTTTCTCGGGTTTTAACTCATAATATTCGCCGCGAAAAGGAATAATGCGTAATCCCGGTTCTATCCCGCAAGCTCGGGCTATACGATCAGATTGCAGTCCGGCACAGTTAATCAAATTTTTTGATTGTATTTCGCCCTTGGTTGTTTCGATAATCAAACTTTCTTTTGATTGTTTCAGGCCGACAAAAGAAGTATGTAATTTTATTTCATGACCGGCATTCAAAACCAGTTCGGCAAATTTATTAGTAACCTGCACATAATCCACAATACCTGTTTCCGGCACAAGCAGTCCGCCAATGCCTGTAATATGCGGCTCATATTCTTTAATCTGTGCCCGGCTCAGACGTTTTAGTCCAATCAATCCATTGGCGTGGCCTTTACGTTCCAGTTCATCCAATGCCGGAATTTCTTCTGTTCGGGTAGCTACGACAACCTTACCGCATTGTTCATGAGCGATGTCATGTTTACGGCAAAATTCATATAATTTCTGACGGCCTTCCACACAATTTCTGGCCTTAAGTGATCCCGGTTTATAATAAAGCCCGGAATGTATAACCCCGCTATTATTCATGGTTTGATGCGCAGCTAATTGCTCCTCAGCTTCAAGTACGCAAATCTTTATATTTTTTTTCTTTGATAGCGCCATCGCGGTGGCAATACCAACGATACCTCCACCGATAATTGTCACATCATATTCTTTCAACTAAACACCCATTGATAAAAGATTAATAAAGTAATATACAAATATAAAAATATATCAATCAAAGATTAAAGATTTATACTTAGGCCTGGGCCATTTTTTTGTTGTAGTATCGATTATATTCTTGCAATGTGATACAATCGATTTCATCATCGTCAAGATATCGCAGATAAACAACATCCCGGAAGATATCGACTTTTTCAACAACGGCTTTTCCTTTATTTGTAAATAACTCTGTTTCCAGAGGCGGAAAATTTTTTAAGGTTGCTTCATAAAATCCGTTTTCATAAAGCAGGCAGCATTTTAACCGGCCGCAAACACCTGTCAATTTACAGGGATTGAGAGGCAGGTGCTGGTCTTTAGCATATTGGGTAGAAATAGGCTCAAATTCACGGATGAAGCTGGAACAGCACAATGGTTCACCACAAATGCCTAATCCGCCAAGCCGCCGGGCTTCATCACGTACACCAATCTGTCTAAGCTCAATACGCGTGCGGTATTTAGCAGCCAGATCTTTAACCAGCTCTCGAAAATCAACCCGTTTATCACTGGTAAAATAGAAGGTTAGTTTATTCTGATCATATTGATACTCTACATCGACCAGTTTCATATTGAGATTATGGACCAATATCTTTTCCCGGCAAACCATAAAAGCCTGCGCTTCCTTGAGTCGGTTTTCCTTTAGTTTGTCAAGGTCCTCATCTTCAGCAAGACGGAGCAGATTCTTGGGTTCGCCCTTAATATCACTTAAAGTTACCAGCCTGCCTATTTTACTGACCAAACCAAGATCCTCACCTTTATCAGCCTCAACTATCACATAATCCCCTAATTTTACGCGGATGTCATTTGGATTAAAATAATGCAGGCGTTTATTGCCCTTAAACGATATTTCCACTATCTCTGGTGTCATAACAACTCCCTTTCCGGCGTTGAGCGTAAAACCAAATGTTCATTAATTTGAAGCGCTAGGTTTGTCAATGTTAATGATTGATGTGCGTTCCGCTCAATATCCCGGATTGCCAGTTCAATTAATTCTATGATAGTATTTATATTTACATCTTTATAAAAATTTGCAAATTTTTCAATCGGTTCTTTATAATCAACATTTATATAATCACAATCATCGTGCATCAGTTGTTGATAATAAGCGTCTCTCAGCCATAAAGTTAAGAGATCTAAAAAATCAATAATATAGTTTTTATCACGTTTTTGGCATAAAAAATCTATCACACCTGCAAGCTCAAGCATTTTATTTGAGGCAAGAGCCCGTAGGTATTTTAAGATGTGGTCCCTTTTTTCATCCGAATCCGAGGTGATCAATCGGAATACTTTTAACAGATTGTTTTGAGCAATTTTGATAATCGGGGTCAGGTCTAAGTTAATCGGGTGATATATATTGACAATGGATTTAATTTCTTCTTCGCTAAAAGCCGGGAAAAAAACAGGCTGGCAACGGGACCGAATGGTATCTAACAGCGCATTACGATCATTCGTAATCAAAATGATCATTAAATCTTCTGGGGGTTCCTCAAGTAATTTTAAAAATGAATTGGCTGCTTCTCTGGAAAAATATTCGCTGCCGTCAATTATAAAAAACCGTCTTTTTGCTTCGTTTGGAGCATATTTGGCTTCGTTTTTAAACTCGCGAATTTTTTCAATCGGAATATTTTTATGGCCTTCGATGTCAATAGAACTGTAGGGGTTTTTCGCTTTTTGTTTAATAAGCTCTGTAACCGTTTCGGTTTTAGTTTGTTTGGAAACCGGAAAAATATATTGCAGATCGGGATGACTTAAATTATTGATTTTTACACAGGAAGGACATTCATTACAGGGAATAGAATCTGCATTTGCACAATTAAGCGCTTTAGCCAGCTC
>JAFGKZ010000194.1 GCA_016928315.1 Calditrichaceae bacterium
CGTTAATGTTGTTTTACCATGATCCACATGACCTATGGTTCCGATGTTTACGTGAGGTTTACTTCTATCAAATTTTTCTTTAGCCATCACATCCTCCGGGATTTTTTCATTTATTTATCTCGAACCGCCTGAGGCGTTTGCGATAATGTCTTCTGAAACAGATGCAGATACCCTGTCATAATGAGAGAACTGCATTGTATAAATTGCGCGTCCTTGCGTAATGGAACGTAGATCGGTAGCATAACCGAACATTTCACTTAACGGGACCGTTCCGCTGACAACCTGCGCATCTTTCCTTGGTAAAATGCCTGATATTTTTCCACGGCGGCTATTTAAATCACCAATCACATCGCCCAAATATTCTTCCGGTACGACAATTTCTATACTAAAAATTGGTTCCATAATAACTGGATCAGCTTTTTTGGCACCGTTCTGTAATGCCATCGATCCGGCCACTTTAAAAGCCATTTCATTCGAATCCACATCATGATAGGAACCATCAAAAAGACGAACCTTGATATCATCCATAGGATAACCGGCCAAGACGCCATTGCGCAACGCATCGTGAATACCATTCTTTACAGGCGTAATATATTCTCTCGGTATAACGCCGCCGACAATACCATCAATAAATTCAAATCCTTTACCCGGTTCATTAGGTTCCATTTCAATTTTTACATGTCCATATTGACCCCGGCCGCCAGACTGCTTGATAAATTTACCTTCGGCTTCAACTTTTTTAGTGATCGTTTCTTTAAAAGCAACCTGCGGGCGACCAATATTGGCGCCAACTTTAAATTCACGCAGCAAACGATCTATAATTATTTCAAGATGCAATTCACCCATACCGCTGATGATTGTTTGGCCCGTGTCTTCATCTGTCTTAATATGAAATGTCGGATCTTCATCACCCAATTTAGATAAAGACTGGGCTAATTTTTCCTGATCTGCTTTAGTTTTTGGTTCAACTGCTACCGAGATGACAGGCTCAGGGAAATGCATGGCTTCCAAAACGATCCGATTATTTGGATCACAAATCGTATCGCCGGTACGCGTATTTTTTAATCCGACTACAGCAACAATGTCACCTGTAGAAATTTCAGTAATATCCTCACGATCATTCGCATGCATTTTTAATAAACGGCCAACACGCTCTTTTTTCTGACTGTTTACATTATAAATCGTAGAACCGGACTTAATTTCACCCGAATATACTCTTATAAAAGTCAGACGTCCGACATAAGGATCAACCATTATTTTAAATGCCAACGCTGCAAAAGGATCTTCATCGGATGGCCTGCGTGTAAGCTCTTTATTGTTATCCGGATGATGCCCAATGACGTCAGCTACATCCAACGGAGAAGGTAAATAATCAATAATACAATCCAATAGTCGTTGAACGCCTTTATTTTTAAATGCCGATCCACAAAGCACCGGTGTAAATTTATTATCAAGTGTTGCTTTACGAATTGCAGTTTTCAATTCTTCTTCTGATATCTCGCCGCCTTCAAGGTATTTTTCCATTAAGGCATCATCATACTCGGATACAGCTTCCAGAATATCTGTTCTATACTTATTTGCTGTCTCAATTAATCCCTTTGGGATTTCACCTTCTTCAAACAGGGCACCAAGCGAACTATCATTATATAAAACAGCTTTCATTTTAACCAGATCGACCAAACCGGTAAACAAATCTCCCTCACCGATTGGTATTTGAATTGGCAACGGCGTAGCGCCCAATCTTTGTTTCATCATATCAAGTACATTATAAAAATCAGCACCGATACGGTCCATTTTGTTTACAAAGGCCAGCCTCGGTACATGATATTTATCAGCCTGACGCCAGACAGTTTCGGATTGTGGTTCCACACCGCCAACCGCGCAAAATAAGGCAACCGCGCCGTCCAATACGCGGAGCGATCGTTCGACCTCCACCGTAAAATCAACATGACCCGGCGTATCAATAATATTAATTTCATGTTTCTTCCATGAAATTGAAGTGGCAGCTGATGTAATGGTAATACCGCGTTCTTTTTCCTGTTCCATCCAATCCATTGTTGCAGCGCCATCATGGACTTCACCCATGCGATGCAAACGTCCGGAATAGTACAGGATACGCTCAGTCGTGGTCGTTTTGCCTGCATCAATATGGGCCATAATGCCAATATTTCTTAATAATTTTTTATCTATCTTTTTTGCCATGTCGATCTAATTCTTAAACCTACCATCTAAAATGTGCAAATGCCTTATTGGCTTCTGCCATTTTATGTGTATCTTCCCGTTTTTTAACCGATGCGCCATCATTATTAAATGCTGCAATCATTTCATTGGCTAAACGCTCAGCCATGGTTCTTTCACTACGAGCTGTTGAATACCGAATCAACCATCTTATTGCAAGCGCCTGACGGCGATTCGCCCGAACTTCAACCGGAACCTGATAGGTTGCTCCCCCAACCCGGCGTGATTTCACTTCCAATATCGGCGCAACATTTTCCATTGCTTTTTTAAATACGTCAATCGGTACTTTTTTAGTTTTATTTTCTATAATGTCCATGGCATCATAAAAAATTTTTTCTGCTATACTCTTTTTTCCGCTGAACATTAAACCATTAATAAACTTTGCCACAACCTGATCTTTAAATTTTGGATCCGGTAATATAATTCTTTTCTGAGGCCTTCTTCTTCTTGGCATTTTATCTCCAAATCACCTGTGTTATTAAGCTTTTGGCTTCTTTGCGCCGTACTTTGATCTGCTCTGGCGACGATCTTCCACACCGCTTGTATCAAGAGTTCCGCGAACGATATGATAGCGCACACCCGGTAAATCTTTAACACGACCACCACGAATAAGTACGATGGAGTGTTCCTGCAAATTATGTCCTTCACCTGGTATATAAGCCGTAACTTCAATACCATTTGTTAAACGAACACGCGCAACTTTACGTAACGCTGAATTCGGTTTTTTGGGTGTTGTTGTGTAGACACGCGTACATACACCGCGTCTTTGCGGACACCTATCTAGCGCCGGCGCTTTATTCTTTTTTACAACTACTTTTCGGCCTTTACGTATCAACTGATTTATCGTAGGCACTGCAAACCTCCAAAAAAGTGAAAGACGAATAATTTAATATAATATTACCTGTAATTCAAGTTTTTAAATACGAATTTAATCTATTTCCACCTGTTCTTCTAATGTATGATTTTCACCCTGTGCATTAGGTTCTTCTTCATCAATTTCCACATCCATATCCAGATCATTATAACGGCTTAGACCGGTACCCGCAGGAATCAAATGTCCCATAATTACATTTTCCTTCAAACCGATTAAGTCATCTTCTTTACCCGATGTAGCAGCGTCCGTAAGCACTTGTGTTGTTTCCTGAAACGATGCGGCAGAAATAAAACTTTTGGTTGTTAAAGCAGCCTGCGTTATACCAAGCAGAATCGGGCTAAATGTAGCTGGTTTTGTCATTCTCATTTTAACCGGTTTCTTTTTAGCCTTCTTCAGATCTTTGTTAACAGCATCAACCGATTTTTTATCAGTGAGTGAACCTTCCCTGAAAAGCGAATCACCCGGATCAGTAACAACAATTTTATTGGCAATTTTTTGGTTTTCTTCGAAAAAGTCCACGCGATGCACCTGATCGCCCGGCAGAAAACTTGTATCACCAGAATCTTCAACTTTTACTTTCTGCAGCATCTGTCGCACAATAACACCGATATGTTTGTCATTTATTTTAACACCCTGCAGACGGTAAACTTCCTGAATTTCATTAACCAGGTATTCCTGAACTTTACCGGGACCTTTAATTTTCAAAATATCTTCCGGTGAAATTGCTCCGTCAGTCAGGCGCTCGCCAGCTTCAACAAAATCATTTTCATGGACAAGAATATGCACGCCGTGAGGAACCTGGTAGCTCATCGTTTCATGTTCCGATTCAATGATCAGCTCACGAACACCGCGTTTAATCGATCCAAATTTAACAAAGCCGTCAATTTCACTAACCGTTGCTTTCGATTTTGGTTGACGTGCTTCGAACAATTCAGCAACGCGGGGCAGACCACCTGTAATATCCCGGGTCTTACCAATTTCCCTTGGGATTTTAATCAGTAAATCACCAGCGCTAACTTTATCACCGTCGCTGACCTGTAAAAATGATTTAACCGGGATAATGTACTGACCCAGTGTATTATCATCTTTATCAATCACAACAATGCGCGGATTAAGATTTTTATTTTTCGATTCAATAACAACGCGCTGTTTTCTTCCGGTCTGCTCATCAAGCTCTTCACGATAGGTTATATTTTCAATCAAGTCTTCAAATTTAATGATACCCGAATTATCCGCAATAATTACAGATGAATAGGGATCCCAATCGAACAAGATTTCACTTCGCTTAATTTTCTTTTTATCTTCCACACGCATAGTAGCGCCGTAAGGTACATTGTAAGTAGCGATGGTACGATTATCATCATCCATAATTTCAATCTTGCCATTCCGGGCAATTGTAACAACATCACCAGCAATATTCTGAACCGATTTAACATTCTTTAATTTGACCGTTCCATCGAACTTACTGGCAATATGAGATTCGGCTGCGATATGTGCAGCTGTTCCACCAATATGGAATGTACGTAATGTAAGCTGCGTGCCCGGCTCGCCAATACTCTGAGCAGCCATAACGCCAACCGCTTCGCCAACGCTAACTATTTCGCCAGTTGCCAAGTTACGTCCGTAACAATAGCAACAGACCCCCTGCTTAGCTTCACATGTCAATTCTGTGCGCACCCTAACAACTTCAATGGTAGATTTGGTAATTCTATCAGCTATTTCTTCAGTAATCATATCGCCGCGCTGGGCAAGAGTTTCATTTGTAACCGGATCAATTATATCGGATGCTGCCACACGTCCCAAAACACGATCTGCCAGCGGCTCAATTATTTCTTCACCCTCTTTCAGGTCAGTGACATCCATTCCTAAAATGGTACCGCAGTCAACCTGGGTTACGATAACGTCCTGAGCAACGTCAACAAGGCGCCGGGTAAGATAACCTGCATCCGCTGTTTTCAATGCTGTATCTGCCAAGCCTTTACGTGCGCCATGTGTCGAAATGAAGTATTCAATCACAGACAAGCCTTCAAGAAAGTTTGCCGTAATCGGATTTTCAATAATTTCTCCAGTTTGCCCGGTTAACGATTTTTGTGGTTTTGCCATCAAACCACGCATACCGGCTAACTGACGAATCTGTTCTTTACTACCACGAGCGCCGGAATCGGACATCATATACAACGGATTAAATCCAGCCCGGTTGGTTCGCAATCTGGAGAACATGGTCTCAGCAACATCTGCAGTGATACGGGTCCAAATATCTATTATTTTATTATAACGCTCGCCATCGGTAATAATACCGCGCTCATACTGACTCTGAATTTCATCAACCTCAGCCTGGGCCCTGGCAACCATAGTGTTTTTATCATCAGATACAACAATATCAGATATACCAACAGAGACACCGGACATCATAGCATGTTCAAAGCCTAAATTTTTAAGATCGTCCAAAAATTTAGCTGTAATACTATTTCCAGCCAAACGATAACAGTTGGAAATAATTTCAGTTATTGTACGTTTAGAAAGTAATTCATTTACAAATCCAATTTCTTTCGGTACAATTTGATTAAATAAAACCCGGCCGGTGGTTGTCTCTTGCAATTCGCCATTTGCGCGTACTTTAATTTTTGCATGTAAGCCGACTTTACCGCTGTTGTACGCTACAATCACTTCCGTAGAATCAGAAAATGCTGTACCTTCGCCTAAATCATTAGGAAGCATCTTTGTGAGATAATAGCATCCTAAAACAATATCCTGACTTGGCACGGCAATGGGTTTGCCGCTGGATGGCGATAGAATATTATGGCTCGAAAGCATTAATAATTTTGTTTCTGCCTGAGCTTCATAAGATAATGGAATATGAACCGCCATCTGGTCGCCGTCAAAATCCGCATTAAATGCCGCACACACCAGGGGATGAATTCGAATAGCTTTACCTTCAATAAGTACCGGCTGGAATGCCTGAATACCCAGCCTGTGCAGGGTTGGCGCACGATTCAGCAAAACAGGATGATCTTCGATGATTTCTTCAAGAATATCCCAGACCTCCGGCCCGCGGCGTTCAACCAGTTTCTTCGCGCTTTTTACTGTTTTAACAAATCGTCTTTCAACCAGTTTGCGAATGATAAATGGTTTAAATAATTCAATTGCCATATCTTTTGGCAAACCACATTCATGTAATTTTAATTCAGGTCCAACCACAATCACGGAACGACCGGAATAATCAACGCGTTTACCAAGCAGGTTTTGACGGAACCGGCCCTGTTTTCCTTTTAACATGTCGGAAAGCGATTTCAATGGACGATCACCATCGGAACGCATCGCGGCCGTTCGTTTTGAATTATCAAATAAAGAATCAACGGCTTCCTGCAGCATACGCTTTTCATTTCGCAGAATCACTTCCGGCGCTTTGATTTCCAACAATTTCTTCAAACGATTATTTCTAATGATTACACGACGATATAAATCATTTAAATCGCTTGTGGCAAAACGGCCGCCCTCCAATGGAACCAGCGGTCTTAATTCCGGCGGAATTACCGGGATAACGTCAAGCACCATCCATTCGGGTTTATTACGATATTCCGTGGTCTTTTCACGCACGCGGAATGCTTCAACCACTTTAAGCCGTTTTAACGCTTCCAGTTTTTTCTGCTCAGAGGTTTCAGACTTAGCCGTTTTTCTTAGATTGTATGCCTGATCTTCAATGTCCATCATTCTTAATAAATGATGAATGGCTTCACCGCCGATTTTAGCGATAAATTTTTCCGGATCGTCATCCGCAAGATCTTCGTTGAGCTCACCGGCAGCATCTATTTGATCAAAGTATTCTTCTTCGTTGATTAGCTGTTTGATTTTGAGATCGCTTTTACCGGGATTGATCACCACATAATTTTCATAGTAGATCACCTTTTCCAGATCTTTCGGCGACATATCCAGCAGATAACCTATTTTTGACGGCAATGACCGGAAAAACCAAATATGCACGATGGGCACAGCCAAAGAAATATGACCCATTCGTTCCCGGCGGACTTTTTTCTGCGTAACCTCAACGCCGCAACGATCACATATGATGCCTTTATAACGGATTCTTTTGTATTTACCACAATGGCATTCCCAGTCTTTCACCGGCCCAAAAATTTTCTCACAAAACAATCCGTCTTTTTCCGGTTTGAACGACCGATAGTTAATAGTTTCGGGCTTTGTAACTTCACCATGTGATTGATCCAAAATATCATTCGGCGAAGCAAGGCCAATAATGATTTTATTAAATCTGTTTGGTCCTCTTTTGATATTCAAGATATCAGCTCCTATTTATGAAATTATCAGGTTAATTAGTACCCGATAAATTTATTCTAATCTAACTTTTAAACCGAGTCCCTGTAACTCTCTTACAAGAACATTAAATGATTCCGGTGTACCGGCTTCGGGGAGGTTTTCACCTTTTACAATAGCCTCGTATGTTTTAGACCGGCCGGTAACGTCATCACTTTTTACTGTTAATATTTCCTGCAATGTAAAAGCCGCACCGTATGCTTCCAGTGCCCATACTTCCATTTCACCAAATCGTTGACCACCGAATTGGGCTTTACCGCCAAGTGGCTGCTGTGTGATTAATGAGTATGGTCCAATGGAACGCGCATGAATTTTATCATCGACCAGGTGGGATAGCTTGAGCATATAAATAAAACCCACGGTAACATCCTGATCGAAGAACAGTCCTGTACGACCATCAGTTAGTCTTACTTTTCCGGATTTTGACAGATCGGCTTTTTCCAACTCATTTAAAATATCATCATATTTTGCCCCGTCAAAAACCGGTGTAGCATAATTTTGGTTCATGCGGAAACCTGCCCAGCCAAGTGTTGTTTCAAAAATTTGGCCAAGATTCATACGTGAAGGCACGCCCAATGGATTTAATACGATATCTACCGGCGTTCCATCATCCAAAAACGGCATATCTTCCATCGGCACAACTTTGGATACCACGCCTTTGTTACCGTGACGTCCTGCCATCTTATCACCAACAGAAAGCTTTCTCTTTTCCGCAACATACACTTTGGCTAATTGTACAATGCCGGGCGGCAGTTCATCACCAACCAGTATTTTATGCTTCTCACGTTTGAGATCATTCTCTATATCCTGCATTACTTTACGATAATCGGAATAGAGCTGGCGTACAAATTCATTCTTTTCATCTTCTTCGAACCAGGTGGTATTAATATCCAAATTTGTAACATCAACTTTAGAAAAAGTATCTGCCTCAATAACTGTTTTTGCTTTGATTGCCACTTTGCCATCGACATATTTAATGCCGATAGTTTTCTTACCTTTATATTTATTTGAGAGACTGGAAGCAAGTTTCTGGATAACTAAATTACGCTGTTGTTCTGCCTGCATTTCCAGTTTTTCAACTAACTTTTTCTCTTCTTTTTTGTTCTGTCCGTCCTTTTTCTTACGGGAGAACAACCGTGTGGCTACAACCACACCCTTCATCCCGGGAGGCGCTTTCAGCGATGCGTCTTTAACGTCACCAGCTTTAGTGCCAAAAATGGCTTTTAACAGTTTTTCTTCCGGTGTTGGATCGGTTTCGCCTTTTGGCGTTACTTTACCAATAATGATATCCCCGGCATGAACTTCTGCACCAACCCGAACAATACCCTGCTCATCCAGGTTTTTTGTGGCATCTTCACTCACATTGGGAATCTCGCGGGTTAGCTCTTCTTCACCGCGTTTGGTATCGCGCACCTGCAGCTCAAATTCCTGGATATGAATGGACGTATAAACATCATCGCGAACAATACGTTCACTGACAATGATAGCGTCTTCAAAGTTATAACCCATCCAGGGCATAAAAGCAACCAGTACGTTTTTACCAAGCGCCAGATCACCGCGATCGGTTGCACAACCATCGGCTAAAATATCACCAACGCTGACGCGCTGCCCCACTTCAACCAGTGGACGTTGATTTATGCATGTATCCTGATTGGTACGTCTGTATTTGATCAGTTCATATTCGACCAGCTCACTCTGTTCGAGCAGACGTTCTTTACCGACTAATTTTTCTTTGCTTGGATCTCGCTTTATTATAACATTATCGGAATCCACATATTCAACAACACCATCATATTCACTCAGTAAGAGTGTTCCGGAATCGATAGCGACTCGGCGCTCCATCCCTGTACCTACAATCGGAGCATCCGGCATTAACAGCGGCACAGCCTGTCGCTGCATGTTCGATCCCATCAGAGCGCGGTTTGCATCATCATGTTCAAGGAAAGGGATTAATGAAGCTGCCGGTGAAACAATCTGATTGGTTGCCACATCCATAAAGTCGACTTCTTCGGGTCCAACAACCGGGAAATCACCTTTATATCGCGCTTTAACACGATCCCTGACGAATTTGCCATTTTTATCCAGCGGGGCATTTACCTGTGCAATGGTAAAACTATCCTCTTCTGTTGCTGAAAGGTATACAAAATCCATCGACACTTTTCCATTTGCCACCTTTCTGTAAGGTGTTTCAATGAATCCAAAATCATTAATACGGGCATGCACACACATAGAAGAAATCAATCCGATATTGGGACCTTCAGGTGTTTCGACAGGGCACAAACGTCCATAATGCGTATAGTGGACATCGCGAACCTCAAAACCGGCGCGTTCACGCGTTAAACCACCGGGACCCAAAGCGGACAATCTTCTTTTATGTGTCAGTTCGGCCAGCGGATTGGTCTGATCCATAAATTGTGATAATTGTGAAGTTCCGAAGAACGTATTAATAACCGAAGAAATTGTTCTTGCGTTGACCAAATCCTGCGGTGTTAATTTATCGGAATCTCCGATATTCATACGCTCTTTAATTGTTCGGGCCATACGCGAGAGGCCAACACTGAATTGTGCGGCCAGCTGCTCGCCGACGGTTCGAACTCTTCTATTTCCAAGATGATCGATATCATCGGTCGGCCGGATACCTTCACGCAATTCCATCAGATATTGAATGATATGGATAATATCATCTTTGGTCAAAACGGTTGTATCGTAGGGAATATCCAAATTTAGTTTTTTATTAATACGATAACGACCCACGGCGCCCATATCATATCGTTTTTCATTGAAGAACATACGTTCTATCAAACTGCGCGCGGTTTCAATATCCGGCGGCTCGCCTGAACGCAACTGCCGGTATATTGCTTCAATGGATTCTACATCATTTTTTGCATTATCCTTGCGCAGGGTATTTAAAATAATATTTGGTGAATTGGGATCCGAGGGTTTTACAATCTTTAATGATTTAATATTTAAAGACAGGCACTGATCCAACAAGTCCTGTGTTATATCTTTACCTTGCTCTGCAATAATTTCACCGGTAGACTTATCGATTATATCGGCAGCCAGCATTTGGCCTTCCAGCTTGGGAAACTGATCAAGCTTAATTTCCATATCCATACCTAAATTGAAAAGATCGATAATCTCCTCATTAGTGGAATAGCCGATTGCCCGCAGCAACATAGTTACCGGAAATTTTTTCTTACGATCTATATAAACATACATCACGTCGTTTACATCGGTTGTAAACTCAACCCAGGATCCTCTGAACGGAATAATCCGGGCGGAATACAGCGGTGTTCCGTTAGGATGTAACGCATCGGAAAAGAAAACACCCGGCGAACGGTGTAATTGACTGACAACCACACGCTCAGCGCCATTGATAATAAACGTACCGCGACTTGTCATCGCAGGCATATTGCCAAGATAGACATCTTGTTCGATAAACTCCGTAAAATTATCTGTTTCGCCAGTAACATCTTTAATTGCAAGGCGCATCTTTGCTTTGATGGGCACAGCATAGCTTACTCCGCGTTCCTGGCACTCCCGCGTATTATACTTGGGTTTATCAATGTTATATTCAACATACTGCAATTCGAAATTTCCCGCGCTGTCCGTGATAGGAAAAATCGAATTAAATACCGACTGCAATCCCTTGTCTTCTCTCTGTTCCGGCTGGATTTTAGCCTGCATAAAATCTTCAAAAGATTTTGTCTGAACTTCAAGAAGATTCGGATATTCCTTTACAGGCGGTATTCGCATAAAGAAATGACGATCTATTGGTTTTTTACCTTTCAAAGGTATCACCTCATACTAAAATTAATGAATATTAAATTAACTAATTGAGTTATTTTAGTTCGACAACGCCGCCGACTTCCTCAATCTGTTTTTTAATATCATCAGCTTCAGCCTGCCCAATGCCTTCTTTAATTGTGCCGGGTGCGCCATCAACTAAATCCTTAGCTTCCTTAAGACCTAATCCGGTAATCGCACGAACCACTTTAATTACCTGGATTTTCTTATCGCCAGCAGCTGTAAGTACAACATCAAATTCAGTTTTCTCTTCAGCAGCAGCTTCAGCGCCAGCGCCAGCAACAGGACCAGCTGCAACGGCAACCGGTGCAGCAGCTGTAACACCGAATTTTTCTTCGATATCCTTAATCAGTTCTGAAACTTCCAACATGTTTGCTTTCTCTAAATAAGCAAGCACATCATTTCTTGTTACTTCTGCCATCGTAAACCTCCAATATCAAATAAAGTTTAATGTTTTTCTATTTACTATTTTTAACGGCGTCTAGTGTACCCGCCAGTTTCTGCATTGGCGCCTGTAATGTAGCCAATAACTTGGCAAGCGGCGCCTGAATTAGCCCAACAAAGTTTGCAAGCAGTTCCTCTCTTGACGGTAAATCCGCAAGAGCGTTTGCTTTTTCAGCTGCAAACACCTGGCCTTCCAGGTAAACCACTTTTAGTTTTAACAACTCTTTTTTCTTATTGTATTCTTTAATAATTTTAGCCGGAGCAACCGGATCATCATAGCTGATCACAAACGCGTTTACACCAGTAAGGTGCTCATCGAGCACTGTAATATCAGCGGCCTGTAATGAACGTTTTGCCAACCGGTTCTTAAGCACTTTATACTCGATATTTGAATCCCTGAATTTTTTACGCATCTCCGTAATCATAGGAACATCAATACCGCTAAAGTCCGTTAGATATACGCTTTTAGCGGATTTAAATTTATCGGTATACGCCTGAACTATGTCAATTTTTTCCTGAGTAGCCATTATATAACCTCATATTTCTTAAATTGTATAAGCCGCAGAACTACGATCAACAAAGATTCCGGGACTCATTGTACTGGACAAGGAAATTGATCTCAGATATGTACCTTTTGCCGAAGCCGGTTTGAGTTTAACTATGGCATTGATAAATGTTTTTACATTTTCGACAATTTGGTCTTCCTGAAATGATAACTTACCAATACCACTATGTATAATACCTGTTTTGTCAACGCGAAAATCAATTTTACCAGCTTTAATTTGTTGAACTGCTTCAACTATATTTGGCGTAACCGTGCCGCTCTTAGGATTAGGCATCAAACCGCGGGTACCTAAAATTTTACCGAGCCGGCCAACCATACCCATTACATCCGGTGTGGCGACGGCTACATCAAATTCCACCCAGCCTTTCTGAATTTTATCGATATACTCTTCAAGACCCGCATAATCGGCACCTGCGGTGAGAGCTTCGTTAGCGGCTTCACCTTTTGCAAACACCATTACACGGACTGTTTTACCTGTTCCATGCGGCAGGGTAACCGTTCCTCGTACCATTTGATCTGCATGACGCGGATTCACGCCAAGTCTCATCGCTATCTCAACAGTTTCATCGAATTTTGCAGCGGTAAACGATTTTAAATATTTTACTGCTTCTTCAACTGGATACTCCTGGGTACGATCAACCTTCGCAATGATCTCACGATAACGCTTGCTTCGCTTCATTCTTATCCCATCCATATATTTAAAAAATTATTCAACAACAATTCCCATGCTGCGCGCGGTTCCTTCTATGATGCGCATAGCAGATTCAATATTTGCAGCATTCAAATCCGGCATTTTCATCTCAGCTATCTTTTTAACCTGACTTTTCGTTACTTTCCCAACTTTTTCAGAATTGGGCACACCGGATCCTTTTTCCAGTTTTGCTTCTTTTAAAAGCAAATCTGATGCGGGAGGTGTTTTAGTAATATAACTAAACGAACGATCGGCATATACCGTAATTTCCACCGGAATAATGTAACCAGCCTTCTCCTGAGTAGAGGCATTGAATGCTTTACAGAATTCCATGATATTGACGCCATGCTGACCCAGCGCAGGGCCAACCGGCGGCGATGGTTTAGCCTGTCCGGCGGGAATCTGAAGTTTTATTTTACCTATTTCCTTTTTAGCCATTGCTTACAACCTCTTAATTACTTTTCAAGCTCAACCTGAAGAAAATCCAACTCTACAGGTGTCGGCCTGCCAAAAATACTTATATTTACTTTGACTTTATTTTTTTCTTCGTTAATCTCTTCCACGAAACCGGTAAAATCGTTAAAAGGTCCGTCAATCACACGAATAGGATCGCCGATGGAATAAGGAACGGTAATTTTCCCCTTAACCTCGGTTTCACGGCTTCTCTCAATTTTACCGAGAATACTGTTTACTTCGGACTGGCGCAGCGGAACTGGTTCATTTTTAGGACCAACAAAACTGACCACACCGGGTGCATTTACTATTACATGCTGCGTCTGATTGTCCAGCACCATTTCGATAAGCATATATCCCGGAAAAAATACTTTATTTTTAACCCGCTTTTTACCATCCTTCATTTCGATAATATTCTCTGAAGGTATAATAATATGCCCCACTTTATTTTCAATATCCTGAAGTTTTATTTCATTTTCGATATGCGCCTTAACACGGGCTTCCTTTCCGGAATAAACACGTAACGCATACCATTTTTTTTCACTCACTTCATTGTCCTCGTTTTATGGGCTTTCTAATAAAAAATCTTTATTACGTTGGATATAAGTAAATCCGATAAAAAAATAAATGCTGTAAAAATAGCGCTGACCAAAACTACAATCATAGTAGAATTAAGGAGCTCATTGTGCGTTGGCCATGAAACCTTCATCATTTCTCTTTTCACATCTTCCAAAAAAGATTTTGTCTTTTTTATCATTTATTTTATTCCCTTATCATAGCAAAAATAGTCATGCAGGCGTGGAGGGACTCGAACCCCCAACCCCTGGTTTTGGAGACCAGTGCTCTGGCCAATTGAGCTACACGCCTAATAAAATTTTCGCTATTTGGTTTCTTTATGCACAGTACGGGAGTTACACCGCGGACAATATTTCTTATATTCTACCCGACCTGTATGAAGCCTTTTATTTTTAGTGAACGTGTAATTACGTTCCTTACATTTAGTGCATTCTAATATTATATTATCTCTCACGAGCAATTACCTTATTTTACCTATTCAATAATTTCCGCAACCACACCGGCGCCTACTGTACGACCACCTTCACGAATGGCAAAACGCAATTCTTTCTCCATGGCGATC
>JAFGKZ010000195.1 GCA_016928315.1 Calditrichaceae bacterium
AACGGTTATTATGTTATCACATCATTTATTGCTAGCCCAGGATGATTTTAATGATTTTGCCGCATGCATTTATAAAAAGGATATCAATGGTGTAAAAGATTTACTTGCTAAAGGCGTTGATATCAATATCCGCGAAAAAACTATGGGGAGCACGCCTCTTATTGTAGCATGCAGTCTTGAGGGCACGGATGCAATTATCGAGTTATTAATATCAAAAGGGGCCGATGTTAATATTATAGGAACTTATGATGGACGAACTGCACTGATGTGGGCAGCAGCAAATTCAAAAAAAGCCGTTGAATTATTGTTAAAAAATGGTGCGAAGGTTAATGTAAAAGGTGTTGATGGTATGACCGCATTTATCCAGTCTATCTTTGGCATTCTATCCGGCTCTGTTACAACGGATGTCTGCGATCTGCTTATAGAAAATGGTGAAGATGTGAATGCTCAACTCACCGGAGCTGATGCGACCGGATGGTCAGCTTTAATGTTTGCTGCCAGCAATGGAAAACCGGATTTAATAAAATACTTAATTTCTAAAAAAGCAGACGTAAACCTGAAAGCAAAGGATGGAGCAACAGCTTTAAGCCTGGCTGTTAAGGATAAGAATGAAGAAATGGTAAAAGTATTAAAAACTGCAGGAGCAGAATAAAAAGCCTTAAATTTGAGAACGGTATAATATAGCCGGAAGATATAAAATTCGCTGAAGTTTTCAATGCTTAATTCAATTGTATGATGCAGCTGATTTAAGTAAAACGAATTATATAAAATCAAAATTAAATCCGTATGGATAAAATGCATTCTGATCCGATAAAATCATTACACTTTATTCTTTTTTTCCTGCATTTTTCTTATTAACTTGTTCCTGTAATTTTTTGCAACCTATAAATAATTTTTTCCGGTAACTTTGTGGAGCGTTTTTATGTTTGGTCTGGAAATTTTAGCAAAACTTTTTAAAATCCTTCGGGCGGAGGACACCCCTAATCAAATTGCCAGCGGATTTTTTCTCGGCATGATTATCGGTCTCACACCATTCTTAACCGTTCACAACATGATTATTATTTTGCTGATCTTTATTTTTAAAGTGAATGCCGGGTCAGCGCTTTTCGCCGTTGCCCTGTTCAGCGGATTTGCCTATATATTAGATCCGATATTCCATAGTTTCGGATACTATATACTTGTGGATATGACATCGCTGCATGGATTTCTGGTCACGCTTTTTAATATTCCCATCGTAGCACTAAGCCGGTATAACAATACCGTGGTGATGGGCAGCCTGCTTGTATCAATACTATTAATTTTACCTGTATTCTTTTTTATGAAATACTTCGTCAAATACTACCGGGAGCACATTGATGCAAAATTGCAGAAACTAAAAATTGTACAAATAGTCAAAGGTTCAAAATTTTATAAAATCTATGAAAAAATCAGAGGAGTGACCGCATAAATGTTTCGCTGGAAAGGCATAATTGTATTAGCCGTTATTATCATAATCGTTGTTGTCATCAGTCTGCTGTTAACAGATCAATGGCTGGAAGGACAACTGGAAGACCTCGGCAGTTCCATTGTCGGCGCCAAAGTTGAAATTGACAATCTGGATATATCTATCTTTAGTGTTACAGCTGGCTGGAACCGATTGCAGGTAACCCATCCGCAACATACTATGAAGAATATGATCGAAACAGCCCATTGTGAATTTGATATGGAATTTTGGCCGCTGTTGAGGAAGAAAATCATTATTGAGAATTTTCAGCTGGAGGGATTACAAACCTTTACGGATCGTGAAACGGACGGCGCCCTGACCAAAGAAGAAAAAGAAGAGACGCAGGGATTTGTTTATAGCACGATGAACAAATTAACAAAAAAGGCTGAATCCACTGCCGATACGCGCATAAGTGATTTTAAAGGCGATCTGAATGTTGACAGCTTAATGAGCAAGATCGATCTGAAATCGATTGAAAAAATGGATTCGCTTAAAACTGCCCTTACGACAATCTATGATAAGTGGAATCAAAAACTAAAAGAGAGCGAAATCGAATCGGATATTAAGACAATTGAATCTGGCTTGAAAAGTTTAGACGTTAAAAAGATCGATGATATTCAAAAATTACAAAAAGCTCTAAAAACGGCCGATGATATCAAGGAAAGCGTTGAAAAACTGGAAAAAGAGTATAAAGACATTAAAAATAATTTTTCAGATGATTACGAACAATCACGTAAAAGTTTAAAACAGGTGGATAAATGGATTAAATCCGATTATGAGCGGGCGCGGTCTATGGCTAAACTGCCCGATTTTTCAGTCGGCAATATTGGTATGATGTTGTTTGGTGAGCAGGCAGCCGGCCGATTTAATACCTATCTGGGTTATGCCGCAACCGCACGTAAATATGCAAATAAAACTAAATCGGATAAACCGGAAAAGGTTAAACCACCGCGGCTTAAAGGACAGGATATCCCCTTTCCGGATAAAAATGCCCGCCCGGATTTCTGGATTAAACGATTGAGTTTATCCGGCCAAACAAGCGACCAATTAAAATTAAAAGGTGAAGTCATAAACATTACTGATAATCAACAATTTATTGGTAAACCAACAGAGGCCGATATTAGTGGTACCCGGGACGACGGCGCCCAATTGAGTTTAAATGCGGTTTTCGATTATCGTAATGAACTGCCCATGGAAACCTATAATGTAAATTTTACCGGTTTTTCAATGGCTAATACGCAGCTTTCAAAATCCAGCATGCTCCCGAACAAATTAAAAACCGGTACAGGCAATGTGCTCACATCGTTAAAGCTGGAAGGTGAATCCATCAAAGGTAAAATTGACTTTGTCGGCGATAAGCTTGTATTTGAATTTAATGAAGCTAAAGCAAAAAAGAATAAAATAGAGCAAATTATACGCGACGTTCTGGAAGGTATTAAAAAGATAGAATTTATCGCTTATGTTTCCGGTACAAGGGATGATCTGGATTTTAGATTAAGCTCAAATCTGGATGAGGAAATTTCCAAAGGTCTAAAAGCATCCATTGCCAAAGAGATTGAAGCGGCCAGAAAAAAGATTGAACAGCGAATCGATAAAGAAGTCGGCAAATATCGTGAGCAGCTTGATGAAGTTGTTAAAGATAAAGAAGCGCAATTAAAGGCTGAACTTGACAAGTATCAGGAAAAAGTTGATCAGCAGCGGGCAAAGGTTGACGCCAAAAAGAAAGAGATAGAAGATAAAATTGACAGCGAAAAGAAAAAACTGGAAAAGAAGGCAAAGAATAAGCTAAAAAATCTGCTCAATTAACGGAATAGTAATGTCTTGCCCGGGATTACACCAATAGGGGGATGCGACAACCGGCGCAAATCGGACATCCAGTTATTTTATTAACGATATTTTCGTCTTCGCGAAAATGACAGTTTATAGGTTGTCTTAATATCAAACCCAGAGTAGTCTTTTTGCTTATCAGCACTAACAAAGAATAGAATTTGCTAGCAGACAAATTAAGAAAATCCCCTCTACTGGTTGCTTACTTCTCTCAGGAAGACTGCCAGGTTTGCAAAGTATTAAAACCCAAAGTCGAGTATTTGGTTGATTCATTTAAAGGCATTGAATTTTTATATATTGATATAAAAACGTACCCTGCGATTAGCGGACAATATCTTGTTTTTTCGATACCAACTATCATTATATTTGTAAGTGGAAAAGAGCATACACGGTTCAGCCGACATTTTTCCATGGATGATTTGAATGCCTTACTGGAAAAACTACACGATTTGGTATTTGGCGAGTAGGATTTTCAACTTTTAAAATAATACTTGAATTTATAAAGATAAATCCGCATCTTATATGCATCGTATCCTACCAAACCTATAAATAATCAAATCAAGGAGGCAACTATGGATCAACCTGTTCAAGCTCAAAGTCCGGTATTAGAAAAAATGGCGCTTTCTGCAAAGAACATGGCTGTATGGGCCAAATTTATCGGTATTGTAAATATTATCATGGGCGCGCTTACGGCGCTGTCATTAATCGGTATCATTATTGCCTGGCTGCCCATTTGGATGGGTGTTATCCTGTTCCAGGCAGGAAGCAAAGCGGATGAAGCATACACCGGTAAAAAATATGACCGGCTTATTCCAATGATGGATAAACTACGCATGTATTTTTTAGTGCAGGGTATATTGGTTATTGTAGGCATCGCAGTGACGATACTTAGTTTTATTATCTTTGGCGCTTCAATGTTTGCCATGTTCGATCAAATGAATAGCTATTAATAACTTAATTTGATATATAATCACTTAACCCGGCCATCTTAAAGTGACCGGGTTTTTTTTGTGGTATAAAATTTGTTTTTTGGTCATAAGCAGCCGAAAAGTAAATTTGTAATAAAACAAGCTGGCTGGTTAAATTTACAGTGAATTCACCCGGGGATCAGGATGAGAAGCCTCAGCCAAAAAATTGGACTTGGTTATTTTGTTATTATCTTAATCAATGTGATTATAGCGGTCGTTGCAATTTACAATATCAATGATTTAAGCAAGCCGATTGACCAAATCCTGAAAGAAAAATATCAGAATGTTAGCGCAGCGGAAAATATGATTCAGGCATTGAGCCAGCAAGAGCTGGTAAATCTATCGCTGATAGAAGACGGTGTTGATTCCGGTCTGGTAATTAATTTTCAAACCTATAA
>JAFGKZ010000196.1 GCA_016928315.1 Calditrichaceae bacterium
AAATTGCACTGTATGATAAACTTACTTTAATGGAAAATCTTAAGTACTTTGCGCGGATTTATGGCGTAAATAAGTCAAAGCAAGAAATCAATATTACGGAAATATTGAAATTATTAGGTCTGGAAAATAAAGCGGATCATCTGCTTGGCACCTATTCCGGGGGCATGAAACGCCGGGCTAATCTTGCTGCGGCTGTTCTGCATAAACCGGAAATTCTTTATCTTGATGAACCCACTGTTGGAGTGGATGTACAGTCCCGCAAAGTTATATTAGATTATATTTTACAATTAAAGCAGCAGGGAGCTACCGTGGTTTATACATCGCACTATCTGGAAGAAGCGGAAAAAATTTGTGACCGCATTGCGATTATTGATCACGGTAAAAAAATTGCGGAGGGCAGACCGGGAGAATTGACCGAAAAAAATGAACCGGGAACGAATCTGGAAAAATTGTTTATAGAACTTACCGGTAGCGCTCTAAGAGATTGATAGAATGATTAAATTAATATCCTCAATTATTAAAGAATTTCATATGCTCAGGCGGGATAAAGCCGCTCTGGCCACTTTGTTTCTGATGCCGGTTTTACTGGTTTTTGTCATTACGTTTCTTCAGGATGCTACGATCAGCCAATTCCAGAAGACCAGAATCCCCATCATTTTTATTAATGAAGATACCGGCGAACTGGCTCAGTCCATCGAGAATGGATTGAAAGCTGCGGATTATTTTGAACTTCTATCACAGTACAATGGCAAAAAAATATCCGATAGCCTGGCATACAAATTAGTGGCTGAAGGTGTTTATAAGGTATTTATCAAAATACCAACGGGTATTAGCCGTGTGCTTGATGAGGACGCCATTAACTTATACAGACAAAAAGTATCTCCGGTTGTGCAGGAACAAAAAACGGGTATTGAGTTATCCACTCAGAATATTTCCGTATTCTTTGATCCGACTATTCAAAAATTGTTTAAAACTTCCATACTTGATGCATTGGAGAAAAGTATTGAAAAAGTTAAATCAAAAATTCTGCTAAAAACGTTTTCTCAAGAAATAATAAATGATGTGAACCAGTTATCAGGTGGCATGATTGCCATAGGAACAGATAGTATTAATCTTACTCAAAATGATCTTGATCTTGTTAAGATAGATCAGCAATTCGCCAGAAAAGACAAAATAATTGTTATGCCTAATTCAGTACAGCATAATGTGCCGGCCTGGTCGATGTTTGCCATGTTTTTTATCGCTTTGCCATTAGCCGGAAATATGATCAGAGAAAGAGAAGCCGGCAGTTTAAAACGATTATTAAGCATGCCGATTTCATATGGCACCATCCTGTCTGCGAAAATAATAATCTACATAGGTATTGCCTTTATACAATTTATTCTGATGATGCTTGTAGGTTTAATTTTTTTGCCCTTGTTGGGAACGCCGGTTTTAACTCTGGGAGAAACCTATCTGGGATTGATATTATTGGTAATCAGTTCCGCCCTGGCTGCTACCGGTTTTGGCATCCTTGTGGGTGTTGCAGCAACGAGTCATGAACAAGCCTCCGCCTTTAGCAGTGTGAGTATAATTATAGCCGCGGCCTTGGGCGGTGTGATGGTGCCGGTTTATCTGATGCCAGCAATCATGCAGAATATCAGTGTTTACTCACCATTAGCCTGGGGTTTGAATGGATTTTTGGATATTTTTGTAAGAGGATCGAAACTCTGGGCGGTTATTCCCAATGTTCTCAGGTTATTATTATTTTCAGCCACTGCATTGGTTATTAGTTCATTTTTGTTTAAATTTAAGAATCAAAAGATTTGAAGATTAATTCTATTAACAGGGAAATAGATGGCCAATATACCTGATCCTAAATTAATAAAAGAGGTTAAAGAACTGATTGTTGATGTATGTAATTTATCAACTATTGATATAACACCGGATGATATTGAAGATAACGATCCGCTGGTAGGCCCCGGATCGCAATTGGAACTAGACTCTCTGGATGTCACTGAAATTATAGTTGCGATAGAAAAAAAGTATGGTATTCGTGTAGGCAGTATGAATCTATCGCGTGAGATTATTCAATCGACAACTGCGCTGGTAAATTTCATTCAGGAAAAACTCGCCGAAAAAGCAAATACCGCAGATGTAAAAATCAGTTAATAGCTATATTATAATTTTCTAACGTTCATATCCCCAAATTTGAAAATTTCGTTTCCAAGACATATAAATTTCGTTTTTCAATGAGAGGTCTAATTCGGGATAGGTATTTTTCTTGTGATTAGTTAAAGTTGACAAATACGAAATTATATTCTGTTTTGTCGTACTAAAATCAGGTAAATTTAATTTGGAATATATAGATTCAATAATCTTGAGCGGCTCCCTCTCAAAATCTTCAAATTTTATTTCAGCAAGCTGATTATTAGAAAGTATTAATTTCTCTTTAAAGTATATATCATACATTTCCTTATATTGATTTAAAATGCGCGTATGTATAAGAGTCGGATCTATTTTTTGAAATGTGGATATACTGAAGACAAATTCATGTAATTTTTGGGTGGATTGATATACCCGATAGGGATTGCGATAGATATGAATAAACCGGGCATCCGGGAAAATATCCAGTAATAAATTTATTCTTGCAGTATGTGTGGGTGATTTTAGGACTATGGGTTTGTTATGCTTGAGTGTGAGTTTTTTCAAAAATAATACCAGATTTTCACGCCAGGCCTTTTTTTCATCCGGAGTACAATTCTTAAACGACAGGTACCTGTCAAAAAAAGCAGCGGCATTTGGAAAATTCCAGCTCATGCAGGGTGTTAAACCGGACGAATGCCAGGCAATAAATTCATCTTCATGCGGAGCTTTTAATCCAAAAGGTACATTATCAAATAATCGATTTCCGGGAACAAATAGGGAAAAAAATCTGGTGATTAATGTTTCTTCGGATATTAAGAATGTATTCGGATTGGTGACCTGATAAAGAGTTGGATAGGCAAAACGCTCATCTTTTGCAAGTATATTTTGTAAGAAAGTTGTGCCGCTCCGCCAATGTCCAAGAATAAATATAGGTGGCTTTATTTTCACATCGCGATACTGTGTCTGATATTTGGATTTTTCTATACGGGTTAAAAGTGAATTTGCACAACATTTAAAAGTGGTGGGAATCAAACGATAGAAATACGGCCAATTGATGCGGCGCTCATCATCGGAAAGTATCGCCAGCCATTGTCCGAGTGTCATACCATGAAAGGTTGGCGCAATATAATGTGAAAATTTGTGAGCAAATGAATAATTCATTTTAGTGCAATGAATTTAAATATTTAATTGATTTCTGCCCTGCAATCAGTCCGCTTTTGAGGGTCTGCATAAATCCGCCCAACCGGTTGGTCCAGGCGTTGGCTAGAAAAATATTTTTTATTGGAAAATGATTTAATTTTAATAACATCCGATGTTTACTTCGCTCAGCTTTAAATCCAAGAATGGCTCCATTGGGATTTTGAGTATAGCGTTGAAAAGTATGTGGTGTTGCAAGATTAACGGTTTTTATATGTTTTCGCAAATTTGGAAACAGTATCTCTAATTTATTTAAGATTTGTTCGGTTATTTTAAATTTTAAATTATTATAAATAGCTTTATCCAGACCTATCCATTCCTGCCCTGATACTCCACCCACAATACTAAGAATTCTGCGATTATTACTTTTCTTATCTTCATAATTAATTCCCGGAGCTATGATGGAATATCCTTCGAGCATGGTTGAATTATTCTGCCGACTCATTGCAAAATCAATATTTTCATTCGGGAAAAATATATTTAAATAGTGTTTTACACCAATTTCTTCTACAGTGCAGTTTAATCCAAGGTGCATTTGTAAAATAGAAAGCGATGGTTTAAATGATTCAACAAGCTGACCATACATTTCAGGGATTGAATCGGATTTAATTAAATTTTTAATCAGGTAAGGCGTATTTACATTAGCAATAATAGTTTTACAATTTATTTCCCGGTCATCATCTAAAAAGACTTTTTTGGCAAGACGATTATCTATATTGATTGCTTTAATTCTGTGGCTGGTTAAAATTTTGGCTTTGTGTTTCAGCATTTTATTTTTTAGCGCATTGGTTAAAGCCTGGCCGCCGCCGTGAATTGTATACATTCCAGAAGTAAATAAAAGATAGAACATAATGATAAAATTAATAGCCGGAAACCCGGCCATCGGTTCACCGAAAAAAACAGCAGCCTGATACAACAGCGCTTTTACTTTTTCATTTTTAGAATAATTATTAAGGAAATCATCGGTTGATAACCGGCTGTTTTTCAAAAAATCCGGAATCCGCGGGATAAATTGTGTGAATATTTTATAAGGAGTAGAATTTCCTTCAACAACATCATAATATAACCGGCCGTACTTTTCCAGATATGTTTTTAATTGAGTAAGTCCCTGTTTTTCTTCAGGGAATTCAGTAATCAGTTTCTGGAAAAAATCAGAAAAACTATTTGGAATTAAAAAATTATAGTCGCCAAGATATACATTAAATGCATTATTTAGTTTGATAAATTTTAAGTCATCAGCAATCTGCAGACGGGAAAGAATATCATAAAAAGGCTGGTTGGGAGCGCAGGCGGGAATGGCATGAAGGGCAACATCAAAAGTAAACCCATCTCTATTAAAAGCTATCGCGAAACCGCCAACCTGCGGTTGTTCTTCAATTAAGGTAACATTAAAACCTTGTTGCGATAAATAAGCGCCGGCGGATAATCCGCCCAATCCGCCTCCAATTATTACAACATCACTTTGCATAGAATCTATTCATAAGAAACAAATTAATTTGTCATTAGATTATGTAATTCTTGTTTACTATTTGCCCATGGTCCTCGATCATATTGCTCAATTTTCTTCAATATTTCCGCACCATGTCGTTTGGTATATCGCAGATAACCATGAAAGGATGATATAAATAAAAGAAATTCAACAACAACATTTATGCTGGTAATTCCCTGACGAACCAGCCCAATAAGGTTCAAAAACATCCTTCGTTTTTTTTTATTAAGAGTCAATAAATATTTATTTATCAGGTGGGAAATGGATATAAATTTATCACGGATGGTGATATCAGCACTGTTATCTCTGTAAAATTTTGAATTCTGCAACTCAGCGGTAGCTAATTTCCGAACATGATCATAATCATGAAATTTGGCCAAAGTATCAAAATACTTATGATATAATTTAGTTTGTGACATATTATTGAACTGAATGGTCGGATAAATGCCATTTAACAGATTGGGATCGATTGGATTTAATCTTTTTTCTTTTTTTAGCCGCTCATTTAGATTGGTACCGGGGTAAGCCATTAGGACATTCAGCTGAATAAAGGAAAGATTGTTTCGGCTGCAAAAATTGTAGATATCATCAAACGCAGATAAGGCATCCGAATCAAATCCCACTATAAATGAACCGATAACATGGATGCCCATCGATTGGACAAGATGGATACCTTCTTCATAACGCTCAATTTTATTTTGCAGTTTATGAGCTTCTTTGATGCTGTCTGGATTGATTGATTCAAATCCGAATAGTATGGATGTGCAGCCGGCTTTGGCTATTGCATTCAATAAATCCGGGTGATCTACTAAATCAAAGCTGGCCTGACAGCTCCATGATAGGCTTAAAGGTTTTAAAGCTTCCATCAATGCCCGGGCGTATATTTTATTGGCTGTTAAATTATCATCAACAAAGGTGATTTGCTTTTTAGGCAGATTTTTTATTTCTTCGATAACATTATCCAACTCCCGGTAACGTTGAGGTTTTCCAAATAAATTGTGCACAAGACAGAATTCGCAGGCATAAGGACAACCGCGGGATGTCTGAATCCCCAAAGCCATTATTTTTGAAGTGTCTACCAGATCCCATCTGGGTAAATTGCTTTTTTTAAATTCAGGCCGGATATTTGTTGCATAAATTGATTGCAGTTTTCCACTTTCAAAATCATTTAAACACTGCGGCCAAGTGTCTTCAGCTTCACCAATCACAATACAATCCGCATGTTTTAAAGATTCTTCCACATTATAACTTACCTGAGCGCCGCCCATAACCACAGGAATTCCCAACGAACGGTATTGATCGGCAATCTCATATGCCCGAGTGATATTGGGAATCATTGCGGTGATCCCAACTATATCCGGCTTCAGTTTATAATTGATGGATTCAATTTCTTCATCAATAATTTTAATATTATAATGATCCGGCGTTAATGCGGCGACCGTTGGCAAGGCCAATGGATGTACTGGGGTCTTACGTCCCATTATTTGACAGACTTCTTTCAAATCCCATGGGTAACGGTATTTTCGCATTGGATTAATTAAATGAAGAGAATACGAATTTTTTTTAATCATTCTCAGCTAATGATTTTTTTCAGATCTGTGAATAGCGTTTTTTCTGCTTCAGCTCTTTTTTCAATCATGGTGCCCAGTTCTCGTAATTTATCCTGTCCCAGCTCATGATTACGTCCAATTTTACCGGCATATATAGAAATTAATCGCCATTCATCGCCATTAATCATCATTTGCTCGGCAATCTCATTAAATGCCGGTTTATTAATAATTTTAGCAGCTTCCTGTAAAAAAGCTGCATACATAAATCTAAATCCCCCGCCGCCGGTGCCGCGTTCTTCAAGCAGAATATTAATCATCATAATTTCATCAGAAAGATGTTCTTCGTCGCGTGCAAATTTGGGCCAATCGGGTAGTTTTTTGGCAAAGTATCGGATGCCTTTCACACCAATAAAAGGCAGTGGAATCTGAAGCATATTAAATGTTGCTTTTTTAATCCCCTTTATAATGGCAGATTCCCAGTCTATTGTGTTCATAGAACCATTTCGATAAATCATTAAGCCTTTTGGTTTAAAAGGTCCTTTGGTAAACCGGGCAGCCAGCAGGGTATCCTGTTCCAATTCCGCAATCACAGGTGTATAAGCATCGCTTATAAGGTATTTGTTTTTGTTTTTTCCAACAACAATTACAAAATGGCCGTTAAAATGTGCGCGTATATATTCAGGGACATAATCCATATAGAAAAAATCTACCTGAACACCTGCGGGCGTATTTTCTTTAATGAGAATATCCAGATCCCGTTTTGCCTGTGCTGGTTTGCGATATAGTTTTTTTATAAATGGCAGATTGCTGTGTTTTGAAAAATTCTTGTATATTTTTCCTGGTTGATTGCGCAAAGCGATGGTCGGAAACGGTAACATAGGATTGTTAATGTAAGCAAAAAATATTGAACCCGATATGCCAAAAACCATGGCTTCAGAAATTTCAATTCCGGAATGATTCAACAAGCTGGTCACCATGCCGGATTCGCAATGTGCCGCCAATTTATGATTAAAATTAGTTGTCTGCATTGATATCTTCCCTGATAGTCGTTGTTACTACATATGGATTTTTTGATTTTACCTGAATAAATTTATGATTGGATTCATCCTGATCAAGAATCTGAAACATGTTTGCAAGCGGTACTCTAAATACATCTGCATATCGTTTCAGAATCTCGAGCTTAATGGTTTTGAAATTTTCAGGATGCAAATGTTTTTTTACTTTATAAGAACTCAACCCAATCCTACTGGCCAAATCACCGATACTAATATTGATCAGTACACGATAGTATTCAATAGGACTGATTTCGCCTTTTTTCAACCTCTCTGTATAGCTGATTTTTAAGTTTTGGCGTTTTTTCAAAAAATCTTCGAAATGGGTTTCAATCATATAGGAACCGGTTTCTATCGGTCTGTAGGCACCGTTATTTTTTTCAACGTATAAAACCAGTTTGCGCTCTGTTTTAAATTGAGCATCTTTTTCTTTCAACACAGCTCCCGTTTCTGTGAAATCTAATGAGAATTACAGAAAAAAATTTCAATATTATTTTTGGGAAATCTATCAAACATAGCTTTCTTTGTCAATCTTAAATCAATGTTCTGATTAAGCTAAATTTATTGATTTAACCGTGCTAATATTTACTTGATGGATAACAATTTTCCAAGTAAATCGGGTCGATTCAATCGATTTAATGTTTTAATGATCCATGGCTGTATATCTTTTTTGTACCAAAAGAAGAATCTGTTTTGATCCTGCTTTTCAGACCTTGTTTTGGCTGTAAAAACAGGCTTTAGTGTATAGGGATTTAATTCCGAATAATACATAACCGTTGATAATGTCATCGGTGTAGGAGTGAAATCTTGTACTTGTTCTAACCTGAAACCCAATTCTTTGGTTTCGCAGGCAAGGTTTGCCATGTTTTCCAAAGTCGATCCCGGATGGCTGGATATAAAATATGGAATAATCTGTTGATTAAGACCTGCCTTTTTAGAAATTTGATCAAATTTAATTTTGAATTCATAAAAACACTTAAATGATGGTTTTCGCATAATTCTTAGAACGTCATCCGAAGTATGCTCGGGAGCCACTTTTAATCTGCCGGATACATGATTTCGTATGAGCTGCTCAAGGTATTTTTGATGACTGCAACCCGTTTTCTGATTGCCGGGTCTTTTTAAGAGCAGGTCATAGCGGATGCCGCTGGTTACGAAGGCTTTTTTTACTTTTGGGTGATTTTGCACACTTTGATAAATATCAAGCATGGCTTCATGACTGGTGTTCAGATTATAACAGATTGTGGGATAAATGCAAGATGGACTTGCACATTTATCGCAAATAGATTGATCTTTGCCTTTCATTTGATACATGTTTGCAGATGGCCCGCCCAAATCACTGATATAACCTTTAAAATCGGGCATACGCGTAATGTTTTCCACCTCGTTCATAATAGACTGTTTCGAACGGCTTGCGATCATTTTTCCCTGATGCGCTGAAATCGTGCAGAAACTGCACCCACCAAAACAGCCCCTATGCATATTTACAGAATGCCGAATCATTTCATAAGCAGGAATGGTACCACGTTTTGCATATTTCGGATGGGGCATACGGGTGTAAGGTAGATCAAATGAAGCGTCAATTTCTTTTTCTGTCATCTTTTGAAAAGGTGGGTTAATGATTACTTTTTTAACGCCACAGGTCTGGATTAATCGATTTGCAAATTGTTTATTGGATTCACGTTCAATATGCTTAAAATTCTTTGCATATTTAATTTTATCTTCAATACATTCTTCATGTGCGTACAACTCAATTGTTTTCCATTTTTTTACTTTTGGAAGCGGCCTGTTCTTATCCACTAAAAATGCTGTTTGGGGAATGGTATTCATAGACTCTATAGATATGCCCTTGTCTAATAATCTTAATATTTCGCCTAAAGGTTTTTCACCCATTCCATAAACCAGTAAATCCGCTTTGCTATCAACTAAAATGGATGGCATAAGTCGATCAGTCCAATAGTCATAATGAGTTACGCGCCTCAGAGAAGCTTCAATACCTCCAATAATTATCGGCGTTTCAGGATAAAGTTTTTTTAAAATTTTTGAATAAGTGATTGTTGCATAATCCGGTCGAAATCCGGAAACATTGCCGGGAGTGTAGGCGTCTGTGGATCGGCGTCTTTTGTTTGCTGTATAGTGATTAACCATTGAATCCATACATCCGGCGGTAACCCCGAAAAATAAATTCGGCTTGCCAAGTTTTTTGAAGTCACGTAAATCGTCTTGCCAATTGGGCTGGGGAATAATTGCCACATGATAGCCAGCTTTTTGGATAATGCGAGCAATCACGGCACTGCCAAAGGCCGGGTGATCTACATAGGCATCTCCGGATATTAAGATTATATCCAAGGAGTCCCATCCTAATTGTTCAACTTCTTTGCGAGTCGTAGGTATCCAATCTGTGATTTTACGCTCATTTATATCCATGTTTTAATTTAAACTAATTTAATGGGTAATAAAATTCTGTTTATAAAATTAAAAAAGGCTGCTTCTTTCAGCAGCCTTTCATCCTTGCAATATGGTGGGCCAAATTAATGATGGAATTTGCACGTTCAAATTCCAGTTTGTGGTTTTTAAGATATAAACGATCGGCGAAAATTTATCTAAGTTATTTAATATTCACTCCATTCTTGGATTCATCGTGCAAAGTCATTATAAGTAATAGCAATGTTTGCGCCATAAAGAATAATATAAAAAAACGTTGATTTGACGGGTTTTGTAAAATATGGAGATACCAAAAATGTTGTTTATCCAAGACGAGGTGGGCTTCATTTGTTGTGGATATTCAACAAAATGAATATTAGATAGAAAATAATATATGCATATTTTGGGTTCAAATTATATCACAAGACTATCGTAATTAGTAAATTTAATATCTAACATATATCATTTAACATCAGTTTAGTTTTGACGTATTAACTTGTTTTGATTTTACAATAAAATAATAGACAAACATCTGAAAAATAAATTTTTAAAATTTTTCTTGCTTTTCTTTTTGAGACTTTTTATAATCTAAAAAAAGTGTAATATGTACACTTTACATAAACATAGATCATATTTAAATATAATCTATCCAATATATTTGACTAGACTGGTTAATATGAAATTTTGTAAAATATAATTACTTTAAAATCGGGCGCAATTTAAATTGTAAAATCATTGGTGTTAATTATTTTTTCAGAGGTCTATAAAAATT
>JAFGKZ010000197.1 GCA_016928315.1 Calditrichaceae bacterium
TACATAATAAAAATCATCATCAATCACCTTAAAATTTAAATGACATCCGAGCGAACAAAAACTACAGATAGATGGATGGTTTTCTTTTTTCACAGTACCGCAGACTTTAAAGGGCATTTTTTCTGATATGGCTCCGGTCGGACAATTATCAATACAATTTCCGCAGCTAATACAATTGGTTTCCGTTAATGCCTTCTCCATGGCCGGTTTGACTATCGTTTTAAATCCACGGTAGACAAAATCGATAGCGCTTACTTTTAAAATTTCGGAGCAGGTTCGGATACAGATGCCGCAGTTTATGCATTTATTCGGATCCAAGGTGATGTAAGGATGTCTGTTATCAATTTTATATTTCTTAACATCACCCGCATATTTGGATATATCAATGTCATATTCTGAGGCATATTTTCTGAGAATACAGTCGTTAAATTCCAGGCAGCCGCATTCCAAACAGCGTTCCGTTTCATTCAGCGATTGATCCGCGGTAAAACCAAGTTCAACTTCATTAAAATTATCAATTCTTTCAGCGATTTCTAATTCAGGCATTTTGTTTCGATTTGATTTTGAAAAATCAGCATATTCATATTTTGAAATTTCTCCGAAGTTCTCTTTCCGGCTGATAAATTCATGGCTTCTGCCATTGCTTTGGCCAAATTTGATAAAGTGATCGATTGACCACGCAGCATTTTTACCCTGAGCAATTGCGCTAATTGCTGTTAAGGGACCGGTAACGGCATCGCCCCCGCAAAATACCCGGCTGCGATTGGTTTCCAGTGTTGCCTGATTTACCTGAATGGTGTTGCGATTTAGCGCCAGACCTTCTTTTTCTTTTAAATCAGTTATTTCCACATCCTGTCCAATGGCGGAAATCATATAATCACAGGGCAGTATAAATTCTGAACCAGTTATCGGCACAGGTCTGGGTCTGCCTCCGGATGGATCATCTTCAAGCTGCATTTTAATACATTCGATGGACTCAAGTTTATTATTACTCCTCTGTATTTTGACAGGATTGGTTAAAAATAAAAATTCAATACCTTCCTGCCTGGCCGCTTCAATTTCATCGGGATGAGCGGGCATTTCGTGAATACTCCGCCGATAGACAATTTTTACACTCTTCGCCTGACAGCGCAGTGCGGTACGTGCGGCATCAAGTGCTGTATTGCCGCCACCGATAACGACCACATTTCCTTTCAAATTTTTGTTACCATCCAAAATAAGATTTCTCAGAAAATCAATTCCCCATAATACGCCTTCCGTATCCTCTTCATTTGCAATTCCAAATTTTTTGGCTTTTTGAGCGCCGATTGCCAGATAAACGGCGTCAAAATTTTTATCCAACAGATCATCCATAACGAAATCTTGTCCTAAAGCGCAATTGGTTTTTACTTCGATCCCAAGATTCAAAATCCAGTCAATTTCCCGATCCAATACTTTTTTAGGCAGACGATATTCGGGAATTCCGTATCGCAGCATGCCGCCCAATTGTGGTAGTTTTTCAAAAATCGTAACTGAATAACCATCCAGAGCTAAAAAATAGGCACAAGAGAGACCGGAAGGTCCTCCGCCGATCACGGCAACTTTATTGTTATTGGCCGGTTTTAGTTCCGGTATCCAGGGCTCTTCGATATCGATATCCGATATGTATCGTTTTAAAGAATTAATAGCCACCGGATCATCGATCAGATTTCTGCGGCAGGCAATTTCACATTCCCTCACACAGATTCGACCGCAGATTAACGGCAATGGATTTCTTTGTTTGATTAATTGAATAGCTTCGCGATACTTGCCATTAGCAATTAAGGCAACATAGCCCTGGGCATCCACTCCGGCCGGACAGCGATTGCTGCAGGGGGCAATACAATCGGCATAGTGATTGGAAAGTAACAGTTCCAGTGCGGTTTTGCGGTTACTGCGAATACGTGCATTATCAGTATGAATTTTCATGCCGTCACTTATTAAACTGCTGCAGGATGGAATTAATTTATTCATTCCTTCTACTTCTACGACACATAGTGAGCAGGCGCCATAGGGTTTCAACCGATCGTCATGGCATAGCGTTGGAATTTCATCTATTTTATACCTATTGATGACCTCAAGAATTGTTTCTCCCTGAGTGGCTGCATATTCTTTCCCATTAATGTTTATAATAATTTTAGCCCTTTCTGCCCTGTTCATACTTTTTCCACCGCCTCAAATTTACAAAGGTCATAACAGATACCGCATTTGGTGCAAGTTTCCGGATGGATAAAATGAGCCTCTTTCTTACTGCCGCTTATGGCATTGGATGGGCACTTTCTCAGGCAGATCATACAGCCTGTGCATTTTTCAGAATTAATAACATATTTAATTAACGAAGGGCAGCTATGAGCCGGGCATTGTTTGTCTTTAATATGTGCAAGATATTCATCCCGAAAATATTTTAGTGTCGTCAAAACCGGATTAGGCGCTGTCTGTCCCAATCCGCATAAGCTGCTTTGCTGTACTTTGAAGGCCAAGTCTTCCAGGATATCCAGGTCTTCTTCCTTTCCTTCTCCATCCGTAATGCGTTCTAAAATTTCCAGCATTCGTTTTGTCCCGATCCGGCAGAATGTGCATTTACCACAGGATTCATTTTGTGTAAATGTCAGGAAGAATTTAGCCACATCGACCATGCAGGTTGTTTCATCAAGAACGATGAGGCCTCCGGACCCCATTATTGCGCCTGTCTTGTTTATTTCATCATAATCTATTTTTAAATCACCCATGGATGCCGGAATGCAGCCTCCTGAAGGTCCGCCCATCTGCACGGCTTTGAATTTTTTTCCACCAACAATACCGCCGCCAATATCAAAAACGATTTCATTAATAGTCATGCCCATCGGTACTTCTACCAGGCCGCTTTTTACAATTTTTCCGGCCAAAGCAAATACTTTTGTACCCTTACTTTTTTCCGTACCGATAGCTGCAAAAGCCTCTGGGCCGTTTAGAATAATCCAGGGGATATTTGCAAACGTTTCGACATTGTTAATATTTGTAGGTTTTCCCCACAAACCTTTCTGAGCAGGAAAGGGAGGCCGGATGCGCGGCATGCCCCGCTTGCCCTCGATAGAAGCAATGAGCGCTGTTTCTTCACCGCATACAAATGCGCCGGCGCCTTCTTTGATTTTTATATCAAAACTAAAATCCGAATTGAATATATCTTTACCAAGAAGTCCATTTATTCTGCATTGCTTTATTGCCTTCTCTAATCGTTGGATAGCTTTGGGATATTCCGCCCGAACATAAATATATCCCTGGGATGCTCCGATGGCGTAAGCGGCAATCATCATACCTTCAATAACCGCATGGGGATCACCTTCCAGAACACTGCGATCCATAAAAGCGCCCGGGTCACCTTCATCAGCATTACAGATAAGATATTTTATATCGCTTTCAGCCTGATATGTAAATTTCCATTTTACACCGGTTAAAAATCCTGCGCCGCCCCGGCCGCGTAATCCGGATTGAGTGATAATATCTATAACATCTTTCTGAGATAATTCTGCTGCAACTTTACGGGCAGCTTTGTATCCCCCGTGGGCGATATATTCATCTATGGAATTCGGATCAATTATGCCGCAATTTTTTAAGACGATTCTTTTTTGCTTAGCGAAATAATCCTGATCTGTTTTGAAACCGTTGCTGCTGAATACCAGCCACTCTTTAATTACCTTGTTATGAATGATATGTTCATGAATGATTGTTTTGATGCTGTCAGGCGTGACTTTTCCATATAAATAACGCTGGTCGTTTTTTATAATCTCAACAAGTACTTCTGCATAACACATTCCTACACAACCGGTTTCAGATAGAACCACATTTAAATTCTGATTCGCAATTTCTTTTTCTATCGCTTGATAGACAGCATATCCCCCGGCAGAAATTCCGCAGGTTCCGAGTCCAACTTTTATTTCAACCATTATCCAGACCTAATCTGTTTAAATCGTCATGTACAATTTTAGTATACTTGGTATTTTTTTAGGCGTTAATCTGCCATAAGTCTCATCATTAATCATCATTACCGGGGCAAGGGAGCAGCAGCCGATGCATGCAACAGATACTAGGGAAAATTTACCATCCTCGGTTGTTTCATCAACGCTAATCCCCAATTCGTTTTGTATGGTTTTTAGAATATTTTTTGCACCGTTAACGTGACAGGCCGTACCCTGACAGATTTTTATAATATTTTCTCCCAACGGTTTCAGACGAAACTGCGAGTAAAATGTAATAACTCCATATATTTCAGCAGCCGGAATACCAATGATCTCACTGATATAGTGAATAGAAGATTCAGGGATATAACCATAGCTGTCTTGCGCAGACTGGAGAAGCGGTATTAATGAACCCTTTTTATCTTCTTTTTTTAGTAGATCAATTTTAAATGTTTCTAATTCTTCGATTGTTTTTGATACAATATTATCCACTTCAGCCATTAATTACCCTTTAGAAATTACCTTCAAATCCTGAAATAATTGGAAATTTTTTGATTTGTAACACCCCATCCAGTGCCATAATTTTTTCATTGATCACATTTTCAATCTCACCAAAATTGGAGCCTTGCATCAATAAAATCATATTATACTTTCCATAAGTATAATCACAATAAACCACATTATCATCCAGGTAAAGGCTGGGAAAAATTGTTTCGAGTTTTTCTTTTTCAACCTGGAGCAAAACATAGGAAGAAAGATTTTTTTGAAGTAATCGTTTTTTCAAAATTTTTGAATTGTCTTTAAATAGCGCTTCCTCAACTGTAATCATTACATTACTTAAATTATCATCAAAGACCGGATGGGAAATTTCCAGATAATCAATGTTGCTTACGCCTGGAATTTTATGGATTTTATTTTCGCATAATTCTCTGCATTTTTTTAAATCGTCTGCCTGTATAAGCATGATTATATCGTAATCACCGGTAGTCATATCGCAATATAGCGTATGGTCCATAAAATAAAGCTCTTTGTAAGCATTAAACATATCAGTGTTATCATCCATTTTAATCATAATATAAGCCGACATGCTTTTGGTTATAGCGAGATCCATCATGCCGGTTTCAGCAGGTATTTTATTGGCGTCTGTCCAGGTTCGGTTATGTTCCATATCATAGGTTTCAAATTTTTTTATTAAATCATCCGCGCTTAACGGTTTTTCAAGATATCCATCCACATGCAGCTCTTTGATTTCTTCGGAATCATATTTATCAGGATAACCTGTAATTAATATGACCGGGATATCCGGATGGCGGTATTTGATTACGCGAAACAATTTCATTCCATCAATATCAGGCAGTTTAATATCACACACGATATAATCGATAGGGATATTATTTTTGGCGTAAAGATTAATTTTTTTCAAAGCCTCTATCCCGCTGGGACAGGGCTCTGTTTCATAGCCACATTGCATGAGATTTAATCCAAGGGTTCTTCTTAATGAAGCCTCATCATCGACTAACAGAACTCTTTTATCTAACATTTTTTTATCTCCTTGTCACAGTCTATTTGCTTATATCTATCAGAAGGACAATTACCATGCCATTAATAGAACATGTTTGCAGGCCTTGGTATTATTGGGAACGTTAAATTGATGAAAAAACAAATATGGATAGTAATCTCTTTGGCTGCTAAAAAATTTAACAGTGTTTTAGAAAAAATCAGTATTTGTAGAACCTAGACGGTTGTTAAAAAAATTAACAGTTTATATAAATATTTATCAAAAAATATCAGTAAGCTTAAAACATCGGTTTTGGTTTGATTGGTTTAAATTTTGTTAAACTGTTTTGCCAATCTGTAAATTTTAATCATATCCTGCGGTCTGCCCATAGCCAGGGATGCCGATAAAATGCCACTCATCATAGATGGGATAACGCCGTTCATAGTTGTATCGGCGCCGGTCAGGTATAAATTTTTAATGAGAGTCTTTGGCCGCAGCCATTGTTTCTGAAATCGTTCGGGAATTCCCGGCAGGCCGTAGCTGCATCCACGATGATGGCCTGTGTAATGTTCATTGGTAAGAGGCGTACCTAATTCATAATAATCGATCAATTGTTTAAAATTAGGTAAGCTGGCATTGACAAAATCAATGAGCGCTTTAGCTATTCTTTCTTTCAGGGCATTGTAATCCTCATTTCGGTTCTTTACCGGTTGATTTGCCCATTGTTTGAAGGCGCCATAACCGGTAAAGGCGATTATTTCGGCGGTGTGGTGTTCTTTATCCGGATCCTTCAGGGATGGAAAACTGACAAAGGCATGATTTGCTTTTCCATCCAGTAAATCGTTCCGGCTGTGAAAAGTTTTATTGTGGTCAAATGAATTGTATATCCAGTAATTTTCGCCATTCACCCAGCTTAAATGGGGATCGCCGTTCAATCCAATAAACAGGGATACATTAGAAGTACATTTGGGGAAATTCGTAATATCTTCACGGAAAGGAATATCAAATTTTGCTGGTATGAGGTTTATGAATGTATTATAGGCGCCCACATTGGAAATGATTTTATCTGCAAAAAATTCTTCTTGTCTCTTTTCCTTCTGTCCTGCTGTAACACGAACGCCGATGGCTTTATTTTTGTGTATTATGATTTCATCCACCCGATGACTTTTAAGAAATTGTCCGCCTGCATTCTCTACCACACCAGCGATACCTTCCGCGATATTCTGAGCCCCGCCCACCGGATACCAGCCGCCATTGATATAGTGCTTAACAATCGAGGCGTGTGTACAAAATGTGCTTAATGCAGGGGGCAGGCCATAATCGCCCCATTGGGACACCAATATACCTTTCAGCCACTTATCCCTGAAATGATTATCAAGGTAGTTTTTTGTCGTCTGCAAGGCGAGGGCGCTGCCGGACCGGGTGATAATATTTGTTACAGGTTTTACAATCTTTGGAATTGAATTGCCAATGATATACTTTGAATACCAGCTGGCTGCTTTTTCAATATCCTTAAAATATTGTTTTAAAGCGTCTTTTTCGGTTGGGAACTGAGTCATCAAATCGCTTAATAGATTTTCCCGGCCAACTTTTGCTTCAAAAGTTATATCGGGATAAATAAAAATATCATACGGATTGGGCATTTTATTCCAATGTAATTGCCCCCCGCTTATATAATTAAAATACAACCGGGTAGGTGAGTCGGGCTGCATCTGGCCTACATAATGGACGCCGACATCCCATTGATATTTAGCTTTACGCTTGAAAGTCTGTGTGTATCCGCCAAGTTTGCTGTGGCGTTCTAAAACCAAAACGCGTTTGTGGTATACCTGGCTGAGTATACTGGCTGAAGCTAAGCCACCGATACCTGAACCGATGATAATAACATCAAAAATATTCTTTTCCATGCGTACGCTCTTTATTTTTTAGATAATGATACGTCGCTGATTGAGCCTGTACTTTTTATCGAATTGTTTCTGACATATTTTTTTTAAAATCTTTATCGATAACTCTTGCTTTATTATTATCCTGTAGCTGATGATCAATCAAATCAAATCTTTTTTGTTTAAAACCTTCATTTGGAATAATAAAGATCGTTTTAATCTGCTGATATGAAATCCGCTCCATTCAAACAACAGATCTGTCGAATGATCGCAAATTGTTCGTGTAATAATGATTTTAACTTTTTGTACCATAATCGGCATATTTAATATCATCATCAATCAACTGGTTAAAATATTTACGTATATCGGATGACCAGCCCGCAGGATAGAATTTTAGCGTCTGCCATGTTTTCATTTTAAGTGACAGCCGATTCCTCAATGAAACCACGCACACTCTATAAAATCATCCGGATTGAATGCTAAAATTGCTAAGAGTTTATTTTTTTCATTCAACGGAATGTTTAGGTTAAAAGTCTCCTGTAATAAACGATAAAAAAATATCCAGCCATTTTAAAATTCCAGCTATTTGATATATATGGTTCAGTTAATCCCTTGATCAATAAATATAAAAATAATTTATACAGCTGTCATCATTTAATTTATTTAAGAAAAATTTAAATGAACCGATAAGAATTAAGCTTTCAGAATTATGAATTATAGGGGTTTTGCTATTGCAATAGAGTTAAAAATACCCTATAATTTATGGCAAGGCAGTTAATCCTAAGAATGTAGAATAGATAGGTTAGCAAAGGACTATGGCTCCAACTGATAAAGTGAGAGAACCCGCTGTTGCAGGGATGTTTTATTCCGGCCGAAAAGAAAATTTAACCCGTGAAGTAGCGGTTTTTCTGGAAAATTCCAATGCGGTAGAAGATGTGGAGCACGTCTATGGGCTGGTTGCTCCCCATGCCGGATATCTGTATTCCGGAGGTGTAGCTGCCCGTGCTTACCGTCAGGTTCTGGATCGCGAATATGATACGGTTGTCGTAATTTCTCCCAGCCATCGCGTCTATTTTGATGAAGTATCTGTTTTCAACGGTTCAGCTTATAGCACCCCGCTTGGTCCGGTTACGGTGGATAAAGAGCTTGCCCGGCAAATTTGTGCCTGTCATGAAGATTTGCTCTATTCGGACTTGGGACACGATATTGATGAACATGCCCTGGAAGTACATCTGCCTTTTCTGCAAATCGTCCTGGAAGACTTTAAGCTGATCCCAATTGTTATGGGCAATCAGGACCGTGAGAATATAACCATTCTCAGTGATGCACTCGTTAAAACGCTAAAAGGCAAAAAGGCGCTAATCGTAGCCAGTACAGATTTATCACACTATTATAATCATACCAAAGCATCAGTTTTAGATGAGGTCGTTCTGGAGAATACAAAAAACTTTGATGAAGATAAATTATATGATGATATTCAAAGCGGCGCCTGTGAGATGTGCGGCAGCGGTCCGTTAATAACTACCATGAAAGCCTGCCGTGCTCTCGGAGCCACAAAATCGAAAGTATTATTATATAGAAATTCCGGAGATGTCACCGGTGACCGTAATCAGGTCGTTGGCTATATGTCAGGAATGTTCTACAAATAGATTTACTTACTGCAGTTTAAAACCAGCCTTATTTTTTGATCTGGATTATTCATAAAATTGGTTATAAAACATTTTCACGCACAAGAACAACAAGTACACAACGATTTTCAATATCATTTTAATCACCAAATAAATTCATATTTTTTTTGATTAATGGTATTTTATTTATTCTATCTTTGCTTCCCTGCCACCTTTTGAGAAAAATTTTAATTAATCAAGTTAGCCTTATTATTTTGCCATTTTTGATTTTAATGCAGCTAATTTTTTATCAACAGCTTCTTTAACTTTAGCCTCATCAATTTCCGCAAATTCCTTTTTTAATTTATCGCCGGTCACCGCTTCAGCCATTTCTTCTGCAGCCTCCGCCTCATAGGTGGTGCGCTCTGCTTTCGCTTTCATCCGGGCCATTAAATCGTCCGCGCTCTTATCGTTTTTAATTTTTGCCCTGGCTTCATAAATCTGTTTTTTCACATCGGCGGTTTTACTCTGGGCAATCAGAAAATCTTTATTTCGTTTAAATTCAGCCAGATCATTTTCCATTTTCTCGATTTCTTTCTTCAGTACTTCAGCATTCTCGTGCTGATTTTTCCAGCTGTCTTCCAATATGGAAATTTTCTGTTCATGTTCATGTGCGCGGGTCAAAGCCTTTACCGCTAAATCTTCTTTGCCTGATTGCAATGCAGCTTCCGCCTTTTGTTCCCAGTTTTTCTGTTCGGCCTTTTCCTGATCCAGCATACCTTTAGTTTCTTTTTCAGAAGCAATCACAGCCATTACGGATTTTTTTACATCACTGATTTGTTCCTCTTTATCGCGTATTGCCTGTTCCAGCATAAGTTCAGGTTTTTCCAGCTCATTAACCATCTTGTTTGCTTTCGCTTCGCCAATTTTAAATAATCGTCTAAAAATACCCATTTATATTCTCCTTTCATCAGGTTTATTTCAATCTGGAATTTGAACTAATATACATAGAAGTGAAAAAAAAATTCAACCACTTTAAAAATTTTTACAAATAAATGCGATCCTGAATTATACATTTATTCTAATTGATTGGTAAAAGCATTTGGCTTAATTTATTCGCAAAGAAAAAACGAAAGATTTTATGGATAAAATTTTAATCATAGCCGGGGAAGTTTCCGGTGATCATCATGGCGCAGCGCTGGTAAAAGAACTGAAGAAATTAATATCAGATATCTCATTTTTTGGTATTGGTGGCGATGAGTTAAAAAAAGAGGGTATGGATCTTTTATTTCATGTTGAGCAAATGGCTTTCCTGGGAGTTGGTGAAGTGATGCGACATTTACCCTTTATCTGGAAAGTGAAAAATACACTGATTGAGCGGGCTAAAAGTGAGCAGCCGGATTGCGCCTTACTCATCGATTATCCGGGTTTTAATATTCGAATGGCACAGAATCTTAAATCCCTTGGCATTCCTGTTCTTTATTATATCAGTCCGCAGTTATGGGCATGGGGACAGAAGCGGGTTGATAAAATCCGAAAATATGTTGACAAAATGATCGTCCTTTTTCCCTTTGAAAAGAAATTCTATGAAAAACATGGTATTGAAGTAGAATATGTGGGACATCCATTGGTTGATAAACATGCCGCCTATGCGCCGGATAAAATAAGAAAAATCGACCCTGAGAATATTACATTGGGCATTTTACCCGGCAGCCGTCTGCAGGAAGTTAAATCGCTTCTTCCCAGAATGCTTGAAACAGCGCGTCAATTGTATAAAGCTAAAAAAATTCACAAAGCGGAAATTGTTAAGGTTAATCATCTGAAAGCTGATCAGTATTCCAGCCTGCTAAATGGAAATGATAATTTTATTTCTCTTGCTGAAACCGAATTATATAAACGTCTGCCCGAATACGATGCTGTTATTGTAGCCTCCGGTACGGCTACTCTGGAGACGGGTTATTATAGCGTGCCAATGCTGATTGTTTATCAGGTAAATCCCCTCACCTACTGGCTTGGGCGTATGTTTATTAAAGTGCCGTTTATTGGTTTGGTCAATATCGTTGCTGAAAAGCAGGTAGCTTTAGAATTAATTCAGGATGATTTTACCGTGGCGAGAGCCGTAGAACAACTGACTATTATGTTGGCGCCGGATAATAATAGAGAAATCCGTGAGACGATGCAGATCATTCGGAAGAAGCTGGGTGAACCGGGCGCCTCAAAAAGGGCAGCGGAAGTGATTAATAGATTTTTACAATTCTGATTAAATGGAATAATATTATTCCTGACCCTCCCCTAAGTCCCCTCCCTAATAATTAGGGGTGGAATCCGACAACTGTCGGATGGGGTGGGTAAAAAAATACAATAAATGTCAAAACCTAAATTAAATCTCGAATCCGTACACTTCGATTTTAAAGATACCCATCTCAAAATTCGTAAAGTTGAAAATCTTGATGATCTGGTTAATCAAGTTAGCGATGATGAATTTAATAAAGACGAACGAATGCCATACTGGGCGGAGCTCTGGCCATCGGCGATTGGTTTATCAAGATTTATTATAAAGAATCCAGAATTATTTAATAAAAAAAATATCCTGGAGCTGGGCTGTGGTTTAGGTCTGACATCCATGGCGCTTATGCAGCAAAATCCTGCCTCGTTGTTGTGCACGGATTATGAAAATGATTCATTGGTTCTGGCGCGTAAAAATTTTCAATTGAATAAAATAAAACAACCGCACTTAAAATGGCTGGACTGGCGCAATCCGCAATTGGATAAAAAATTCGAACGGATTATCGCTTCGGATGTATTGTATGAAGAA
>JAFGKZ010000198.1 GCA_016928315.1 Calditrichaceae bacterium
AAGAATTAATCACTTTCAATATCTACAGTAATTTTAAAATCTAATATGGCTTCTATTTCAATTGAATCATCCTGTCTGATCTTTACTTCGCCATCTGTACTTAATATGGTCAATTCCTGACGTGTATAAATAGTCGGATAGTTAAAAATTTCCAGTTGTTCATCTGTAAATTCCTGATTCCATTCAGAAAGGACGGCAGCTTGCACATATCCATCAGCACCTTTTATTGCGGGACCAATATTTGCCTCGATAACGATCTTTGTGGATGGTTCAGCAATATCATCTGAATATAAATCAGTTGAATCAATTGCCATATAGTATTTTAGTTGTCCCCCAATAGGTATATGATTGATAAAATTAAACATTGCGGATACATCAGCCAGATCATTAACAATTTGATCTCTCTGTTCTTCGTCCAGATCATCATAGGTGATGCTGTCAATTTCATTTGACTTAAATGTTAAGGCTTCATCAATCTGAATGGTGAGCGGAGAGCTGATTGTATAGCGGGCCCGGAGTCCATCACCCACAGATACACTCCCTTCTCCAAATACGGTTGCATTTCCTGCAATCTTTATATCATCCGGTAATATTTCCAACAAATCTACAATACTTGGATCAGAATACGCGTCGTTAATATTTATTATGGTTGTTGGCGATGCGCTGGCAGCTTTAATAGTTTCAGACACATTAATTACAACTGAATCCGCCGTATCAGTTCTTTTACCGACAATCTTTAAATTTGCGTAAATTGGTAAATCTATCTCATTTTCAAAAACCAGGTGCATTTCCAGATCATTTAATCGAATTTGTCCCTCGATATCTTCAAATACATCAATCTCATCCAATTCCAAAGACTCAATATCAAAATCTACTGTATCAATTATACCTGTTACAGAAGCCATCCGGATAGAATCGGTTGTTACATCAACGATAACAGAATCTTCTGAAGTGATAAGGATAGGTTCTGTTGTCGAATCACTATTGATAGTGGCAATGTAGTCCAGCGAATCTATCACACTGCCAGAGCTTCGATGATTGATGACTGCCAATCCGGAAATATCTTCAGTTATTACGCCATTCATCCCAGCAGTAATTCGACTGGAAAATGTTTTAACTAAACCGTTTTCTCTGAAATTAGGCAGGCTGACTGTCACATAACAACCTACGGGTAACATATTTTGTATATTAAAATGAATTGAACCGCTCTCGACCGTTCCGCTAATGATTTGGTTGTCTTTTTCTTTTATTTCAACGGCCGCTGAATCAACAGCTGTTTGTTCAGGCACTTTGGCCCGACCTTCAGTAATTATTAACTCGCCCATAGAGAGTACAGTGCAAAAATATCCATTACGATCATCCTCGGATAAATATCGTGGCGATGGGTTTGCTTCAACGGGTATAATATATTCTATTCTAAATTTATTGTAAATGGTTCTATTATTTAAGATTAATGGTTCGCTTTGTACAGTTGAGTGCGCTGAAATGGGTTGAGTAAACTCTATTTCTCCTAAATATTGTGATGTACCATTTTCACTATAAATTTTGGCTATTAAACCCTCTCTCAAATTAAGAAAGGTTTCATTGCAAAAAGTAATCCATAATTCTCCTTTTTCAACTGTCACGTATTCATATTCCGTAAATTCAAATGAGTCATCCGGTGGATATACTGTTAGCGAATCATAGGGAATAAGCGTATCGGTAACTGCAAACAATTCCGCAGGAATGATTTCAGGAATTCTTGTACTATCTGAATATAAATCATCATAATCGCCTAATTCTATATCGCCAATACCCGCGCTAAAATGATCTGTCTGTGGATCAAGCACTAAATCTGACGCTTCAACCCGTTCCCAATCTGTTGAATCTTCAAGTTTAAATAATATAATGGGGATACTATCATTGGCATATCCAGCTAAAAACGTAGAATCATTGATTATTTCTTCACCCATAATAAAATCCTGGGTCGGCATATAAATTTTCCAGTCCGTATCCCATTCCGGCAGTTTAGGGTCATTTACAGAACAGGCAAAAAGTAATAATAATGAAAAAATGGTGAAAACCTTTTTTATTGTCATAATCACAACCTTTATAATTGAACCTGCATACATCTTGTTTTTAATTCGGGTAAAAATACACATTCTTTATTTAATTAGTAAAATAAAATTAAAAATTTACTATTATTTAAAACCTGTATTTTATACATTTGTATTATATTCCATCAGGGTACTGTAACACAGTGATCCATGTCAAAATTGCAAAATAACATTATCCGGGATTATGTACGGATTTCATGAAATTATTCATACAGCAGATATAGGTCTCGAAATCACTGCTGACACCATTGAAAACCTTTTTATCTTTGCATTAAACGGTTATTACAAACTGGCGCTGTCTGATAATTATTCCTTCTGTGCAGGAGACGATTTTGTGTACTCAGCTGAAGAAAGTGATTATGAAAATATGTTAATCACATTTCTTTCAGAAGTAAACTATCTTCTTATGGTAAAAAGTCAGATCGTAAAACCCTTAAAATTTATTAAAATAGGCAAGAAGAATAAAAAGTATTTTTACGAAGTTAAGGGAGAAACTAAAAATTTGAATAATCCTGCAAAAGATATTGAAACGGAGATTAAAGCCGTGACCTATCATCAAATAAAAATTATCGAAGAAAGTGGAATATTCTCAACAAAAGTGTTTTTCGATATTTAAACTATAAATTAAATTAAAAATACAAATATGAAACATTTACGCTTTTTGGATCACTTTGTTCATCAAATACACGCAAATCTATTTGAGATTCAGCAATCAGGACAGATGCTAGCCCCGGCCCGTGTCTATGCTTCGGAAGAAATGTTCAACTCTCTTCTTGAAGAAACAGAACCTTTGAAGCAGGTTATTAATGTTGCACACTTGCCGGGTATTCAAAAATATTCATTGGCCATGCCCGATATTCACTGGGGTTATGGTTTCCCGATTGGCGGCGTGGCTGCAACGGACTGGAGCACTGGTGTAATTTCACCGGGCGGCGTAGGTTACGACATCAACTGCGGCGTTAGATTGGCCTCAACCGGATTAAACCAAACGGATATTCAGAATAAATTAGCCAAACTAGTCCAGGAGTTATTCAAAGCAATTCCAACTGGAATCGGCTCTTCTCATGCCATCAGAAAACTTAATAAAACTGAATTGAAATCCGCTTTGACGCAAGGTGTCTCCTGGTTTATTAATCAAGGGTTTGGTAAACCAGAAGATATCGGGTTTACGGAAGATAAGGGACATTTATCCTGGGCTGATCCATCTGTGATCAGCGATCGTGCGCTGGAACGGGGTCAGGATCAAATGGGTACCCTGGGTTCGGGCAACCATTTTCTGGAAATCGATGTCGTTGATACCATCTACGACCCCATTGCCGCAGAAGCGATGGGCATGTATGAAAAACAAATAATGGTATTAATTCATACCGGTTCACGCGGATTTGGTTACCAGGTTTGTGAAGATTCACTAAAAATAATGAGTAAAGCTGCACAGAAATATAAGCTCCCCCTGCCTGACCGCCAGTTAGCCTCGGCACCCATTCAAAGTCCGGAAGGACAGAACTATCTGGCTGCCATGGCAGCTGCGGCTAATTTTGCCTGGAGTAACCGCCAGGTTATTATGCATCTAGCCAGCCGGGTTATGAAACGGGTATTGAGTCTATCCGATTCTGACCTGGATTTTAATCTGATTTACGATGTATCACATAATATTGCCAAAAAGGAAAAACATTTAATTAATGGCAAACCGACTGATCTTTGCGTTCACCGCAAAGGTGCAACAAGGGCATTTCCACCTGCCAGTTCTGATATTCCGGATAAATACCAGAGTATCGGGCAACCTGTTTTAATTCCCGGTGATATGGGCCGCTACTCCTTTGTCTGCACCGGAACCCAAAAGGCCATGGATGAAACTTTTGGCAGCGCTTGTCATGGCGCCGGGCGGATATTAAGCCGCAACCAGGCAAAACGAGCCGCTCATAACAGGGATTTATTTAAAGAAATGTCTCAAAAAGGCGTTGTAGTTCAGGCAAGAGGAAAAGGCACCATGGCTGAGGAGATGCCTGAAGCGTATAAGGATGTTGCTAATGTAGTTAATATTATGCATCACAGCGGGATATGCAACAAAGTGGTTCGTTTAAAACCCTTAGGTGTTATAAAGGGGTAGAATTTCTTTTATTAAACCGTTTTATGAAAATTACAAACCGCTTCCCGGGTTAGCTGATTCCGGAGTCATCACCTTACTCCTTACAATAAACGCCTCATCATAGCCGCGTTCCTTCGCCAAATCCCGGATAAGTTCAGCCTCTTTGCGCGTTATTGCATCGCCGATTCTCAGACGATACAGGGGTGCTTCATAGATCAAATATACTTTATAACCATTATCAGAAAACCTATCAACCGCTTTTTGCTGCTGAAGAGTTGCCGCTTCGATACCCTGTGTAGCAAGTATCTGAACGCGATAACCTTCCACTTCGTGCATTATAATTTTCTCAGTTGCCTGGTTTTTATCGGTTTCGTTAGCAACTTGTTTCGTTTGCGTTTTATCATCAGTTTTTCCAATTACAATGTCATCATCATCCAGGGTTGAAGGATCAAATGATTCATCATACTTGCCTGAAACATCTCTGTCGCCGGAGTCAATGCCGGTCTGAACTTTTGAGGAGGAGGCGCAGCCAATAAAAAAAATCAATAAAAATAAAATAGATAAATTTTTAATCATAAAAGCCTCTTATATTATTTCGAGATATGTTCGTTCCAGCCAACCGGTTTTTCCATCAGCCAACCGCACTTCGTACCAATCACCGGTTACTCGTTCAATTTTTACTTTCGTGCCTTCATGTATAATAAAAACTTCTGTTGCACTTATTTTAGGCTCTGCACGCGACGTTACAGAAGATTTCATTATAATACCATATTGTTCGTTTTCAAGATTATATATTTTTTGTATTGAAATCAATGCAAAGAAAATAAAAATAACAAAAATAAATGCAAACAGAATTTTGAACCGGTCACCCCGTCCGCGGCTTCGAAAATAATATCGAATAGAAAAAACAACGAGCGACAGCCATAAAAGACCGGTGACGATCCATATCAACATATCTATGGCAATAAAATCTACTACATGTGTCCAAACCGCGTTTAAAAAAAACTGCGGCATCGGTTCAATCTGATCCACCAAACGCAGATTGAGTAATTGCATATTTTCCTGAAGAGCTTCATCATTTTTCAAATATTCTGATGCACGCTCGTAATAAAGCCGCGCCGGTCCTAATTGCCCAAGTTTATAATAGGCATTGCCTAAATTAAAGTACAACGGCCCGCTCTCATATCCTTCTTCGATGATCTTTTGGTAACTTTCAATCGCCTGCTCATACTCACCCTGTTGATAATACTGATTGCCCTGATTAAAAACATCATGCAAATTGGCAGCCGTTACGGACTGAGCAATGATAAACGATATTAAAAATAATCTTTTAATTACATCCATTTTTCAAACTTTGTTAAAATATCTTTTGCCTTGTTATACAATGTCACTTTATCATCAGATGAAGCGCTAATATTAGCATACTGTCGTAAATCGCTCTCTTCCAGTATAGCAATGTATTCATTAATTTCTTGCGGATTTATTTTTCTTTTCTCGAGCGCCGCACGCACATTCACTACGCTGAAATCGGTTAATTCAATATTAAGCTTATCGCGCACAAATCCCTGTAAGGCCAGCGATACAGCTTTATAAAACTCCCCATCATCAGGGGATAATATTTTCTTTTTTGCTTCCGCTAATTGTTTTGACGCATATTTCCCGGCGCGCCGGCTGCGAGCCAGATATTCGTTGCCGGTTAGTTTAACCTGGTAATTGTTATAGAATATAAATCCGGTGAAGAGAATAACGCCCATAAGTAAGGTTCCAATAAACTGAAAAGATAAATAAGGTTTTTTATTGATGCGGTGAAATTCCGTGAATTCCTTAATAAACCTTATATCTTTTCCAAGCAGAGCTACTTCCTGGCGTGTAAATTGTCCTCCCTGCGCACCCACAGCTAACGACGGCCCGCTGCCTTTGTTGATTTTTAATCGTATCGGCTTGCTGGTGATGGTATTATATTTTTTAGTATTTGGATTAAAATAGGAAAACTCTATGGGTCTGATTTCATACTCCCCTTCAACCCGGGGGATTAAAATGTACTCCGCTGTCTTTGAACCGGAAATAGTATTGGCGTTTTCAATATTCGTTGATAGTTTTGGATCATACTGTTCAATGCTGCTGGCAATATCGGGTTTAGGCAATTCAACTAATTTGATATTCCCCTGCCCTCTCAATTTTAGTTTCAAGGCAATGGCTTCATTCGTTGCTGTTTCCGTTTTATCAACCGATACATCAAACCGAAAATCGCCAACCGCGCCGTTAAAATCCGCTGGTTTACCTGATACCGGTAATGCTTTAACATTTATTTTAACTGGTTTTCCAACAACTGTTTTTTGCACTGTCCGGCCAAATGGGTCATCAAAAAAACTATCAAAGAAGCTGCGCCTGCGTTGATTTTTTACCAGCACTTCCAGCTTAATTTGCATCGGATCGACTGTCAATTCTCCTACCTGGGTTGGGAATAAAGCTATTTTATGAATAGTCGCAATATTATAGGCGATGCCATTTACGACTTCTGTTTCCTGTCTTGGACGTTTAGGAACTTCCAAATCTTCAGTCCAGAACCCGGCATTCTTCGGTGGTTTAGGCCGTTCATAATTTCTGATATTGACACGAAAATATAATTTATACTCAACTGTAATCTGCTGGCCAATATAGGCATTGGTGCGGCTCACTTCTGTTTTTAAAAATAAGTCCTGGCCGGAGACTTCAGGATCTTCCCGATTTTTAGGCGCCTGCTGCTGAGGCTGCTGCGGTTTTGCTGATCCTTTCTGAACAGTAATATTTATTGCATTAGACGTATAGGTTTCACCGTTCACTTCGATAGCAGCTTTTCCAATTGTAAATTTGCCTTCTGCTTTGGGCTGCATGATAAACGATAATGTTTTTGATGAGGTCATAGATCCATTTATAAACTGAATACTGGTCGATGAATTGGGGCCAGATAGTATATAAAAATCTTTGAAATCTGGAAATTCCACATCAGGCAGCGAAGTTGATTTACCGGCGACTTCCACGGAATATTCAAAGCGATCATCAACCGTCATCACATTGGCAGATACCGTCGCTTTAAGTGAAACATCCTGTGCAGTACTCAGCGATAACAGAAGAATGGTTATTAAAATAGACTTGTTTATATAAATAGTCTTCATTTTTACCAGTCTTTACCCGTTCTGCGCCCGCGAACATTGATCGGCGCTTTGTTTTCCTGAGAATCCTGTTCCTCTTCTTTTAATGCATTGAGGATACGCTCTGCTTCTTCCTGATCCATTTTTTCTTTATCTTCCTGCTGTTGAGCCTGTTGTTCCTGCTGCTGTTGTTCCTGTTCTTCGGCAGATTGCTGCTGCTGATCCTGTTGTTGTTGCTGTTGTTCGTTTTCCTGCTGTTCCTGATTTTGTTGCTGTTGCTGCTGGTTTTGCTGTTGCTGCTGATTTTGCTGCTGAGGCTGCTTTTGGGCCATTTCTTTTAGTTTAGCCCTGGCCAGCTCCAGATTGTATTTGGTATCCCTGTCATCGGGATTGAGTTCCAGAGAACGCTTATAAGCATCAATACTTTCCTGCAGCTTATCCTGAGAAAAATAGGCATTACCGATATTATGAAGCGCTTTGGCGCTGAGCATTAAATCTTCGCTGC
>JAFGKZ010000199.1 GCA_016928315.1 Calditrichaceae bacterium
AACGGGCAGCGACATTAGTTTCACGTAAATAAGAAAAATATATAAGTCCTGTAAAAACTAGCCTTGATTAAGTAAAAGATAAGATATCCCCTCTATCCAACTTTGATAAGGGGAAGTGAGATATTTTATTATATCGATGAATGAATTTTGTACTTAACTTTCTAGCTTCTTTTCTATTTTCGCCCAGCTATCGCGCAAAGATGTGGTCCGATTGAATACCAGTTTATCCTCAATCGAGTCCGGATCGAGACAGAAATATCCATTACGTAAAAACTGGTAACGATCGCCCAGTTTAGCCGTTTTCAGTCCCGGTTCAACCATACAATCCTTCAAAATGATTAGTGATTCAGGATTAATTTGTTCGATAAATGTTGTTCCATCCGGATTATCTTCAGGAAATTCTTTAACAAATAAATGCTCATATAAACGCACTTCAGCTTTAACGGCATGCTGGACTGAAACCCAATGCAATGTTCCCTTCACTTTCCTGCCGTCGTCTGTCCAGCCCCCTTTACTCTTGGGATCATAGGAACAATGTAATTCTATTATTTCACCAGTTTTATCATCTTTAATTACTTTTTCACAGGTAATATAATAGGCATGTTTCAGGCGTACTTCTTTGCCCGGGGCCAGGCGGAAATACTTACTAGGCGCGTCCTCACGAAAATCATCTTCTTCAATATAAATTTCACGGCTGAAATATATTTTTCGTGTGCCGGCGCTGGCATCTTCCGGATTATTCTCAGCCTCCAGTTCTTCAACTTTATCTTCAGGGTAATTGGTAATTATAACTTTTATAGGTTTAAGGACAGCCATTACCCTTTTAGCCCTTTTATTCAAATCTTCTCTAAGACAATGTTCCAGAAGCGCAATATCAGCGGTGCTGTTTGCCTTGGCAACACCCACACGATCGGCAAATTCACGAATTGCTTCCGGCGTGTACCCGCGGCGGCGCATACCGGAAATGGTCGGCATTCTCGGATCATCCCAGCCGCTTACATGCTTTTCTTTAACTAACTGCAGTAATTTACGTTTACTCATTACGGTGTAATTTAAATTCAATCGTGCAAATTCAATTTGCTGTGGATGGTAAATGTCTAATTCATCGAGATACCAATCATACAAAGGCCGGTGATCCTCAAACTCAAGTGTACAGATAGAATGGGTGATCCCTTCAATGGAATCTTCCAGGCCATGGGCCCAATCATACATAGGATAAATACACCATTTATCACCAGTTCGATGGTGAGTTGAATGCAGAATCCGGTACATCACTGGATCACGCATGTTCAGATTACCGGATTTCATATCAATTTTAGCGCGGAGTACACGACTGCCATCGGGAAATTCACCGCTGCGCATTTTTTCAAATAGATCAAGATTATCTTCCATTGAACGATCGCGATAGGGACTTTCCTTGCCGGGCATTTTCAGAGTGCCACGATATTCGCGAATCTCATCGGCCGTCAAATCATCCACATAGGCTTTACCTTTTTTGATCAACTGTACGGCATATTCATACATCTGCTCAAAATAATCCGATGCGTAAAGTACCATCGGCCCCCAATCGAAGCCCAGCCAGCGCACATCTTCTATAATGGAATTGACATATTCATCTTCTTCCTTGACCGGATTCGTATCATCAAAACGCAGATTGCATTTTCCGTTATAATCCAGGGCAATGCCGAAATTAAGACAGATGGATTTTGCATGACCGATATGCAAATAGCCGTTTGGTTCCGGCGGAAAGCGCGTATGCACGCGTCCCTGGTATTTATTGGTTTTTAAATCATCATCAATAATTGTGCGGATAAAATTAGTTGAAGGTTTTATTTCATTGTCGTTCATAATGCCTGCCATTATTATTCATCGTCTTTAAAAAGTAGCAATATATTAAAAACTTATCAATTGTTAAAATTTAAAATATTTAAAGAAGTATATAAAAATTCTGCTCTATAAAGATTTTCTTGTATTGTAAATAATAATTATATTTTTGTAAAGTTTACTTGACATATGTAAATTATACATGTATACTTGTTAAGTATTCTGTACATACATTTAATTCATTTAGGAATAATGATATGAAACTTGGAAATAATATTAGACGGTGCCGATTTGACAATAGTGAAATGTCTCAACAAAACCTGGCTGATGCCATAGGTGTAACGCGACAGACTATTTTTTCAATAGAAAAAGGTAAGTTTGTACCGTCTGCATTACTTGCCCTGAAAATTGCCCGCTTTTTTAATAAATCGTTCGAAGAAATCTTTTTTATTTTAGATGAGTAAATTTGATTGAAAATTTGGAGGTATTAATCGTGAGTTCAAAAAACAAAATTAATCAGTTAATAGTATTCATTTTGAGTATTATTTCATTTTGCAGTTTGGTCTATATATTACTGCGTGTGAATATGAACGTAGTCGAGGCTATTAATATAAATCAGAAATCGCTGGATTTTTTTGATATCATAACTATTGCGGGATATTTATTCATAACTATTTTTCATCTATATGGCATTATTTTTATTTTTACTCAATTCCGTTATCCTTCTGAATTTAAATGGTTAAGAATACTTATACTCATTATTGGTATTAGCTCATTATTAGCGCTGGGTGTGGAAAAGGTCATGATCGATGAGATCGCGAAAGAGTATCGTTCAGGATTTATTGATCAGGGTGAATTTAATATTTTAAATTATGCGCTTACTTTAAATCTTTTATTTAATATGATGATGATTTATTATTTACTAAAATTATTTAGACGAACAGATAAAGAAGAGGCCAAAAATAATTTCGCAGATGAAAATATTTTTTTAATTGCCCAATATCTGGGAATTCTCGCGGGCTTGTTAGGTATATTTCAAACATTTGTTTTAATTTCGTCTGCCAGCCATATAACCAAATTCTGGATATTTATTCCGTTCTATGTTTTATTTTTAATGCCCTATGGTCTTTCTGTTGTATTCTGGCTTTCATTAAAACTTAAAAAGAACATATCCGAGTGGTATGACGACAAGCAATTTCAGGATATTCTTAAATCGTCTTTAACAACTTTGATATTATCTATTCCCTGTTTACTGGTTATGATACCTTTTAACATACTAAATCCGATTTATTGGTTTATGTATTATGTATTCCTGGTTTTACTATTATTCTCTGGGTGTATTCTGTTCTATTTTAAAATTCAGGATGCAGTTTGATGAAGGATGATTTTTATTTTGATACAGAACTTTTCAATACTTTTTTAACCTTTAAAATTAAAAATCCATTCGCCATCAGCCGACCCAGTACCAAAGAACCTGCGGCGGCAATGGCGCCAATCGCATTAAAAAAGTGAATAGAAATAATAAGAATAGACAAAATCCCACCAACTTCAATAATAGTAGCATAAGTTACGGGACTTGTATGCTTTCCATTAACCAATATAGCACGCTGGATAGAAAGTATAACCGTCAATACCGGCATAATAGTCAGGATACGTGTTGGCATCAGGCAAAATTTAGCTAATTCTTCGCTTAGACCGGAAATAACACTAAACCAGATATGCGCAAATGGTGTGTAGGCAATCAAAGCAAGGCCAGTTAATAAACAGGCAGCCAGGATAATGCCAAATTTTCGAACTTGTTTGTAATTTTCAAATTTATCACCCAGAAAAGTAATTGCAGTTTCGAGATACGACAGCCCAAGACTTCTGAAAATGAAAACGAGCGAATTGATAACGGACATGACAGCCAGCGATTCCAGAGCAAAGCGGCTTTGCCCCAGAAAAAAGGTCACCAACGGATGTACAGCCAAACCAATTAATGATGTAAGAGCTAACGGGTAATAAAATTTAAAGATGGTTTTATGAGTTAATATTTCGTCTTCAGGTTTGGGTGCAATGCTTGATATTTTTTTAAGTGTAGAATGAGCCATTATGCGACTGGCGATGGCCTCCATAGTGACTGCAATACTCAGGGCAGCAGCGCCTACCCAGGTGCCATTGATACCAAGCTTATATAGAACAAGCGCTGTTGTTACCATAGAGAATAAGCGTATTAAAGTGCCATAAGCAACTTTACGGGTTGAATTATTTCTTATCAAAATTCCCTGGTAAAACCGGCGATAACCAATCGCCCCGGGCCAGGGAATTAAAATAATTAATGCATAATAGGTCAGATGAGCAACCTCTTTGTCTAAATTCATCAGGTCAAGTGTTAGAAAATCATAAAATGCAGGAATTAGGAGTATAAGTTGAAATATTGTAATTCCAGCGCTTAGTGCATAGGTGAATGTTCTTAATTTTTTAAAAGACTGATTAGACCTTACCAAAGCGGTTGAGGCGCTGAGCATCATAATAACCGGGGCTTCAATGATCAGTGCAAAGGCATAAGCTACCCAATAGGCCGCCAGATTGATTTTAGGTTCGGCCAGCCGGGCAATAATGGCCGAAATGATCGGACCTTCCGCAGCCATCATCAGCCAGGTTGCGGCTAAAGGCAGCCAAAATATAAAAATACGTTTTAAGGTCAGGTTTTCAAAAGTTGCGCTCATTACATTTCTTTATGGATCGATGGACTCAAATAGCATATGCCAATTTAATTAAGCTTTTACTCATATACCATTGAAAATAAAAAATCCGCATCCACCAAAGCAGATACGGATTAATTTATTACAGATATATTATTATGGATTATCTTCATCTAAAATTGTCATCCATATACTCTATAAATTCATCAGTCGATAAATAAAGCTTTCCCATATCGTGATATAATTGTTCAAATGCTTTTTTCATAAATTTTTGATCATTGGATACAAGTATGTCAATATTTTTTAAGAAAGATATGAGTTCTATATCTGTCATGGCATTTTTATCTAATTTCATATTAGGCTCAGCAAAGGGGAAAAAAAGAGAATAAATGGAACCTTCAACATATTTAGTAAAATATGGGTAATCTGATTTATTATGAATCCATTTATTATAGATAATTGATTTATCTGTTATTATTTCAAGATGTTTTTTGATTAGATGTTCACCCATTATATCAAAATGATCTGCTAAGTAAATATTAAAATAAATATGTTGGTTCAATCCTTTTTTTCTATCTTCTGCAAAATCCGATGCAAATAACTCTCTTATTTCAATATACAATTCTTTATGAGCAAGTGATTTTTTATATTCATTTTGTTTTTCACTCATAACTGTTGAAAGAGCCTTAGGATCGAATTTATCTCTTAGCAAATAGTACTGAATATTTTCTTCAATTCTTTTTCGATCCATTTCTGAAATGTAACATTTCTTTTTTTCGGGATATTGGCTTACAAGCTCATCAATCCATAATTCTGATCTTCTTTTAAACCATTTAGCATTACATATATTAAATAAAAAATGAACTTGTTTTTCTAAGATTGACCTTTTCGTTTGGTAAAGGCTGATTGTTTCTTCAAGAAATGTTGGTGTATGATAAACCAAGAGCCGCTTATATTTTGAGAGTACCCGAAGTTTACTCTTTACCAATTTATCAAAATTATCACCATGAAAGGCAGATCGATCAAATGTCACAGATAAAATTTTCATATTTCAAATTTGATACCCTGTGCTAATGGCAATTCTGTTCCAAAGTTGATTGTGTTTGTTTGTCTGCGCATATAGGCTTTCCACGCATCTGAACCGGATTCACGCCCACCGCCGGTTTCCTTTTCACCGCCAAAAGCCCCGCCAATTTCCGCACCGGATGTGCCGATATTTACATTGGCTATACCACAATCTGAGCCGCGATGCGATAAGAAAGTCTCTGCTTCGAGAAGATTATTTGTGAATATAGCCGAAGACAGACCCTGAACCACACCGTTGTGCAGTTCGATAGCTTCATCCACTGTGCCGGCATATTTAATCAGGTACAGAATCGGAGCAAATGTTTCTTCCTGTACGATTTCATAATGATTTTCGGCTTCGACCAAGGCCGGTCTTACATAACAGCCGGATTCATACCCTGCGCCCATTAATACTTCACCACCGCTTAAAATCGTGCCGCCTTCTTCCTGAACCTTTTTCAAAGCTTCAACAAAGGTTTCCACTGCGCTTTTATCAATCAGCGGACCGACATGATTGGATTGATCCAGCGGATCGCCAATACGTAATACCGAATAGGCCTTAAGTAATGATTCCCTCACTTTATCATAAATGGATTCATGAATAATCAGTCGCCGGGTTGATGTGCAGCGCTGACCTGCCGTTCCCACGGCGCCAAAAACAATAGCCGGAATTGCCATCGGCAAATTAGCCTCCGGTGTCAGGATAATGGCATTATTGCCGCCCAATTCCAGAATATATTTTCCCAGACGTTTGGCTATTACTTCCCCGGCATGTTTACCAACATTCGTCGAACCAGTCAAAGAAATCAGAGGAATACGATTATCATTTAAAATCTTTTCTCCAATTGTTGATCCTTTACCGATAATTAAATTAAAGACGCCTTCAGGTACTTTATTTTCTTTTAAGACTTCCGAAATAATGTTCTGCACGGCAATAGCAGTCAATGGAACTTTAGATGCAGGCTTCCAGATATTCACATCACCGCATACGGCCGCGATCATGGCATTCCAAGCCCAAACAGCCACGGGAAAATTGAACGCCGATATGGTCACTACAGGCCCTAACGGATGGTATTGATCGTACATACGGTGATTCGGGCGTTCCGAATGCATCGTAAATCCATATAACTGCCGGGATTGTCCAACGGCAAAATCACAGATATCGATCATTTCCTGAACTTCGCCCCAGCCTTCCTGCAGTGATTTTCCCATTTCATATGAAACTAATGTTCCGAGTGGTTCTTTAAATTCACGCAGTTTCAGACCTATTTGGCGAACTATTTCACCACGTTTTGGCGCTGGTACCGTACGCCAGTATTTAAATGCTTCCTCTGCAGTCTTGATGACACGATCATAATCCGCCTCTGAAGCCTGATATACCTGGGCAATTAATTTACCGTCAACAGGTGAAGTTATTTCAAGTTCTTTCTCACTGGTTGTTGTACTCCACTTTAAGCCGGTTGAAGAGCCGAAGTTCTTAGGTTTAATCCCTAACGTCTGCAAAATTTTTTGATCAAACATAATACCTGCCCTTTCATTATTTTATGTTATTTAATTTCATCATTTAGCCACCGAATTACACCGATTTACACTGAATTTAATTATATTCATTATTCAATCTTATCTAATATTTTGTTTATTTGAATTTGAAAAATTGTACTCCAATAATTATAATTCATAGATTTTTTTAATTCTATTTCCGTGATATTCGGTGTTTTTCAGTGGCTGTATTATTTTTCAAGTTTATCTATGATTGATTGTAAACTGATTTTTTTCATTTTGTCTTCAATATCCACCTGAATCTCAGCAAACAAATCCAGAAAATAATTATTTATCTGAACAGGTATCGACAAATGGTGCCCGAGAAATTTTTGAACATCCAAATGGAATGCTTTTCGATCTTCAATCGAACAGTATATTTCCTGCAAATGGATGTCCTTGGGATCCTTATTTAATATAAAACCTCCTTTACTACCCTTTCCACTGTTCACAATACCAGATTTAGCCAACATCGATAAGAGCATCCGTAATTTAGAAGCGTTCACGCCAGTACGGGTCGATATCACTGTACTTGTTTTAGGTGAATTGTTATCCTCTGCTATAAGGCATAATGCTTTCACGGCCGTGGACAATTTTGTTGATGCCGACATAGTCTTCTTATTTGTTATAGTTACTGTAACAAATTAATAAATAATAATGCAGATGCAAGTAATAATTTGAGTTGATTAGATAGAATGACATTATAAAATAAAAAAGCCCTGCGGGCACAGAGCTTTTTCGGAGAGCAATGTTACTTTATTTGAGCAGTAACATTTTGTTGCTGAAATTCTGAGTTCCATTTGTTAAACGGTAAATATACATTCCGCTGGCAAAGTTTTCTGCATTCCATTTTATGCTGTATTCGCCGGCTGTTCTTTGCCCATCAACTAAGGTAACTAATTCCTGACCCAACATATTATAGACTTTCAAGGTAATATGTCCTGTTTTCGGTAATGAAAAATTAATAGTCGTTGTCGGGTTGAATGGATTAGGAAAGTTCTGTGCTAAAGTGTATGACATCGGTACATTATTACTAATTTTAGATTCTTTTATAGCTGTGGTATATCCCAACTGATCCAGCGCTGTCCATCCTTTAAGCCAGTTGTTTCCACCGAATGCGCCGACATAACTTGTTTTCACAAAATAATCATCTTCAACATCCAAGGCGCCGTTTAAGGCCGGACTGCCAGCCTGTGGACGCGGATCCAACCCATTATCCATGGAACGGCTGATGCCGCGTAGCAACGGATCTTCCAACCGGTTGCCATTGCCTGCATCGGATAAATAAGTCTGTACAAAATCCTGATTGGAAAATTCATTGATAGCATTACCTGCGCCAAACCCATACCAAATATTACCCATCAAACCTAAATCACCGGCTTCCAGACGTTTGGCGCTGTCTTCCGGTTTATCGCCGCTGTTATCAATATCTTCTACCGTGATGCCTAAACTGGTGGAGGCATCGTCATAATCCGTAAAAATACTGTTCCAGTAATAACCGCCTGTATTATCCCGGAAAATTAACATCTCTTCTCCATCACCTTCCGGCGTAGCTCCAATTCCAGAGCCAATATACGTTACATTGGATAAAACCGGTTTAGCATAGGGCATTCCCTGCTCATTGCCGCCGGCGCCATCCATCTCAGCGGCGCGGCCGGCCTTATCGGTTCCCTGGATAGCAAACCAGAACTGATGTTTGCCGTTAAATCCCTGATCCCAGTCAAAGGCGTCATCGGAACAGAAAGCAGCTACCAGATAACGCGTATTTACCGTACCGCCAAAAAATTCAAAACCGTCATCGTCACTGGCATAGGACTCAACATATTCTACGATTGTTCCGGAGCCAACGGCGCCAAGGGTTAATCCCTGGATTTCATTTCCGGTTGAGGCGCCAACATTAATACCGGTGTGACGGATCGAAACGTAGCGAAATACACCGCTGCTGTGATTCGGTTCATCACCGCCGTATAAGGCGCGCTGAGGATCAATTTCATTAACGCCTTCAACCGCTTTATCGCCTGAATTGTTAGTTGGAGCTTTACCTAACAGCACCACGCCGGCCCATTCGCCGCGATCCGCATAATCCAGACTGCCGTCATCGTTAACCGATGTAAATATAATTGGCCGATCGGCGGCGCCTTCGGCATATATTTTTGCATGGCGGGTAATAACCAGACCGGAGGCTTCCGTATCCTGGCCGTCCTCTGCTTTTATCAATGTACCGGCTTCAATGGTTAGCGTGGCTAAACTGTCGACGAATACCATCCCGTCAAGAATGTAAACCGTATCCGCTGAAAATGTAACATTGGAACCTACCGGAATGTCGGCATCGGTAATAACTTTTTCCGGTTTTTGTGCCAGAATTAATAATGGTAAAGTTAACAGTAAAATAAATTGTGACAAAGCCCTCATAAAATTCTCCTTAAAGTTTGTAAGTGATTGACAATGAATAATTAATGCCTGTTTTAATACTTCTATAAATGTACTCTTTGTCCACAACGCCGTTATCCAGGTTATAGACAAATTTATGATTTGGATTTAAAATATTTTTAATCGCGAGTGAAATCGTAAAATAGTTGAAGACAGCCTGACTTGCTTTAAAGTCCAGAGTACCATAGCCTTTTTCATAGATATCCGGGGTTGCGTGCCGTGCCGTTAGGAATAAACGATCACCGAAGATGTTATAATAAATTCCTGCTGACGTAGCCGTTTTATAATTATCATAGGAAAAATTGATGTTGAATAAAAAGGGTGATTGTCCGGCAAGAGGCCTTGTTTTATCAGGATTGGGATCACCATTATCAATTTTTTCCTGCATCTCTTCATCTGCAATATCAACTTCAGAATAGACATATGAAAAATTAGTGCCTGTTTTAAAATCGGCTAATTGTTTATGGATAAAACCAAAGTTTTTTCGGGCCTCAATCTCAACACCAAATACAGCGCCTCGATCAACATTTTTTACACTTTTTAGCGCTGTATCGTCGCTGAATTTGGGATCAATATATCTTTCAATGGGCGCTTCAAAATCCTTGTAAAAACCGCTTAAAGCAAGAATTTCACCCGGATTTAAAAACCATTCCCAGCGAACATCATAATTAGTGATCAATGTCCGTTTTAAATCAGGATTACCAATAAACAGTTCATCACCGACATATTCAAAACTGATATAGGGCGCCATCTCACGGAAAGTAGGTCTTGCAACGGTCCTTGATATGGCTGTTCTCAAATTCATATTTTTATAAAGGTTGTAGACTAAATTTAATGAGGGAAGCACATCCGTATCAGCAAGTTTTCCTTTTCCATCGCTCGCGTCCAAAGTCTTACTGCTCATTGTGGTGGTTTCAATACGCGCTCCACCAATAAAACGAAGTTTTTCAAAAACAGGAAGATCGACCATCAAATAGTAGGCAAAGGTTTCCAAATCACCACGAAAAAATCCCGTTGAATCGATTGCTTCATCAATCACAAATGAATTATCAAACCAACGACTGGGGCGATCCGGACGCGAAGTTGAGTCAGATATACCCATTGTATTGAACAAATTTTGCGTATTCAGTTTATTATTTTCAGCAAAATCATTTAATGATAAACGATTTGGTATGTAATCAAAACGGCGTTGATTGTATGCTCTATTTACCTGATTGAGTGCAAAACCGAGTTTTAATTTCGAGTTATGATTGGACCATTGTCTAAAAGTGAACTCTAAATTGGTGTATGCAGATAAATTATCCTCAGTCAAATCCCTGTAATATCTGGAAATCGGCTGACTGTTAGCCGCATCAAATTGAAAGATAGTTGAACCATCCGGCTGTCCAACAAGCACGTCAAAGAAATAACGTTGATCCGGCTCAAGCTGATTATTGACTGATTTTGATACTTTCCAGTCAAGTTTAGAATTTAAAACTGGTGATATAATATGGTCGCCGTCGAGTTGGTAGCTATCCAGGCTGCGCTCCACCCATTTTGAAACAGTTGTTTCGAATTTATCTGTAGACCTGTCACGTTCTCGTACACCAATAAGATACTGACCGGTTGCCTCTGCACTTTGAGTATGCATATAGGAAAATTTAACCTGACCCAAAGTTCTATTTTTTAATGCTAAGTTTGCTATAGATCCCCAATTTACTTCCATCGTACCTTTAGAACCCGTACCTTCGAAATCCGCTTCCAGTCCTTCTACCTCTGACAACGGCCCAACCAGTTTGTAACGACCCTCAACCTCATTATCAACAAAAGAATAGTTTTGGCCCCAGGTTACACTTCCAAAATAACCAAGACTGTTATTTTGTTTTTCATCCAGAACAAGCGTATTGCCGATGGAAATTCCAAAGGAACTGTTCAATGGCGCATTTGCTTTTGTCGGGATCATTTTATTATTAAATGAATTAGACAATTTATCAACAAACAGCACCTCATCTAATCCTTCCTGAGTGTCGTTACTTAATGAATTAATTTTACCAATATCACCGCTTTTGTTTTTTACAATATTTGGTATATCCCGCGTGCCATCATCCATACCCAGCCAGTCGGTTCCACCGGAATTTGGAAGAATGAAATTATTGTTGCCTGTTGCCTGACTATTATACCCTGTAGAGCTATTGATCTGAAATGTAAATTGTTCGGGATAGGATTTCAGCGAAATATCTACCAATCCGCCTGTGAACGTACCTGACTTATCCGGTGTGAATGTTTTAATGGTATTGATATTATCCAGCATATTGGAAGGAATCAGGTCTAACTGAAAGGATTTCTTATCGGGATCAGCGCTGGGAAGTTCAGCGCCATTAAGCGTAGTTGCAGAATATCGTTCACCGAGACCACGAATATACACATATTTCCCGCCGACTACAGAAGCGCCGGTTACTTTTTTCATCGCAGACGCCGCATCCCCGCTTCCCGACTTGGAAATTTCCTCTGCACTGATGGCATCGCTGACTGATGCTGATTTCTGCCGCGACTTTAGTAAAGAAGCTTCTGTATTCTGTAAGGCTTCAGCTTCAACGATGACAACATCTGTCGTAAGAATTTCCGGTTGGACTGCGATTTCAATTTTTGTAACCTCATTCGGTTTTACAGTGACATCCGTTATTTTAGTTTCTGCATAGCCAATCACAGATATAATGAGGACATAATTTCCAACAGGAACACCAGCAATAAAAAAATTACCGTCCAGATCGCTGGCTGAACCCAGAGAAGTATTTTCCAGATAAACATTGGCGCCGATTAGCGGATCGCCCGTTTCCGCATCAACAGCTGTTCCTGAAATTTTTCCCTTCGATGATGATTGTGCAGCAAGAGATGTAATCAGAAAAATTAAACTGAATCCTAAAATCTTGAATAAGTTGTACATAATTATATTGCCATCCTAAAAGCATTTTTATTATGGGCAAATAATAGACAGAAATTGTTAGAGAAGGGTTAGGCATGTATTAGATTTTATTTATTTAATTATTTGGATTGTGTTAACTTTTGATGCAAGAACTATTAGAGGTTGAATCTGATTTATGATTTTCCGACCTGGAAAAATCAGGATATAATGAGGTAAACTAATACACCCTTCGGTAATTTATAGGATTCAATATGTAAAAAAACCGTTCAAATCCCAGAATAATAAGACTTATAAAAAGAGCGACTAAAATAGTAAAACTCTTTAAAATCTTTAGTTTACTATCCAGAAGCTTTGTCATACCCTTGTTTACAATATTTATATTCAACAGCCTTAATTGCATAACCATCTCCAATTTATGATTCAATTTGAATTTTCAATAAAGGATTTTATTTTTTTTACTTTTTAATTTTTGTTTTGATTTGCATACTCAAAAATGAGCTGCCGGTAACTGGCTATCAGTTTTCTATTAATTTCACCCCAACTAAAAGTACCTGCATATTTCTGCGCATTTTGCGAATATCTTTTTCTTAAATCCGGATTGGATAAAAGTATATTGACTTTTTCGGCAATATCATCCGGATTTTTCGCCTGCGCGATAAACCCGGTATAGCCATCCATTATCAAGTCTACTACGCCGCCCTGATTGACGCCGACAACAGGCAAACCGGAGGCATAGGCTTCTAAAATCACATTGCCAAATGTTTCGGTTGTTGATGGAAACACAAATATATCTGAGGATGCAAAAATTTCTGATAACTGCTGTCCATGCAGCCAGCCGGTGAACTTCGCATCCGGCAATTGTGTTTCAAGTTGAGAACGCATGGGCCCGTCACCGGTAATTACAATTTTAAAATCTTTACTTCGGGATTTTAAAATTCTGTCCACTTTCACCAGATCATCCAAATCTTTTTCCTGAACCAGTCTTCCAACAAATAATAGAATCGGTTTCTGATCCGGTGAAATATTCATTTTTAATTCCTGATTTAATTTTTGAGATGAAAAACTGCTTAAGTCAATACCCCTCTGCCATAGCTCAATGTTTTCAAAACCTCTGATCTCAAGTTCTTCCGCAGTGGATGGCGAAGGCACATAAACACAATCAAATTGATTATAAAATTTTTTAAGTATCTGCCAGCCGATCGGCTCCAGTTTCTGTAATCCATAATATTTAAAATAGGATACAAAATGGGTGTGATAACTTGACACAACCGGGATGCCCCGTTTCTGAGCGTATTTTAATCCAAGTTGTCCCAAAGGCGTTGGACTTGTAACATGAATAATATCCGGCTTAAATGAATCCAATTGATCATAAATCCGGTGAGAAGCAGGCAGACCAATTCTGTAGTGATTGTATAAAAACAGAGGCACTGAGAACACCTGGTCAACATTATTTTTCCAGAAATACTGCTCATTCGGTTTAAATGGTGAAAAGAAGTGATATTCTAGACGTTCTTCATGCAACGTATTTACAAGCTGAGTAAAAGTACGTGCAACACCATCCGTGCTGGGCGGAAGACTGTCCGCAAAATAGGCTACTTTCATATTAAGCTCCTTAACCTAATATCCACAGGCTCGTATTTGCTGAAATAATTCCCAAAACTGCACCGGCGACTATATCAGTTGGATAATGTACCCGCAGATAGACTCGTGAAATCCCTATCAGCCCGGCAAGTATATATAGCCCTGGACTTAAAACTGAAAAATGATTTGAAAATACGATTGCCATAACAAAAGCCGCTGCCGTATGACCGGATGGAAAGCTGTATTTATCAGGGGGTGCTATCAAATGATTTATATTTTGCATTTTTTCAAATGGCCTCAATCGTTTGACATATTTTTTAACGACAAAATATATTGGTAGTTCAATCGCATAGGCCAATATTGCAATATAAACTATTTTGAATCCATCCTGAACTGGTGTTGCAATTAATAAAATACCAGCGATAACGTAAAGCGGACCGTCGCCAAGACGTGTAATCAGAAAAAAGGCTTTATCGATAACATATCTTCTGTTAAGCTGAGAAATAATTAAAATTAATAAAATATCAAAACGCTGGATTGTACTACCAAAAGCTCTGATCATGCAAATTTCTCCACATTTACTGATTAAAGCTAAAAAGATAAAGTTAAACCTGGATTAGCGTTTTTTTAGAATCGTGTAGTAATTTGATTAGAATAATATGAGGTTTGTATTAAATTTTGATTAATCTTATTCAATTGGAAATTCAAACCAGATAATGGTACCTTCGCCGCTATTGGATTTTAGGCCTAATTTGCCGTCCATTCTCTGGACAAAATTATAGACGATGGTGAGTCCCATGCCAGTGCCTTCAGAATATATTTCTCTGGCATCCTCTGTCCGGTATAATAATTCAAAAATTCGATCTTTTTCTGATTCCCGTATTCCGATTCCAGTGTCTTCTACTTCTACATGAATCATTTTATCTTTTAATTCGACCCGGGCAAAAATTTTCCCTGCTTTTTTATTATACTGAATCGCATTATCCAGCAGGTTTGATATAATTTTCTGAAGATAATTCTGATATGAGAATACGGTAAGATCATCCGCCAAACAATCAAAATTATTCGAAAGTTCAATACCGGTGCTTTTTAATTTAGTATTATATTTCTTCATAATTTTAATCAGAAATGGTTTTAGTTCAAAATAGGTTTTTGAGTCAATCATTTCTGTATCGCTTTTTGCCAGATCATTAAGATCGCGAACTAAATTAATCAATAAGGATGCTTGTTTTTGGATTTTTTCCAAAAATTCCGTTTGTTTCTTTTTATCCTTTACTGTTCCAGACAGCAGCGTTTCCAGATAACCGTTTATGGAAGACAGCGGTGTATTTAATTCATGACTGGCATTGGTAATAAATGCCTGTCGTATTTCCTCCAGTTTTTGGATTTGCGTAATGTCTCTAATCCTCAGAATGATATTTCCGGTTAGTTCATCCGATTCTTTTACCGGAAGCAATTCATACTCAATATAAGTATCGCCATAGTATTTTATACTTCTCTTTATAATTTCCTGGTTTTTCTGGATATGCTCAATATCCTGAACCAACGGCGGAAAATGTAACCAATAATAAAAAGGTTCATCAAAGGCGCTATCCTGTTTAATTTTAAGAATATTCAAAAAAGCTTTATTAAAGAATAGTACCTGGTCGTTATCATCAAAAAGCGCAATGCCTTCATTAAAGAAATCATACAAAAATCCCAGACGTTTTTGTTTCTCTTTTGTTTTATATACTTTTTGATGCAGTTTATAGCTGTATTGATTAAGCGCTGTAATGATCGGATGGAATTCTTCACGGCCTTCATCGGATAACGGTTTAAATTTTTTCTTTTGTCGTTGTGATATCAGATCTCTCGCAATAGATTTTTGCGATCGGTTGTAGAGTAATGTTAGAACAGTTGCAGCTATGGCAACACTGAAGACAAACAGAATGCTGATTTTCCAGATAATATCCCATATAAAATCTATCCTGGCGTCAAGCTCAGGTGCAAACATGGCCAGCCGGATAAATCCAATCACTCTGCCCTGTTTTTTAACCGTTTCACAGTAATACAGTAAACGTTTATTTATGGTAGCGCTGGTACGGATAGCCATACCTCTCCCGCTTCTTAAGGCATCCTGAACCTCTTTACGGAATAGATGATTTTCTACGCTGTCCAGTTCGGCTAAGGGCACATCTGAATCCGCTAAAACATATCCGATTTTGTCAATCATAGTCGTCCGCAGCATGGTATTTCTTTTTATCTCATCTGCGTAAACCTTAAGCATAGGAGAATTTTTATTCTCAAAATCCTCAATATCCATGTGCGCCCGCGTAATGGCTATTTTTTTCGCAAGTTCGGATTCTATTTCTTTAAACAAATTATACTTTAAGGCATCATAAAGATAGACAGACAACAAAATGCCTATAAATATTGCAAAGTAAATGATATAAAATATTTTTTTATTAAGAAAATTTTTCATAGTGGATTAGACGGATATTTTAATTAATTTCTCTACCCTTTTAAGTACATCTTTTAGTGTAAATGGTTTTGTTATAAAATCATCCGCACCGGCATTTATGCCTGCTTCCCGATCTTCTTTTTTTATTTTCGCTGTTAAAATTATAATCGGCATTTTTTTCGTTATAGGATTATTTTTTAAGTACCGGCATATTTCAATACCGGAAATTCCCGGAAGAGCTAAGTCTAATATCAATAAATCCGGAACAGATTTAATGATTTTTTCATAGGCTTCTTCACCGTTTTCTTCCCAGACAACGTTATATCCTTTATTCACAAGATTAAATTTAAGAACTTCGGCAATATCATAATCATCTTCAACAATAAAAACAGTCTTAGCCATATGTTCATTTATTCCCCAAAGCTATGTCGGATAATCCGGGCTTCTTTCATAAACACTACTTCTTCACCAAGATTGGTTGAAAGATCGGCAATACGTTCCAGATCGCGGGTAATTGCGATAAGTTCCACTCCCTGGGATACTTTATCCATTTTATCATGAAGCATTTTAATAATATCATCTACAATTTTGTAATAGAGTTTATCAACATCGTTATCCCGCGCACAAACATCCCGGGCCATATCCGGATTCTGATTAATAAAAGCATGCACGGCATCATGCAGCATTTCTCTGGCAATTTTACCCATCTGCGGGATATCTTTTAACGGTTTCAGATACGGTTGATCTGAGAGTTTAATGGCTGTACTGGCAATATTGCAGGCATGATCGCCAATCCTTTCCAGATCATTATTCATCTTCAGCGCCCCCACAATAAAACGCAAATCCACAGCTACCGGTTGCTGCAACGCTAAAAGCGATAGAATTTTTTCTTCAATCTGCACTTCCTGCACATCCACTTTTTCATCCATTTTAAGCACTGCTTCAGCCAATTTTTTATCCTGATTTTCCAGCGCTTTCAGAGTTTGATATAACATATCTTCCACTTCATTAGCCATGAAAATTAGATCTTTCTTAATATTTTCGATCATATGTATCAATTTTTCTTTCATACTTCCCTCTTTATGCTATATGTTCAGATAACTCGTTTTGATTGAAAAATTATCCGAAGCGCCCTGTAATATATTCTTCTGTAAGTTTTTTCTTTGGATTGGTAAATATGGTATTGGTTTGATCAAACTCAACCATCTCGCCAACCATCATAAAAGCCGTGTAATCCGAAACACGTGCCGCCTGCTGCATGTTATGTGTAACAATAACAATAGTATATTCTTTTTTTAGCTCTTCGATTGTTTCCTCAATTTTACCCGTTGAAATCGGATCCAAGGCAGAGGCTGGTTCATCCATCAGTATTATGGAAGGTTTATTGGCTAATGTCCGCGCAATGCAAAGCCGCTGCTGCTGACCGCCTGATAAATCCAGAGCAGATTGATCCATTCGATCATTAACTTCGCGCCATAAATCGGCTTGTTTTAAGGCCGATTCAACAATATCATCAAGCTCAGATTTACTGCTTACGCCGTTGACCTTTGGCCCGAATGCTACATTTTCCCAGATACTCATTGGAAATGGATTGGATTTCTGAAAGACCATGCCCACTTTATTGCGCAGTTCTTCCAGACGGACTTGTTTGTCATAAATATTTCTTCCTTCAATCAATACCGATCCTTCAATATATGATCCGATAATTAAATCATTCATGCGATTGAAGCATCGAAGTAAAGTTGATTTTCCGCAGCCTGATGGGCCTATAAAAGCGGTCACCTTTTTTTCAGGAATTCGGAGATTGACAGTTTTTAAGGCTTTTTCCTCCGGCACATAATAGAAATCCAAATCAATAGTCTCAATAATCGTCTTTGCAGATACTTTTGTATCCAGGTTATTGTCACGTAATGTCGTTTTCATGTTTACCACTATAACAATCCTCTAAGTGTCAAATTCAATACTTAAAAAACTGATGTTTTATATTTTTTCCGCAATCGATTACGGATATAAATGGCTAATATGTTCAGCAATACCACAATCACAATCAATAATAAAGCCGTTGTATAAACCATGGGTTTGGCGGCTTCCACATTTGGCGACTGAAAACCAACATCGTAGATATGGAATCCCAGGTGCATAAATTTACGATCCAGATGTAAAAATGGAAATGAAGCATCCAGCGGCAGAGACGGCGCCAGTTTTACGACACCAGTTATCATCAGTGGGGCCACCTCTCCCGCTCCCCTGCTAATCGCTAATATGAGTCCTGTTAAAATTCCCGGCATGGCATTGGGCAGTACAATTTTACGAACCATCTGCCAGCGGGTTGATCCGAGCGCCAGAGCTCCTTCTTTATTCGCCCGGGGAACAGCCAGAATTCCCTCTTCCGTTGCAACAATAACAACAGGCAGCGTTAATAAAGCAAGCGTTAAAGAAGCCCATAAAATACCTCCCGTTCCAAATGTAGGTTCCGGCAGTGTACTGCTAAAAAACAGCTGATCAATAGTACCGCCCAGAGCGTATACAAAAAATCCCAATCCAAAAATGCCATAAACAATAGACGGCACGCCGGCCAGGTTATTAACTGATAGACGTATCATCCTGATAATGGCGCCCTGCTTGGCATATTCATTCAGGTAAATGGCAGCCAAAATGCCAAATGGCACTACAGCAATCGACATTAATAATACCATCATCACCGTACCGAAAATAGCCGGGAAAACGCCGCCTTCTGTATTGGATTCTCTTGGTTCATCGGCTACAAACTCGTAGAATTTTTTTACATAGATCCAGCTTTTTTCTAAAACATTAAAATCATTAGGCCGATATATACGAACCACATCAGCCAACAATAATTTCTTTTCCCGGTTATCTGCCGTTAGTAAATTCAGAAAAATATTCTGATTTTCAAGATATATGCTTTCTAATTTTTTGCTAAGTTTTTGATATTCGGGATTTATTTTATCGGTAACTGCCTGCTCTTCTTTCTGCAGCTTTTCCAGTTCGTTCTGTTCTTCAGGAGTTTTGTTTTCTTTTAACTGCAGCAACGAAATTTCCCGCTGCAGATTAACTAAGGGTGTATTAAGCTTGTTAATATCATTTTCTAATTCTTTTATTTCATGGCGATTTTTAACCGCTTTGTCGTGAGCAGCTTCAACTGCGTTATTGGACTGCTCATCTAAATAATTGAATTGTTTGTCACCAATATTCAGGCTTTTTATAAATCCGTAAAAATTGCCATATCCCAGCCGTTCAAAAGAAAAAGCATTTTTTGGCTTTTCCATTTTTTCTATTTCATTGCGTGAAAGCCATATAAAATCGAGCCCGTATAAATCGCGGTTACCTATTTTAAATTGAATTTCCTCATGAGTAATACGATTTCCGTCCGTATCAAATTCATGTTTCGTACTTTCCGCCCATTGTTCGCCAAGGTAGGCTTTTCCATCTTGCAGTTTGACTTGAACCAGGTCACTTGGCCAGAAGAAACCGAGTCCTTTAACCAGGATGATGGTCATAATTAAAACAACCATAGCCAGCGATAAAATCAAACCGGTTGCCGTAAAAATGATGTAAGAATCGCCTTTCTTTTTAAAATAACTCATTTTCTTCATACTAGAATCTCGCATATTTTTTACGCAGTTTATCACTGATCCTGGCAGCAATACTATTGATTAGAAAAGTAAAAATAAATAATAAAAATGCAGTTAAAAATAATATTCGATAAAGCGTGCCTCCCACCGGCGCTTCGGGAATTTCCACTGCGATGCAAGCGCTCATAGCCCGAAAGCCGTTAAATGGACTTAGATCCAGAATGGGCGTATTACCGGTTGCCATCAATACGATCATCGTTTCACCGATGGCTCGTCCCAGTCCCAGCATCACTGCTGCAAATATTCCGCCGGCCGCTGCCGGAATTACAACACGATAAACTGTCTGCCAGCGTGATGCGCCCAGCGCCAATGATGCAGATGTTAACGAATCCGGCACATTGGATAGCGCATCTTCAGATATAGTAAATATGATTGGAATAACTGCAAATCCCAGGGCAAAACCAACCACCAGACTATTTCGCTGGTCATAGTTTATATTCCAGGCATCATATAGCCATTGTTTGATATTACCCGCAAAAAACAAATTTTCAATCGTGTCAGCTAAAGAAAATGACAGCCAGACACTAATTATAAATAAGGCAAACGTGAGAATTAATTCCCAACCCAGCGGCATGCGCATGCGTTGAACCTCCGGAACCAACCGCCAGCCCATAATACCAAACAGACTTACCACTGGTACAACAATAGACACTAAAAATATAGCCATTAAATTTTCTTCAAAAATTGGTGAGAAGTATAGTCCGGCCAAAAAACCGATAACAACACTTGGAAGAGCAGCCATTATTTCTACAGTTGGTTTGATTACACTGGATAACCATTTGGGTGAAAATTGTGAGACATATATGGCTGCCAGCAAAGCCAGCGGTATTGAGAAAAGCATGGCATACAGCGTCCCTTTTAATGTACCGAATATTAAAGGAATCAAACTGAATTTTGGCTCAAATTCATCAGAACCGCCTGTGGATTGCCAGACAAATTCCGGTTTTTCATAACCTTCATACCAGACTTTTCCAAACAGGGTTTGTAAGGTTGCTTCCGGGTGTTCATCTTCAAGCTTATAATGCCCGATTTGATTTTTTGAGTCAATTAAAATAATACCGTCTGATTTTGGCGCTATGGCGCCTGCCTGAACGGTATTATCAAATGGTTTAAATTCTATCTGCGTCTGATTGGTTGTAGAATAATTGAGATGAGCTTTACCATGGGAATCGATAGTTAAAAAAGTACGATTCCGCGGTGAAATATATATTTGTTCTACCGCCGCCGCATGCGTATCAAAACTGTAAACCGGCATAAATCTAAATACATTATCCAGTGTTCTGGTCGGAAAATATCCGGTTACCTGACCATCTGTATTTCCAATGATTATTGTATTGCTGCCAATCAGGAAAGCGAGTGAACTGACGGGCGTATCGGAAACTTTCCAGTTATCTTTCAGATATACCTCTTCCGGATCAGAAATATCAAACCAGAATAATTCACCGCTTATAGTGCCTGCGATTAATTTTTCTGCATTATAATCCATTTCCAGTTTTGTTAATTTTGATTCTCCCAGAAATTCAGTAAGGTCTTTTCTGTATTCATCATAATCATCGGTAATGCGAAGCATCAATTCTTGCGCATGATTAATCCATACATAAAAATCATAATCATCATTTTGACGAAACACAAGTTCCTCAATATGAGCCGGTATGCTGTCGGTTGGGATTTCAGCCTGGTAAATATCCTTTACTTTAAAATGAGGGACAATTGTCCTATCCTGTTTACCGTATTCAGGCAGCATACGAATTTCTGCCTGTATAATTCTACCTGAATTGGTACCAACCGCAAACCGGTCTTTGAGATAATCACCCTTTGAGATTGAAAGAATTTTTTCATCTTTGTTAAGTCCAACGGAATCGCGCAGCAGAAGTACCTTATCTGACAAACGATAAAACTCCACATATCCCTTATCATTTAGCACATAATACACTTCCTGATACTGATCCAAACCGATAGCGATAATTCTTTTATCCGGTTTATCATAGGAGAAAGACAGCATTTCTTTAATTGAGACAGAAAAGGAAAGCGGTAAACTTTGATACATAAGAAAAAGCAATATAAAAATAATACTGATAATAACGCCATAACCGCCAAATGAAATGATTATCCTGGCCGTTTTATTAGCCCGATCTACTTTTTTTCTAAACTGCTCATTTGTGGAAATAGACATCTTATATAATTGCTCTCCTGAAACCAAACTGATAAGAAAAAATTCCAGGCTTTCGCCCGGAATTTATATAATTTTAACTTGTAATTCTAATCGTTATTGAATTTTAGCTAATTCTTTTTTAGCCAATTCATTATTCAATGGTAAATAACCCTCTTTAATTACAATTTCCTGACCTTCTGCACTTAAAACATACGTGACAAATTCTTTTACCAACGGATCCAGCGGTTTGTTAGGATGCTTTACAATACTTAAAAACAGGTAACGCGATAATGGGTATTTTCCACTCAGCACATTATTATAACTGCCATCGTAACAGGTTTCGCCTTTTTTATTGGCAAGTTTTAATATCTTTACACCGGATGTTTTATAACCAATACCGCTGTAACCAATCCCAAATTTATCTTCCGTAATTCCCTGTACAACAGAGGCTGAACCAGGCTGTTCTTTAACCTGGTCTTTATAGTCGCCCTTTTTTAAGACATGCTCTTTGAAAAAGCCATATGTACCGGAAGCTGAATTACGTCCATAAATACTAACCGGTTTATTTGCCCATTCTCCGGTTAAACCTAATTTACCCCATACATTTACATCCTCTGCAAAGCCGCGTTTACGGTTCTTTGAGAAAACAGCATCCGCTTCTTCCATAGAAATGCAGTCCAAAGGATTATCTTTTTGTACAAAAATTGCCAACGCATCCAGTGAAGTACCAATCGTTGTTGGCTTAAAACCGTATTTTTCTTCAAAAGCGTCAATCTCTTTTGATTTCATGGATCGGGACATTGGTCCAAACTGCGCCGTACCTTCTATTAAAGCCGGCGGAGCGGTGGATGAACCTTTACCCTCGATTTGAATATTCACCATCGGATAATATTTCTTAAACCCTTCCAGCCATAAGGCCATTAGGTTATTCATCGTATCCGAGCCGATACTGTTAGCATTACCGCTGATACCCGTTACCTTTTTATATTTAGGTAAATTTGGATCAACTTTAAGTGTTTGGGCAACTAAGAGCTGAGTAAGAAAAATTACGACCAAAACCAAATATAAGCTTGTTCTTGCTCTTAACTTTACTGTCATTATTTATTCCTTTCTATTATGTGAATAGTTTATTATAAATTTAATGTGAATTGTGAACGAATTTTAAGTACATCATCCGATCCGGGCGCAGAAGATTGTTCAACTTCCCCATTCACCTGAAATCTGAACTGCTTTCCAAAATATATGACCGGTCCAAATCGAAATACAAGCATTTCATTATCATCAGTTTCAGTATCTGGTTCGATATAGGATATGCCTCCGGCAAAACCAAAGGCATCCAATCCACCCAAATTTTCGATTGGTTTATCCAAAGCTTTTTTCCATTGGGCGGTAACATCAAAGAGATTAAATTTTTCATCCTCTGCTGAACCAATCAGGTCTTTACTGATTGCACCTATAGCCACACCGCCCTCAACATCAAGTCCAAATGGAAAGTACAAGCCAAAATCCGGTGCAATTACATAAACATTCCCTTTATTATCGATGCCGTATTCTGCTATTTCATTTCCAAGCTGGTTCAAAGAAACTGACAAACCTATTTCGGCAATCTTTTTAATTGGTATGTTAATCCTTGCTGTATATAATTTACCATTATTTACTTCATCCAATGAGACAAAGGTTGTGTCATTCACTTTAGTATATCTGGTACGTCCGGCATCTTCACGACCACCTTCACCGGTTCCATTGGAATAATTAACTGCGAATCCGATCCCATTTTTATAAGATCCGGATAGTTCAAGTCCAATATGCCGTGCCGAAAGATAATTATCTACAAGAAACTCAGCTGCATGGCTTCTTTCTACCAGATAAAGGCTTCCGGATGATCTGAGTTCTTCCCGCCAGACCGGAACTTTAAATTGCCCTAATCGCAAAGCATAATTATCAAATAATTTTACTTTGGCTTCTGCATCCTTTAATGCCGGATTATTGTCTCGTATTTCTATCTGAATCTTGCCAGACACCCAATCCGTCAGTTTTGCTTTAACTTGTAAACGTGTTCGGCGCATTCTAAAACCATTATTGTTCTCAACAGCATCTGCATCAATGCTGTTATCATATAAATGCTGCAATTGAACTCTTCCTGACAAAGACCAATTTTTCGCTTTTGATGCGTCAACTTCCTGTGCCATCAATGAGACACCAAAAACAAAAATTAAAACAACCATCAACAAATGTTTAAACATTTTTCCTCCAGTTAAGTTAGTTTTTAATGTTAGAATCACATTAAATCTTTATTAATTTAACGTTGCCAAATTGTTAAGCTAATATTAGAAGGACATTATGATACAATTAATATATTGTTAGTTTTATGTTAGTTTTGTGTTAGGACGAAAGCTGTATTTTCAATAAGTAATTGATAAACCTATAACCATAGCGGGATAAAACCGACTTTTTTTACGATTTGTTGTCCTTCATGGCTTAATACCCAATCAATAAATTTTTTTCTTACTCCAAATGGTTTATTTATCGTATAAAAATATAAATATCGAATAAGCGGATAGGAATCGTTTATTACATTCTCTTCATTGGCTGCCACACCGGAAATTAGACATTTCTTAACGGTAGCAGGAGAATAGATGCCAGCAAAACCAATTGCATTTTTATTATCCTGAATATATTCAAACAAAACGGTATTGGATGGGATGGATACATTATTTTCAGCATACCCGGCATTTTCAAGAACATATTCATTAAAATATACATGCGTACCTGAAGTTGGCGGTCTTAAGGCAATTAGAATATCAGTATCCAATCCACCGACTTCCTTCCAATTTTTATATTCACCCGTAAATATTGATTTTAACTGCTTCAACGATAAATCGTTAACAGGATTTTCCTTGTTTATATAAATACTAAGCGCATCCTTGGCAACAAGATAGGATAGCCCTAAAGTATTATATTTATCAGCAAGAAGACTGGCTTCATCCGACTGAATCAACCGTGAAGCCATAGCAATATCAATAGTACCTTCTTTTAGACCCTTAAAACCGGTAGCTGTTCCGCCACCTTCTACATAAACCGATATGCCCGGATAGGTTACCATAAATTCTGCAGCCAGTTCCTGTGTCAACTCATACATGGTGTATGAACCTTTTATGTGGATTGAATTATTATCATTGTGAGATAAGTTCCGGCAGGAAACAAACGTCATAGCAAGAATAATTACAACAAGGAATAAGATTGTCTTGCCAATTTTATTATCGATCATACTCATCTCTTCTCGGCAATAGTTCGTAGACGCACATTTCGAAATGATACGCCCGGTTTCCATTGTGGCTGTTGTTCCATCCTGGATAAACGATGACAAAAATCATACAAAAAATGTACATGCTGTGCAATAGCTTTATAATTTAATGGTTGATAAATATCGTCAAAGGGCGTGTGATATACCTGATCGGCCCAGTTTATCCATTTTTGCAGAGCCTCGACCGAAGTTAATGATTTATAATTTAAGCCATCCGAGATTAAAATGGCAGGAATACCGCCCTGGGCAAATGCAATCTGATCCGAATGTGAAAATGATTCAAATCCCATGAACTGAGGCGGTATTTGCGAGAGGCGCAGTCCATTCACACGGGCTATCGCCTCGAGAATATCAGATAATGTAGAGAATTCAGCGCCGATACCGACCACATCATTGAAAATATCAAAGATTGCCAATCCATCGATATTTACATTGGCAATGCTTTTATAAAGCGGGACAATCGGATTTTCCACATAATATTGGGATCCCAATAATCCTTTTTCTTCACCTGTTACAAGTATTAAAAGAATAGAACGTCGTGGAGGCAATTCAGCATTTTTTAACAGACGCGCAATTTCTAACAAGCCAGATACACCAAGCGCATTATCTACAACCCCATTGTAAATTGAATCATTAAAAACAGGCACGCCAATACCGAGATGATCATAATGCGCAGATAGGATTAGATAAGTATCCTGCATATCCGGATCATATCCTTCTATCAAACCAATAACATTTCTGCCTATAAATTCCCGTTCTTTAAAATGTCCCTTAAAAGAAATCTTCGTATTCAGCATAAAACTTTTAAACTGATGCGTATTAATCTGCTCAAGAGATTCCTCAAAAGTAATATGCGATCCTTTAAATATATTAGAAATCTGCATAGGATTTAATAGTAAACTCAGATGGCTGGTAACCTGAAATGCCAATGTAATGTCTTCGAATGAAAATTCATTTTTAAGCCGATCCCAATTGCTAAACTTTGGATCAGTTGGATGGCCAATCATAATACTGCCAATAGCGCCCTGTGCAATGGCGATGCGTTGTTTGGATTCCGGATAACTGTAAATGGTCGGATTATCTCCTTCAAAATATTCAGGATCATCAAATTCCGGTTCACCGCTCAAGAACACCACAATTTTACCTGAGACATCGATATTAAGATAATCATTGTAATCATATTCCGGCGCGATGATGCCAAATCCGACGAATACGAGCGGCGCAGGATTTGGAATATATGTCTGAGCTCCGCATTTAAACAGGAGATAGTCTTCATATAATTTTAGATTAATAACATTATGCTGCGCCTGCAGTAATAATTGGGAATCGTTTAGCGGCATACTGCCGTGCATTGGAATATTTTGAAAATAACTGCTATCTGTTCCGATCGGTTTGATAGCCCATTTTTTTAGATTTCCTGCGATATAATCGGATGCTAATCGAGAGCCATTCGAGCCGGTAGCACGGCCTTCCAATGCGTCGGATCCGAGATAAGTGATATGGTTTTTAATATTATGAATTATTTGTTCAGAAAAAGCAGAATCTGGATTTTGAGCAAAAGCAGTAACATAACAAAACAATCCAATTATGATAGCCGCATTGGAACGATTCAAAATTCCGGATATTTTAATTAACATAATTTTTGATTTTATTATATAAAATCCATAGAAAAAATTATTTTAGAATTTATACCTCTAATAATTACTGTTTCACAGAAAATTTATATATGGTTGTCTGCCGGTATTCTTCATCTGGTTTTAAGACAACAGTGGGAAAATTTTCTTTATTCGGTGAATCCGGATAATGCTGGGTTTCCAGACAAATGCCGGAATGCTTACTATAGGTAATTCCACCTTTACCATTTTTCACGCCGTTTAGAAAATTACCCGTATAAAGCTGCACGCCTGGCTGATCTGTATACATATCCATTACACGGCCGCTGCCGGGATCGGTTAATGTAGCGCGATGCTTTGTCTGGCCGTCAAAATTATTAAAGATAAAATTATGATCATAACCGCTTGCATATTTAAGTTGGTCAAAGCCTGCTTCAATATCTTCACCAAGTGTTTTCTCTTTCTGAAAATCCATTGGAGTCCCTTTGACGTCAATAATTTCACCGGTAGGAATCGATCCCGCATCCGTTGGTGTAAATTGTCCCGCATCCATTTGCAGCTTATGATTTAGTATAGATTTATCGAACGATCCGGTTAAATTAAAATAGGTATGATTTGTAGGATTTAAAACGGTTGGCTTATCGGTTGTGCCGCGATACTCAATTTTCAACTCATTATCTTCAGTTACAATATAGGTAACTTCTAATCTCAAATTTCCCGGATAGCCTTCTTCTCCATCGGGACTATTATAAGCAAATGTAATGGATTCAATGATAACACTTTCAGATTCAATTACTTCCCATAGTTTTTTATTAAATCCCTCTTGCCCGCCATGCAAATGATTATCGCCATCATTCGTTGCCAATTTATATTCTTTACCATTTAAAGCAAATCGACCTTTGGCGATGCGATTCCCGTATCGTCCCACAATACAACCGAAATATACGGAATCGTTCAGATAATTGTCGAAATAATCATAGCCCAGGGCAACGTCCTGAATATTACCGTTTTTGTCGGGGACTAAAATTTTTACAACTGTTGCGCCAAAATTCATCACACTCACACGCATACCGCTTTTGTTATGCAGTTCAAACATCAATACAGCTTCATCATTCTTTGTCTTGCCAAATAATTTGATATTCATTTACTGTATCTCCTTTATTGCAGGAATCAGTCTGCTAGTTTTTTATTAAATTTATTTAAAAACTTTATTGATGTAAATAGCGCCCGTTTGACGAATATAAAGTTTTATTACACAATCTTCACCAAACACTGGTCTCATCAGAAAACAGTATTGATCAACGTACTCTTTTGGTATGAGCGCCAATATTGTTCCGGCAAAACCGCCTCCATGTATTCTGCAGGCGCCCTTCTTTATTTTATCGATAAACTGTTCCGTTAATGCCAACGCTAATGTAATGTTTTGAGAACCCTTATCTCTCGCAGTATAAATGTTTTGCAGCCACTTAAATGATGAATTTCCGGAATCCTTTACATAAGCAAGAAATCGATCAAAATCCCCCATTTCCAATGCTAAAATCTGATTTTTTACACGATCATTTTCATCTAAGAAATGCAAAGCGCGCAGTATGGCGCGATCCCCTGTAGTTTTACGTAATCCGGGAATATTTTTAATTAAAGAATTTTTATCTATGTCTCGACATGTTCGTGCGCCCATTGCTTCAGCAACAGCTTGCATTTCTTCCGGTATTGCAGCATACTCTTGTGTTAAATCAGCGTGATTATCGCCTGTATCTACAAGAAGAAGACTATAGTTATATGTTGAAAAAGAAGAATCTAATCTCGTTATTAGCGGAATGGCCGGATTCTCAAAATCGATGGCAATGATTCCTCCCACGGCACAGGCAATCTGATCCATTAATCCGCAGGGCTTGCCAAAATACACATTTTCCGCATATTGCCCGATCTGGGCGATCATTTCTGAAGCTCTGGCTCCGCCATTATGCAAATGATTATAAATAGAGCCTAAAAGCACCTCAATCGATGCTGATGAACTTATTCCGGATCCCATAGGCACATCACTGGTGATAACGGCATTAAAGCCGCCAATCGTATCGCCCAAATCATCCATTCGGGCAGCGACCCCCCGGATAAGCGCATTCGTTGTTCCGATTTCTTTATTGTTGACTTTCTTATCCTCTAAATCGACGATAAAAGGTTCAGAATACCCTTCAGAATAAATAGTGACAATATTATTCTGAGTGGGTGAAGCAATAGCAATAATATCTAAATTAATTGCCGCCGCTAATACCCTTCCATGGTTATGATCCGTATGATTGCCGCCAATTTCTACTCTGCCAGGTGCGCTAAAATAACGCATATCCTGTTCATTAAAATACTTGATGAACATTTTTTCTAATTTATTAAAACGGGATATTTGATAATTAATTCTCTGAATATCATTATCAAATAATTTTTCAAATATTTGTTTGTAATTTTGAAGATGTAAACTCATAGAACCTTTCCAAGATCAAGTCAAGTATTTGTATAACTTATAAAAATTTCATTGTATTTTTTTATAATCATATTATGGTAAATATAGATAATTTAGGTTTAGATTTCTATT
>JAFGKZ010000200.1 GCA_016928315.1 Calditrichaceae bacterium
ATATAAATATGGGATTAAGCCAAAGAATTACAAGGTTTCTTGGATGGAGGATAAATCTATGAAGACGGTGACAAAAAAGGATGTTGCCAAGCGAACAGCTCTGGAATTAAATGAAAAAATATATACAGCTGAAAAATTTGTTGACGCTGTCTTTACCGTATTGAGAAAAATTCTAAGCGAAGCAAATCCGGAAGTCCGCATAGAAATCCGTGATTTTGGTGTGTTTGAGGTAAAACGAACTAAACCAAAACCAAAAGCAAGAAATCCCAGAACCGGCGAAATTATTTACGTACCTGCCCGCCGAAAAACTCATTTTAAGGCAGGTAAACTTTTAAAGGATGTTTTAAAAGAGCCGGACGCAAAAGAGTAAAATTTATAAATCTGCCCTCAAATTTAAATAAATCGATAAATTTATTCTTTCTCACGTCTATTTTTTTCTGTGTTTTAATCATAACTTTACTGCTATGTCTTCTGAAAAAATTTAATTTTTTTAATATCAAATGTTTTTATAAATTCAACGTATAAATATTCAGTCCTTTTGATTTAATATTAAAGTTGGCAGAAAAATTGGATATACAAAAGAAGGTTCTTGCTTTAGATATAGGTGAGCGGAGAGTGGGGCTTGCTGTGTCCGATGAATTAGGTATGCTGGCTCATCCGTTTCGCACCTTAAAATGGGAAGGGCAAAAGAATTTTATCAATACAATTAAACAAATTATTGAAGAAGAACATATCGCCAAACTGGTGATTGGAATACCCTATAATTTGAACGGCAGTATGTCTAAGAAAACTGAAGAGATAAAAAAGATTTCTGACCAGATTCAAGATCAGCTATTTATAGAGGTTATAGAAATAGATGAACGTTTAACAACGAAAATGGCCAAGCAGGTCCTGCATGCCGTTGGTAAAAAACCGAGTAAAAACAGAGATAAAATAGACCAGGTGGCTGCGGTTTACATATTACAGTCATACCTGGATCGTTTGAACTAAATATACAAGGAGCATGATTAATGGTAATTATAATGGAGCATGATGCGACTAAGCCGCAGATCGACGATATTATAAATAAGTTGCAAGATCTTGGTTTTAATATACACCAGTCAACAGGCATTGATCATACGCTTTTAGGTGTGATCGGCGATGTCTCTAAAATAGATCCCCGGGATATGCAGGTATTGCCGGGAGTTGCGGACGCTTATCGGATATCCGCGCCCTATAAACTGGTAAGCCGTGAATTTCAGCACAAGAATACAATTATTGATATAAAAGGCGTTAAAATTGGCGGGGATGAAGTTGCCGTTATGGCCGGTCCCTGTTCGATTGAATCCAAAGAGCAAATGATGACTATTGCTGAGATTGTATCTAATGCAGGAGCAAAATTTCTTCGTGGCGGTGCATTTAAACCGCGTACATCGCCCTATGCTTTCCAGGGACTTGGCGAACAAGGTTTAAAAATTATCCGTGAAGCCGCCGACAAATTCAATATGCTGGTTATTACTGAGGTAATGGATAAAGAACAAATCTCTCTGGTGAGTGAACATACCGACATTATCCAGATTGGCGCGCGTAATATCCAGAATTTTACATTAATACGTGCGCTTGGATCCATTGATAAACCGATATTTCTGAAACGCGGTATTTCATCAACCATCGAAGAATGGCTCATGTCTGCGGAATATATTCTGTCCGGTGGTAATCGTAATGTTATGTTATGTGAACGCGGTATCCGAACCTTTGAAACCTATACCAGAAATACCATGGATCTGAGTGCGATTCCCATCGTACATAAATTAAGCCATTTGCCGATCATAGCGGATCCTTCTCATGGAACCGGTTTAAGAGACAAGGTGATTCCAATGGCCAGAGCCGCTGTTGCGGCTGGCGCCGATGGTCTGATGATCGAAGTGCATCATGATCCTGAACATGCTATGTCCGATGGCGCGCAATCGCTTCTGCCTGATCAGTTTGTGGATTTAATGAAGCAGATACGTGAGATCGCTAAAGTGATTGGCAGAACCATTGCAGATGCAAGGGTATAATTTATAAAATGAAAATTACAATCTCTGGTTTGGGATTAATGGGCGCATCGCTGGCTATGGCTTTAAAACAGAATGTCAGCGATATTTTCATCTACGGGTATGATTTACCCGAAATAATGGATAAGGCCTTATCTTTAAATTTGATTGATCAGAAAATTGATTTATGGCCGTCTGGCGTTCATAATTCCGAGATTATCTTTTTAGCGACTCCCCTTAGTATAATTAAACAGCATTTAAATGATCTTTCTGATTTTATTGGTTCTGATGTGATTGTAACCGATCTGGGCAGTACCAAATTGGAATTATCCAATTACTGTAAGATAATAGATTTTAAGGGCATCTACATCGGCGGGCATCCAATGACGGGCGCGGAAAAAAGCGGGATCAATGCCGTTAATCCGCTGCTGTATGAAAATGCTGTCTATATTCTTACTGATGATAAAGTCAATCGGTCTGATTTAATAAGGAAGAAGTTAATCCCTTTGTTAACAGCAATAAAAGCCCGCATTTTGGTACTGGATCCTGAAACACATGATCGCATCCTTGCCGCCATAAGTCATCTGCCGCAAATTATAGCTGTTGCGCTCATCAATCTGGTCGGAGCAAAAAATAACGAAAATAATCCTTATTTTGAGCTAGCTGCCGGAGGATTTAGGGATATTACACGTATAGCCTCCGGTTCTGTTGATATCTGGCAGGATATATTCAATTCCAATAAAGAAAATGTTTATAAGGCTATTGATGAGATAAAAATCATTTTATGCGATATGCAAAATCATCTTGGATCGTTATCTTCAGCAATGGTCAGCGCCAATGATTATCGAAATCAATTGCCTAAAAAATCAAAGGGTTTTTTATCGCCGCTTGTCGACGTGCTGGTTTATGTGAATGATCAGGTTGGCGTGGTCGCTAAAATAGCGAATGCCTTATCGGAAAAAAAAATAGATATACGTGATATAGAATTATTAAAGATTCGGGAAAAAGAAGGCGGGGTTTTCCGCCTGTCATTTGGAAGCGGAACAGAAGCGCGGGATGCCGTTGCCATTTTAAATGCAATTGGATATCGGGCTTTAATTCGGGAGTAAAGATATGGCCAATTTAAAAGTTGCAGTAGTGGGGGCCGGCAGTATTTCACAGATTGTTCATTTACCGGTGCTCAAAAATTTGGAAGATGTGGAAATTGCAGCTATTTGCGATAAAGATAAAAGTAAGGTGAATATCCTTTCCGAGAAGTATAATATCCCCAACTGGTATTTTACTATAGAAGATTTATTTAAGAATGAAACACTCGACGCGGTTCATATTTGTACAACCAATTTATGTCATTTTCCAATGAGTTATCTCGCGTTAAAAAAAGGCGCGCATGTGCTGGTAGAAAAGCCAATAGCCATCAATGCTGAAGATGCCTTTAAAATTCAGGCTATTGCAGAAGAAAACAAACGCACTGTAATGGTTGGTATGCATAATCGTTTCCGCGATGACGTTAAAATTCTTCATGAATTTATCAAAAATGATGAATTGGGCGAAATCTATTATATTAAAGCCGGCTGGCTTAAAAGCTGGTCTAAAAATGTGATTCAGCCCTGGGTAAAATCCCGTGATAATGCCGGCGGTGGCGTGCTTTTGGATATCGGCAGCCAACTTATAGATTTAGCTTTGTTTCTTCTGGGTTTACCAAAAATACGATCCGTAAGGATGTATGACTATACAATCGATCCAAAAGCGGAAGTGGAAGAAGCCGCCTTGGCAGTTATCGAGACAGAAGCACATACATCTATTACTATAGAAATAAGCTGGCGGATGCACATGGAAAATGATATGATCTATACCCATTTGTTCGGTAAAAAAGGATCAGCTTATTTAAATCCCCTTCGTATCCAGAAAGAACTGCATGGCAACCTGGTTAATGTTACGCCTATCTTGGCCGAAAAGATGCCGGACCGGTATAAAAAAGCTTATGAAGCGGAGATTAAACATTTTTATAAGGTTATCCGGGAAGAGGAAGAAAATTTATCGCCGGCTAAAGATGCGGTTTACGTAATGCGTATACTGAATGCTTTATACCAATCAGCTAAAGATAAGAAAGAAGTATATATTTGAGAAATTGGATCGATGCACACCAGGTATATTGTCGGACAGGTATGATCTATTTATATCTGCCAGGTGGGATTAATCTGACAAATACTTGCAATAAAACTTTTAACTCTCTAATTTTGCGGCCGTGATTTTGCGATTTACCGTATTCTTTGTCAGTCTGTTTTTATGTGTAAATGTATTTAGCCAGATACATACCAATGAACAGATTGTTGAATTTAAAACAATTGAATTACTGGACTCTATTGCGATTAAGTTGCCAGATAGTCTGACTACTGTGGCAATTGAAATCAATTCTAACGATCGGGAAGTAAAATCTTACCTGCTGAACCAGTTTGCACAGTATTTTACCAAGAAAAAGATCACGGTTAGCTTGGATTCGGCAGCCTCTAAAGTTGTCTTTGAAAATTTTGATGTGGTGACGGAATACGAGGAAACCAAGAAAGGCATGCTGGGTTTTAGCAGTAATATTAAAAGAAGGATAATTTTTACTGCAGAAGGTTTTGTAATTAATAATGAGCTATTGGATGTAGCCGGATTGATCCGGTGCAAGTCCATTTACAAGGATATCGTGAAGACATCGGATTTGAATTTGATTGAAAATAGTAAATATGAATTTTGTCATGGTAAAATGATGCGTGCATCGAACTGGACAAAATATATTGAGCCGGGGATAGTGATAGCATCCGTTGCTGGAATAGTGTTATTATTATTTACCATGCGGTTTTAATTACAATTGAACTAAGTTGGATTTGACTCGTTAGATGCTTCATTAATTTTAAAAATCATTTAAATGGAATAATAAATGATGTGAAACCTGAAGTGAATATAGGATTAGGAGACTAAAGTTGTATAAATATCTATTTTACCTGTTTGCGATTATTTTATTTGTGAGTTGTGCCGGGAATAAGCCTCAGCCGGATTGGACAGCTTCCCAATACTTTAAATATGCAAAAGACAAATTTGATGATGAAGATTATTACGAAGCGTCAAATGAATTTACCGTGGTAGTTTTAAGATATGCCGGCAGTACGGTTGCAGATAGTGCCCAGTTCTATCTTGCCGAGTGCCATTTTAATATGGATGAATATATTATTGCCGCTGCGGAATTTGAAAAACTGATCAATTATATGAGCCGAAGTCCGCTGGTGAAAGAAGCCCAGTATAAACTTGCCGAGAGTTATTACCAGATATCACCGAGACCCGCCCTGGATCAGAATTATACAGAGAAAGCCATGCGTGAATTCCAGAATTTTATCGAAGACTACCCCACGCATGAATTAAAAGAGTCCGCAGAAAAAAGAATATTGGAATGCCGGGAAAAGCTGGCTGAAAAGCAATATAAAAATGCAGATAATTACCGAAAAATGCGGGAGTTTAACGCGGCCATAATTTATTACTCTATTGTTATTGATGAGTATTACGATACATCGTTTGCCGATGATGCGCTGATCGGCAAAATGAAAGTGCATAAAGACTTAAAGGATTTTGAGTCGGTTAAAGCAGATTATGTCAAATTTAAAGAGCTGTTTCCTCAAAGCGACTTAGCCAAGGAAGCAGACGAATTTTTAGCCTCACTGCCGGAAGAATTTAAAACCACAGAGAATTAAATTGGGCCAGAAAAAGAGAATCGGTCTCTTTGGAGGAACATTTGATCCTGTCCATTTGGGGCATACTATTGTTGCTGAATGGATGCAGTTTAAACTTGGGCTTGATGAAATACACTTTATCCCCAATTATATCCATCCCTTTGCCAAACGCAGCGATATATTAAATTCTACACACCGGGTAAAAATGCTTGAATTGGCGCTTGCCGGTTTTTCTAAATTTAAAATCTGCCGTTATGAAATTGAAAAAAAAGAAATTTCTTACAGCGTTGATACTATCCGTTTCTTTAAGAAGCAATTTCCGGGTTGTAAACTGTACTATCTGATTGGCGCTGATAACATCAAGGAATTTGATTATTGGAAAGAGGCGGATGAGATTTTAAAACTGGCAGTCGTCGTAGTTTTTAATCGTAAAGGTGAGTTTGTAGACGAATTTGATAAGTTCGAGTATGTGGATAGTCCGCTGATAGATATCTCGTCATCACAAATTCGTAAACAGATAAAAAATGATCAGCCTTACCGAAGTTTCCTTCTTCCGGATGTCTATAATTATATCGAACAAAATAAACTTTACAGGTGAGTTTACTCCATTCTTTCAGTATATTGATTAAGTTGTTGTCATTTGCAATGAAAATTAAAAAATAGTAGATTTTTATTTCTTGCAATTATGGAAAACATATAAACTTTATTGAGTTGAGAGGGCGGTACAAATTGTTTTTAGGCAAAGTTGTTGGCACTGTCTGGTCTACAAAAAAGACGGATAATCTGGAAAATTTGCGTTTTCTCATTATAAACCCGATCAATTTAAAGCATAAACCCTTTTCAGATATCGTAGTTGCAGCAGATGTATTAGGCGCCGGCGTCGGCGAAACGGTAATTTGCGCTTATGGACATGCAGCTCGTCAGGCGATCTGCCCCGCAAATCCAACCAAACTGAGTATAGAAGCCGCTGTGGTTGGTATTGTTGATCGAATGGATATCCCTGAGAACGAAAGTCCGGAAACTTAGCAATAATTTGTACAGGGTTTTTTTGACAATTTACAATAATGTAATTTGGATAAAATTATGAATCATTTAGATGAAAAAGATATTCGCAAGTTAACAGAAGAAACAGTTAAACAACTGGGTTCCAGCGCTACACCAGAGCTGGTTGAAAATGTAGTTAAAGAAGCCATTGACCGAATCCAATATAAAGCTGGTTCGCATGTTATTGATACCAGCCCCTTAAAAAAAGCCGCGTTGCAGCAATCCGGCAATCGAATTATTGTTACGGCTTTTGGAAAAAATCGGGTTGGTATTTTAGCGGGATTAACGGGAATTTTAGCGAGACACAAATGTAATATCCTGGATCTGACGCAAAAACTATTACAGGAATTTTTTACGATAATGATTCTGGTTGACATTAATGAGAGTCCGGTTGATTTTGATACAATCAAAACCGATGTGACCCGCGTGGGCGAAGAACTGGACTTAAAAGTTGTTATTCAACACGAAGAAATTTTTAACGCTATGCACCGGGTGTAAATATGCCGATAGCTATTGAGGAAATCTTAGAAACTATCCGGATGACCGAGGTCGAGCATTTTGATATCCGAACGGTTACAATGGGTATTAGTCTTAAAGACTGTTGCAGCGATGATCTCAATAAGCTTAAAAAAAATATTTATGAAAAAATTATGCGCGTTGCCGCTGAACATGTGATGGTCGCCAAAAAAATCGAATCGGATTATGGTATTTCCATTGCCAATAAACGTATAGCCGTAACGCCGATTTCCCTGATTGCGGATGCCTATCACAAAGAAGATTTTATTGAAATTGCCCAGACATTGGATAAAGCAGCACATGAACTGGGCATCGATTTTCTTGGAGGATTTTCCGCGCTGGTTCAAAAAGGCGCTACACCCGGCGAACAAAATATGATGCATGCCGTTCCGGACGCTCTCGCCAGCACACAGCATATATGTTCATCCGTAAATGTGGCCACAACCAAAGCGGGTATTAATATGGATGCGGTTAAATTAATGGGCGAAGTTATTAAGCAGACAGCGCAATTAACCGGAGATAAAGATGCCATTGGCTGTGCAAAACTGGTGGTATTTGCCAATGTTCCCGAAGATAATCCTTTTATTGCCGGCGCTTTTCATGGCGTATCCGAACCGGATGTAGTCATTAATGTTGGCATCAGCGGGCCGGGAGTTATTTTAAGAACAATAAGGGAAATACCGGATACGCTTGATATTTCTACTCTCAGTGATCATATTCGGCGGATGGCATTTAAAATAACGCGTGCCGGCGAATATCTGGGTAAAAAAGTAGCGGAAATGCAAAATGTTCAATTTGGTATTGTAGATATTTCGTTGGCGCCAACCCCGGTTCCAGGTGACAGCGTTGCGGATATTCTTAAAGCGATTGGGCTGGAAGATGTGGGCGCAGCCGGCACTACCGCTGCTCTGGCTTTGTTGAATGATTCGGTAAAACGCGGCGGAATGATGGCTTCTTCGTATGTGGGGGGCATGAGCGGCGCTTTTATTCCGGTTTCGGAAGATGAAGGTATGATCCGCGCTGCAGAGCGGGGGAATATTTCTATAGAAAAACTGGAGGCTATGACCAGTGTGTGCAGCGTAGGACTGGATATGATTGCGATCCCCGGCAAAACATCAGCTGAAATCATTTCAGGCATTATTGCCGATGAGTGCGCCATTGGCATTTCCAATAATAAAACGACAGCCGTTCGCATTATTCCGGTTCCCGGCAAAGATGTTGGTGAATCGGTGAATTACGGGGGGTTGTTGGGTATGGCGCCGATTATGGGTTGTTCACAATTGAGTAATAATATATTTATTAACCGTGGCGGCCGATTTCCGGCCCCGGTTAAGGGAATCAATAATTAGGATGAACGTCATATACCGATGAATCAAAATAAAAATCAAAAATTAAAAATTAGTATTGTTCAAACCGATGCAGTTTTGGCTGATATCGATAAAAATATCGCCAAGCACATCGAAGAAATTGAGAAAGCGATTACCCAAAACGCTGATATTATATTATTTCCGGAATTATCCATTACCGGATATTCATTAAAAGACGCCGTATATGATGTCGCCCTCGTTGATGATGACTCTAAATTGGATCCATTAAAAAAATTAAGTGAAAAAATTTCCATTATTTTTGGAATGGCGGAGCTGGATAAACGGTTTGAAATTAATAATACAATGATGTTTTTTGAAGATGGCATACTTAAATCAAAACATCGCAAAGTGTATCTGCCTACCTATGGCTTGTTCGAGGAGAAACGCTATTTTTCGGCAGGTAACCGATTCCGGGCTTTTAATTCCAAATTTGGCCGTTTTGGTATACTGATTTGCGAGGATATGTGGCATCCTACCTCCGGCGTAATTCTAGCGCAAGACGGCGCTTCTATTATATTTGTAGGCGCCGCCGGTATTGCCCGGGGTATTAATGACGATATAAAACCGGAAAATGTGCGTGTCTGGGAGGCAATCAACCGATCATTGGCTATCAGCACAACGTCTTATTTGGTGTTCGCAAATCGTATTGGTACTGAAGACGGACTAATGTTCTGGGGCGGTTCAGAGATTATCGACCCTTCGGGAAATACCGTAGCCAAAGCTGGATATCATAAAGAAGCGCATTTGACAGCTTCCATTGATATGCTGAAATTAAAACATGCCCGCATTAATACAACGCTGCTTGGTGATGAAAAAATAGATATTGTAATTGATGAATTAACTAGAATTAAACAAATGAGAAAAGAATATTAAATGGAAAAAGTTTATATTCTCGGCGCGCCAAATAATTATATCGATAATCTAATTAAAGACCTAAAGAGTGTCTCGGTTAATATCGAACTGGCAAATAGTTTGTTCGAACTGAAAAAAAAAGCAGAAGGCGCTAAGCCTTCCACGATTCTGGTAGCCGATAATCTCAAAGAGAAAAAAGTGGATGAGCTGTTACATGGCTTGCTGGAAGATGAATACACATCAGAGGTGCCGCTCATCGGAATGACAACGACTGAAGATTTTGTAGAATCCACTTTAATGTTTTTTAACAATGGAACCGTCGATGTTCTGCATCTGCCTGCAGAAATAGAAGAAACCTATGCCCGGATAAAGCTTCGAATCCGTGAATCTTCTTTTCAAAATACACTAACATCCAGTAAATACTTTTTTTCCGAGGCACAGGAAAAAGAGCAGGGCAAACGCAACGGTTATTTCCATTTCTATGATCACCGCCGCATTAAAGTTGGTGAGATTGCAGTTAAAGATGGTATGGTTGTATCGGCAACCTATGGCGATACCATAAAAGAAGATGCGTTTTTACAGCTGGCCTGCAATCCGAATTTAACGTTCCGATTTTCGGATAAATCCGATGTAAAGGCAGAAAAAATTCAAGCCAGCATTACCAGTCTTTTACTGGAAGCATCAAAATTTAATGATGAAATAAAGAAACAGGATAGCCGGACGGGCGACAAGTTAAAATGTTTGATTATTGATAACAGCCGTATCGCCCGATTGTTGGCCAGCCGTATTCTAAAGCAATTACAGGTGGATAGTAAAGTGGTTGGATCAGATGAGTTCACTATCCGGCTTATGACTCAGTATACGCCTAATTTTTTACTTATTGATTATGCACAGGCGGAAAAAGTATTGGATATGATCTGGCAGGCCGGCCATTCACAGGAAGATGTACCCGTTATAATTTATTGCGATGAAGACATAAAAAACCTAAATTTCAGCCGAATTGGAAAGCATACAATTGAAGCAGTGATGCATAAAAGTAAAGTACAAGATAAGATGCCGGAGCTTTTATCGAAACTCTTTAATCTTGCAGCCGAATAATAACTGGAGGAAGAATGGATCTTAAAGATATTCGACAGATCATAAAAATAGTAGAATCATCAAATATAAGCGAATTTGAACTGGAAGAAGGCGATACCAAGGTAAAGATATCGAAAAATTCAACTGCCAATAATGCCCCGGTTGGCGATGTTCAGGTTATTGCCGCTCCGGTTTCACCACCGGTTGTTCATCCACCCGCAAGTCCGCCGGTAGTTGTTAATGCCCCGGCAGCGGTTGCGGAAGACGAACCGGCCAGCGCTGTCCGCGATAATGTTGTCGAAGTGCGTTCGCCCATGGTTGGCACTTTTTATAGAGCGCCATCGCCGGATGCCGATCCCTATGTGGAAATTGGACAATCCGTTTCAGTTGGGCAAACCCTTTGTATTGTTGAAGCCATGAAATTGATGAATGAAATTGAAGCTGAAATTGGCGGAAAAATAGTTGAGATTTTAATTGAAAATGCCCAGCCGGTTGAATATAACCAACCACTATTTTTAATAGAAAAATCTTGATATCAGGGTTGGTGTGATTATTAACTCGTAGAATCATTCTGGTCAGATGTCTGAAAAACCATCAGTTAGTATATAATGGTATTTTAAAACTGCGGAGTTTATTGTTGATTGTATTCCTGGTTGTTGATGAATTTGAGAAGTAATAGGAGGCTGTTTGTTTAGTAAAATACTGATTGCAAATAGAGGTGAAATTGCGTTACGTATCATACGCGCTTGTAAAGAATTGGGTGTTGAGACGGTTGCCGTTCATTCAGAAGCGGATACGGATTCTTTGCATGTTCGGTTCGCAGACGAAGCAATCTGTATTGGACCAGCGCCTGGTGCGCAAAGTTATTTAAATACCGTACGTATTCTAACTGCAGCGGATATTTCCGGTGCGGAAGCGATCCATCCAGGTTATGGATTTTTAGCTGAGAATGCTGAATTCGCGGAGATGTGTACATCCAACGGCATGAAGTTTATCGGACCCCAAGCCGAAACAATCCGCATGATGGGTAATAAATCGAAGGCCAAAGAACTGATGATAAAAGCTGGCGTACCTGTGGTGCCCGGCAGCGATGGTATTCTAAATAGTATCGATCATGGCAAAGCATTACTAAAAGATATTGGTTTTCCGGTTATTTTAAAAGCGGTATCCGGAGGCGGCGGACGCGGAATGCGCATCGTAAATTCTATGGAAGAATTTGTGGGCAGTTATCAAATGGCCCAGGCAGAAGCCCAGGGAGCTTTTGGCGATCCTAATCTGTATCTTGAAAAATACATTCAAGATCCCCGTCATATTGAAGTTCAGATTATGGCCGATCAAAAAGGTAACGTTGTTCATTTTGGCGAGCGTGAATGCAGTATTCAGCGCCGGCATCAAAAACTGATAGAAGAAGCGCCTTCGGTGGCCGTAACAGGCGAGATGCGCAGACATATCGGAGAAATTGCCGTCAACGGAGCCCTTGGCGTCAATTATGAAGGCGCAGGGACCATTGAATTTCTTTTGGATAAAGACGGTAACTTTTACTTTATGGAAATGAACACCAGAATTCAGGTTGAACATCCTGTTACTGAAATGGTTTATAATCGCGATTTGTTAAAAGATCAGATCCGTGTTGCAGCCGGTGAAGTGCTTGGTTACAAACAAAAAGATATCAAGCTCAACGGTCATGCCATTGAATGCCGGATTAATGCCGAAGACTGGTCACGTAATTTTATGCCCAGTCCGGGAGATATTACCAGTTTTCATCTGCCCGGCGGGCCTGGCATTCGCGTCGATTCTCACGCCTATCAGCGTTATCGTATTCCACCATTTTATGATTCGCTTGTAGCTAAATTGATTGCCTACGGTAAAAATCGTGAAGAAGCGATTCTTAGATTATCACGGGCGCTGGATGAGTTTATTATCGAGGGTGTAAAAACAACGATTCCATTTCATCAAAAACTTATCCGGCGACAGGAATTTATTAAAGGCGATTTTGATACGGGTTTTCTTGATCGTATTTCATTAATAAATGATTAAATTTTTTGTTATGGAGGAGCAATGAATATTCCATCTGATTTAAAGTACACTAAAGATCATGAATGGATTAAGGTAGATGGAGACACAGCTACGGTTGGAATTACAGATTATGCTCAGGGTGAATTAGGCGATGTGGTCTATGTGGAATTACCGGAAGAAGGCGCTGAAGTTTCGATGAATGAAGCCTTTGGATCCATTGAAGCGGTTAAAGCAGTAGCTGATATTTTCAGCCCCGTATCCGGAGAAGTTATCGAGATAAATGAAGCCATTCAGGATGAGCCGGAAAAAGTAAATCAGGATGCCTATGGCGCCGGTTGGATGGTCAAGATCAGGCTTTCGAATCCGGATGAATTATCACAACTGATGGATGCAGCAGCTTATAAAGAACATATTTCTTAGAATAAGCCGTTAAACAATGTCTGATAGCATTTTGTACTGGTATAAATTCAGCTCGAATTTGCGGGTATTACCGGACTTTGCAGCTATGGCATCTTTTCTTAAATTCGTTGTGAATTAGTACTTTAAATGTTATATTATTGATAATCATTATTCTAACCGGTATTAAATATATACTTGTTAGTTTTACATAGGTGGAGAAATGCCGACAGTTCTGATTGCCGATGATAATGCGGAAATGCTTGAAACATTGGAACAGATTTTTACATTTTACCAATTTGATGTTGTAAAAGCCAATGACGGAAAAGAAGCGGTTGAAGCGGCAGAAAAACAAATGCCCGATCTGGTGGTGCTGGATGGCATGATGCCCGTTATGGATGGGTTTGAAGCATGTAAATCCTTAAAAGGGAAATCTAAAACAAAAGATATCCCGGTGATATTTTTAACGGCTAATTATATTGATGTAAAGGATAGAATTACCGGTTTCGAACTGGGCGCAGACGACTATATCTTAAAACCTTTTAATTCCAAAGAGCTTGTTACCCGCTGCAATAAAATTCTGCAGCGTCATAATATGATGCGCATGCTGCGTAATAAAAACGAAAAACTAAATACAAAAAATAAAAAAATTGTTGATGAATTGGCTAATTTGCTGGAACGATCTAAAGTTAATGATGATAGTACTTTTATAGATAATGTTACCGGATTGTATAATTTTAATTTTTTTCAAAAACGCTTAAAAGAAGAATTTCTCCGAGCCAAGCGTCATGAAAACGAATTGTCCATTGTGATTGTTGGATTCCGAAATTTGGAAAAAATTAATGAGGTTTTTGGCCATCAAATCGGGAATTATATTATCATGAAAATGGCCAATGCCCTGTTGAATAAAACGCGGGTATCCGATGTGTTAGCCAGGTCCGATAATGACCGTTTTTATATTATTCTGCCGCAGACCGATGCACAGGGCTGCTATTTTGAAGCAGAACGCATTCGCGTTACGTTGAGTAATGTCAATTATTTTGATGATGATTTAATTGAAACGATTAAATATCCAAAACGAAAAATCAGCGATTTTCAAAATATTGGTATAAATCTGGGCGCTGCTACTTATCCATTTGAAGGTGAGATTGTAAGGGAAGATTCTGAACTATTAAATTGTGCGGAAGAGGCATTTAAAAAATCACGTTCAACCGGAGATGATATAACAATAGCCTATGGCGTTTTACAAAGTTAAGTAAGCAAGATTTTAGAATTGATAAATTTTTAAGGATGTGGAGAAATAAATGGCCGGTAAAATATTAATTGTTGACGATAATCCTAACGTGCTGCGATTATTGAACATCAGCCTTTCAAAGGCTCCGGCAGGATATGAAATTATCGAAGCCGAAAATGGCGAAGTTGCTTTTGATATTGCCAATAAGGAAAAACCCGATTTAATTATTTCGGATATCATGATGCCTCAAATGGACGGTATCGAATTATGCTGGATGATTCGGGAAAATTCTAAAATACCACTGGTGCCATTTATCTTTTTAACCTCGTTTGAAGATGCGGAAATGGAAATACGCGGGTTTCGGGCCGGCGCTGATGAATATCTGAATAAACCAATCGACCGTAAAGAATTACTTCAAAGGGTAGAAGATCTGCTTGCGCGTACTAAAAACCTCAAAGATATGGGCGACAAAAGCGATAAACAGAAAGGCTTTTCCGGTAACCTCAATGAGCTATCTATTGTTGAACTGGTTCAAATGCTAAATCTGAATAAGAAAACCGGAATCCTTGAGATTAAATCGGCTGTAAAAGGCAATATTTATTTGAAGGATGGCCAACTTTTTGCCGCAGAAACAAACGATAAAAAAGGGGAACAGGCGGTTTATGACCTTGTATCGGAAAATGTCGGTACATTTAATTTTCAGATTACCGATTATGATAGTGAACGCAATATTGAAAATTCCACTATGAATGTAATTATGGAAGCGTGCCGGATAATGGATGAAAAACAGCATGATAAAGAAGTGTAGATATATCATTTAATTTATTTGTATCAGATTTTAAAATAGAATTAAAAACGTATTTCATAGTCGCTTTCCTGGCATCAGAACTTTCCAAGCTTAACAAGGTTTAATGTATGGTTATTTCCTGAATCAGCATATTTAATAATTTAAATAGGATTGCAAATGCCTGAAACAATATCAAAAGAAGTACTTATTGTCGGCGGAGGGCCGGCAGGACTAAAATGTGCAGAAGAAGCACAGAAACATAATATCGATTACCTGGTGTTTGAACAAGGCGAAGTTGGCCATGCCTGGAAGACGCTGCGGCCTGATATGCCGCTGCTTTCTCCCTGTCACCCGCAGCGCGACTGGACAAGTTTATCCTCTAAATTTCCAATTTGGAAACTAAGTGTAAAAAGACCCTATTGTACTTCCAAAGAGTTCTGTGATTATCTGGATAAGTTTAATGAACATTTTAGTTTTAATATAAAAACAAATACCAAAGTGTCAGAAATCAGTTATAACGGTGATGAATTTATATTGTCTGATCAGCATAAGAATGTATACCAGGCGCCAATTTTAGTGATGGCTTCCGGAATTTTTGGCAATCCCTTTATTCCCCCCATTAATGGGATTAATGATAATCCCAATGTAATGCACTCGCATTATTACCAGTCGGCAAACGATTTCATCGGGCAGAGCATACTGGTTGTCGGAGCGGGAAACAGCGCTGCTGAAATTGCTATCGATTTAACAAGCACGGCCATGGTTTATCTGGTCAGCCGGAAGGATTTGCAATATTTTGCTGATACACAAAAATTATATCATATTCGTGGAATTTCTGAAAGCTACCTGAAAGAATTAATTAAAATGGATATTATCAGATACCGGGCTTACCAGGAAATCCAGAAAATTGAAGATAACCGCATTTATTTTAAAGACTGGAAACTGGATGTCAATAAGATCATATTTGCAACAGGCTATAATGGACACATCAGTATGCTAAAGAATTTTAAATTACGCGTTAATAAAAGTAATTATCCCGAAGTAAGTATGTCAGGAGAAAGCATTCAATATCCCAATTTATTTTTTGCGGGGCCGCTTTCGTATCAGAATACATCCAGCATTGTACTGCATGGTTTTGTTAGACAGATTCCAGAGACGTTTAAGCGCATTGCGGATAAATTAAAATCAGAAGGTAAAAATTATTTGCAATCTTGACACGGACAGTCTATAAAAATATATTTGCTGCGAACAAAAGGAGATGTATTTAATGTTAAATAAAGAGTTTTTATTAAAGGTTGGTCTGGCTGAAATGTTAAAAGGTGGCGTGATTATGGATGTGACCAACGCAGAACAGGCTAAAATTGCCGAAGACGCCGGCGCTGTTGCCGTAATGGCTTTGGAACGTATTCCAGCTGATATCCGTGCCGATGGCGGTGTGGCCAGAATGTCCAATCCAACCATGATCAAACAAATACAGGATGCCGTATCAATCCCTGTAATGGCAAAATGCAGAATCGGTCATTTCGCTGAAGCCCAAATACTGGAAGCGGTCGGTGTTGATTTTATAGACGAGAGTGAAGTGCTTACTCCCGCTGATGAACATAATCATATCTGGAAGCACGATTTTAAAGTACCGTTTGTCTGCGGCTGCCGCGATTTGGGAGAAGCCCTGCGCAGAATCGGCGAAGGCGCTGCAATGATCCGAACTAAAGGCGAAGCAGGTTCAGGTAATATTGTTGAAGCTGTACGTCATATGCGTTCGGTACAATCTGAAATGAAAAGAGTACAAACACTGGCTAATGATGAATTAATGAAATATGCCAAGGATTTAGGCGCGCCTTTTGAACTGGTTCAGTACGTCAAAGAACATGGTAAATTACCTGTACCAAATTTTTCAGCGGGAGGCATCGCCACACCGGCAGACGCCGCCTTAATGATGCAGCTTGGCGCTGAGACTAATTTTGTCGGTTCAGGTATTTTTAAATCAGCGGATCCGGAAGAACGAGCTAAAGCTATTGTAATGGCAACCACTTATTATGATGATCCTGATAAAGTAGCCAAAGCCAGTGAAAAATTGGGTGAAGCGATGGCCGGATTGGAAATGGGGCAAATTCCCGAAGCTGAACTGCTGAATAAACGGGGATGGTAATTGAGTAAAACAATTGGTGTACTGGCGCTGCAAGGTGATTACGCAAAGCATGCTGAAGTTATTCGAAAATTAAAATATGATACCCTATTCGTTCGTGATATAACCGCTCTGAAAAAATGCGACGCCCTTATAATACCCGGTGGAGAATCTACTACTTTTCTTAACCTGATTGACAAATTGGGATTAAGAAAGCCTCTTATGGAATTTGGCCGGGAAAAAGCAATTATGGGAACCTGTGCGGGATTAATAATTCTGGCAGCAAAAACGGACGGGCTTAACTTTGAACCGCTTAAATTAATCGATCTCGAAGTAAGCCGGAATGCTTATGGCAGACAAATTGATTCTTTTGTGGCTGATATCGAATTGAAAATAAATGGTGCTCCTGCCAGGTTTGAAGGCGTGTTCATCCGCGCGCCAAAAATTGTAAAGGTTAGTCCGGACGTTCAGCCCTTGGCTTATTATGGCGATGATATTGTAATGGCCGCCAATAAAAATATTTTGGTGGCTACTTTTCATCCTGAATTGACAGAAAATCTATATATCCACAACTATTTTCTCACTAAATTCGTTTCCTGATTTACTGATCAATAACGATCCCATTAGTCTATTTATCGTCTTGCATTGTAACATCTAAATTTATTAACTTATCGCATTCCGTGTTACAAATCTTTTTTCAAAAATTTATATAAGAATTTATGATAGTATATGGATTCGTATATTATTGTTTTTTGCACAACGCCCTCTTATGAAATATCCCATAAAATTGCTGCAGAATGTATTCATAAAAAAATAGCCGCCTGCTGTAATATAATCCCCGGTATTAAATCAATTTATAGGTGGGAAGGAAACGTTGAGGAATCCGAAGAACAGCTGCTTATGATTAAATCTACAGAAATTAATTTTAAATCAATCGAAAATACGATAAATTCATTTCATACGTATGATGTACCGGAAATAATTTCAATAAAAATCGGTAGTGGAAATGAATCCTATTTAAAATGGATTAATGAAAGTTTAAGGTAAACTATGTTTAGTCTTGATAGTATCCTAAATGACAACCAGTCAGGGTCTGTTATTTTAACGCAAAATGTGCTTAAACTGTATCGTGACTATCTGAACGACATGTTATCGACTTCCAAAACGTTAGAAGAGATTTTTGACCTGTTTCAAGATGTGGCAAAAAGAATTATGCGAAAACAGCCAAACATGGTGTTACTTCGAAAGAGTACAAACACCATCCTGATTTATTTTAAACGTTTGGTTAAATCGGAAAAAGAAACAGAGCAAATAATTAAGGCGGTCGAGAAAAAGATAGTATCAATTGAACAGGAAATAAATGCGCGGGTGCAAAAAATTGGAAATACTGGCTCTAAAATTATTGCGCCGACAAATAAAATAATGACACTAAGCAACAGCACACTGGTTAGAAGAATATTTGAAACGGCATATAACCACAAAAGAAAATTTGAGGTTTATTGTTGTAAAAGCCATCCACCGGATGAAGGCATTCAATTAGCGGAAACACTGGATAAAATGGGCATAAAAACCACCATTATATCGGATAGTCAGATAGGTGTGTTTATGCCGGAAATGAACCTTGTTTTGGTTGGGGCAGATCGGATATATGATAATGGCTTTGTAAATAAAGCCGGTACTTTAGCGTTGTGTTTGATAGCAAAATATTATAATATACCGGTGTACCTGGCTGCGGATACAACAAAAATTCTTTTGGAAAGCGAACGCATTGTCAAATTTTTAAGCCAGAATACACAAGAAGTATATAATGGAAACAGAAAAAAAATTGGTATTGAAAATGTGTATTACGAAAAAGTGCCGATAGAGTTTGTTCATAAAGTTATTTGCGAAGACAGCGTGTTTGATACAGTCGATTTTATCAATTGGTATTTAAAGGAGTAAACTATGCTTAGCGGGACATTTATTTGTGAACTGAGCGATAAAAATAAAATTGAGATACCTTCCGAAATGATTAAGAAGCTTCAGTTAAATGAAGGTGATAAAGTTGAGGTTCTGGTTAAGCGTATTCGCTCAAAAAGATTTGATATTAAAATATCTAAAAATCCGTTGCTTAAACTGCTTACCATTGGGGAGGTCGATTAGAAATAATGAAAATTATGACTTGTTTCATCGATGGCAGCGCCTGGATCGCCATCACAGATCAGACCAATGAAAATCACGTGCAATCAAAAGAATATTTCAAATCCTTACTCGAAAAAGACGCTAAAATTGTAACCAACAATCTGGCTATAGATGATGCACTGCAATGGCTTAAAAAAAATAAAAGTGCAACGGCTGCCAGGCAGTTTTTAAATACAGTTGATGAGAGCATTCTTACTGTTAATTTAAGAATGGATTGGATCTCGAGACGGGTCAGGCGGGCCGCCCTGAATAATTTTTTAAAATCCAAAGATATCGATCTGAATTTACAGCATTACTTTATTCATGAATCCATTAAACGAAAGCGCGTGGATGTATTATTTACTTTTGATCAAAAGTTCAGGGCGTTTGGCGTTCCCCTGATGCCACAGAAATAATTATTTATGAGTAAACATTTTTATAATCAATTTAATCCGTACAATAAATCAATTATCACTGTTTTTGGTGATCGTCTTCGTACATCATTATTAAATGCGCTGGCTGTTGAAACCATTAAAATGAAAAATCACGCGTTAATTCTGTCAGACAAACCGATGATCTATCCGCTTGAGGGTAAAGTGCTGGTTTGTGATGATTTGTCCATAGTCAATCAAATAATTGACAAGGATGAGCCGGCAAAGATATATCTGGCTAGCAAAGTTAAAAATGATCAGCTTTATCCATTTTCAAAAAAAGATATTAATCAATTTGCCGGGAATTTAGCAGAAAAAAAGATTCTTTATTTTAATGTTAATTCTGAGAGTAAAATAAGTTTAAAAACAAATGCAATCATTAGCGCATCTCAAATGATATGCTCAATCAATTATAATTTGCTGCAAGAAAATCTTCCGCAAATTTCAAAAATAAAAGAGCTTAAATCCAAAACAATTAACGAACAGGTTTTAGACAAAGTGTGTTCACTTATAAAACAAACATGCCCCTGTTTTTTAGAAATGGATGATGTGCAAAATAAAATATGTTTCATTGATCAGATTAAAGGTATGTTTGATGAAAATGTCATCCGATCGATTGCCAGAAATCTGAAATTAAAAATGAATTGCCATATGCTTATCGGTAATTCCAACGCATACCAGGTGAAGGCAATATAGTGCCGCATTTAACAGTACTTATTGTTGGGGCCAGCGATTTAGGTACAGCCTGCGCTTTAAGATTATTCCGTTCCGGATTACACGTTATCATTATCGAAAAAGACTGTCCGCTCGATATTTATCATGCCAGGTCGTTCAGCAACGCTGTATTTTCCGGTTCCAAGACAATTGATGCTATTACAGCAAAAACATACGCACAGGTATTAGAGGAAGATGCCCTGAATTCCGGTTCAACCGTTACAAACTTTATTCAATTTGCCGTTTTAAATCGTGAAATCCCGGTTTTAACCGAATCAGATAAGGTATATCTGAACCATTCGAATATAAATTATTGTATCGTTTGCGAACCTGTTTTATATAAAAAAATAATACATGCACTGCCTGAAGAAACTAGCCTGATTGGTTTCGCCAGTGAAAAAAAACCGGATAGCTATGCATATACAATCTGTAATTCCGGAGCAAATTTTGGCCGGGTTTTTTATGCAAATGATGCGCTGTTAAATACTACATCTGATATTTCTTTAAACAAAAAAGAAAAGTATCAGCAAATTAAAGCGCCGCTCGAAGGTGTGTTTCAATCCAGTAAATCAATTGACGAATTGATTCATGAAAAAGAAGAAATAGGTAAAGTAGATGATATTCCAATTCTGTCACCTTTTCTGGGCAGAATTAGCGGTGTTCTGAACAGCGGTGTAATTATATCAGCCGGAACTGTATTTGCCGAAATTGACGTGAGCCATTCCGGATTGTCCGGCCATTTTTTATCCCGGGATAGTTTTTGCCTCGCCGGAGCTGTGCTGGAAGCGGTTATGTATGACAGTAAATTGAAATAGATACAATCAAACACAGCGAACAAAGGGTAACTTATTATGTTTGATCAAATTCTGATTATTTTATCTCAGTTTCGTGATATTATTTGGGGTTTTCCTCTTCTAATTTTGCTGGTTGGTACGGGCATCTTTCTTACGGTTCGGTTAAAAGGATTACAGGTAGCAAAACTGTTACATGCTCTTTATTTGGGTTTAATCAAGCGCAAAGAACTGGACGATCAACCTGGCGATATTTCCCACTTTCAGGCTTTAATGACCGCCCTGTCGGCAACCGTAGGCACAGGTAATATTGCCGGCGTCGCCACGGCTCTGGTTGCTGGCGGTCCGGGCGCATTGTTCTGGATGTGGATCACCGGTTTGTTTGGCATGGCTACCAAATACAGTGAAGCAGTGTTAGCGGTAAAATACAGGGAAGTGGATGAAACCGGTGCGATGAGCGGCGGGCCTATGTATTATTTACATAAAGGATTGGGACAACGCTGGCTGGGTGTGTTGTTTGCCATTTTTGCCGCCGTTGCCGCTTTTGGTATTGGTAATATGGTGCAATCAAATTCTGTCGCTGAAGCGCTGAGTGAAAATTTCAACATACCTCATATTTGGACGGGAATCATCTTAATGCTGCTGACGCTGTTAGTTATTGTTGGCGGTATTAAAAGTATTGGACGGGTGACCGGTATTCTGGTGCCCGTTATGATTGTATTCTATTTCATCAGCGCGCTGATTATCCTCATTATAAAAATAGAGACCGTCCCGGCTGTTTTTATGCTTATTTTAAAAGAGGCTTTTAATTTTGATGCCGCCGCTGGCGGATTTTTGGGTTCAGCGATGATGATGGCCATGCGCGAAGGCGTTGCACGAGGGGTATTTTCTAATGAATCCGGGCTGGGCAGCTCGCCAATCGCCGCGGCGGCTGCAAAAACAAAACATCCTGTAGCACAGGCTCTGGTCTCCATGACTCAGACCTTTATTGATACGATTATCATCTGTACGCTAACCGGTTTTGCAATTTTACTTTCCGGCCTTTTAGGTGAGGGTTTAAACGGTGCACAACTGACTTCAGCTGCTTTCTCCGTTAATTTACCGGGACAGTCGGGTGGAATGATTGTAGCCATTGGATTGGTTTTGTTTGCTTATTCAACAATTTTGGGATGGAGTTATTATGGCGAAAAATCAGTTGAGTTTATTGCCGAAGTTGGCCAAAAAACAAAATTGATTTTAACCTATGCTTTGATAATTGTTATCATTATACCATTCTGGATTGTGAATCATATTGATCATGGCAGTGTATATTTATCCGCAGCTCTTTTATTAATTTACATCTTCACCTATTTTAAAATTAGAAACAGTATTTTAAATCCCGACCTAAAAACAATTGTCCTGCTTTATCGCAGCGCTTTCGGCATATTTGTTCTAGTTGGCGCTATTGCTCAGTTAAATTTGGTTTGGACTCTGGCAGATCTCTTTAACGGATTGATGGCATTTCCAAATTTAATTGGACTCTTAGGGCTGTCGGGTATTGTTGTGAAAATTACAAAGGAATATTTTGACCAAAAAGTATCATAATTTTTTATTTTAAGTTGACTCAATTTATATTAAATATTATATTAAACGCTCTTTTTTAAAGAAGAGAGCCAGTAGCTCAGTCGGTAGAGCAGCGGCCTTTTAAGCCGTTGGTCGAGAGTTCGAGTCTCTCCTGGCTCACAAGAAGGCTTGGAACTAAAACAATCAAGCCTTTTTTATTTTAGTTTGAAACGGTTCAATTCTTGATTTAAACTGTTCAAAAAAGTATATTCCCTCATAATTGAGTGCACCTGTAGCTCAATTGGTAGAGCAGCGGACTCTTAATCCGTTGGTTGAAGGTTCGAGTCCTTCCAGGTGTACAATTTTTAATAATGTTTATATCCAGTTAAGGAACAGTTCACTTGATAGTAAGAGAATTTGTGTTATCGCCTGGCTCTCAAATCCATAAAGATGTTAGTTATATAGTTACATTTGCCTATAAATCCTTAGAGATAACTTTAATTAGAAAGGTGAAGTTATGAATGTATTACACCCTGTTGATTGGATTATTATTGCTGGTTATTTTTTAGTAATTTTAGGTTTAGCCTGGTGGGTAATAAAAAAGCGCCAGGATACGTCAACCGATTATTTTCTTGCCGGAAGACATTTAGGATGGTTTATTGTCGGAGCATCTATTTTTGCATCCAATATTGGTTCTGAACATCTGGTTGGATTAGCCGGTTCGGGTACAACAGATGGTGTGGCAATGGCCCATTATGAATTACATGCCTGGTGTCTGCTTGTACTTGGCTGGATTATGGCTCCGTTCTACATGCGTTCCAAAGTATTCACCATGCCGGAATTTTTAGAAAGACGATTCTCTCCGGCGGCACGCACAGTTTTATCAGGTATTTCATTGATTGCTTATGTATTGACCAAAATTGCAGTTGGTATTTTTGCCGGCGGCATTGTATTTAGCGTTCTATTGCCGGATATAAGTTTTATGGGTATGGATAGTTTCTGGGTCGGTTCCATATTGGTTATTATTCTTACCGGATTATATACTATTTTAGGTGGTTTACGGGCTGTGGCTTATACTGAAGCGATGCAGACCATCATATTAATTCTCGGTTCTATCCTTGTAACTATATTTGGCTTAAAAGCTTTAGGTGGTTGGGGCGAACTAAGAGCTATCGCTGGATCGGAAATGTTCAACTTGTGGAAACCTCTTGTGCCTGCCGGAATAGAAAGTACCTGGGCACCGATCAAGGAAGTTGGGAAAATGGCCTGGTATTTTAATGATAATTATCCCTGGTTGGGTATGTTGTTTTGCGCGCCCATTATCGGATTATGGTATTGGACGACCGATCAATATATTGTCCAGCGTATGTTGGGCGCTCCCAATGAAACAGAAGCTCGCCGGGGTTCAATTTTCGCTGCATTTCTAAAACTTTTACCCGTACTGATATTCATTATCCCGGGTATGATTGCTTTTGCATTGGCATCCAGTGGTAAGCTACCTGCATTACAGGCTGAATTGTATGGAGGTGGAACGGAAATTATTACGGAAAACGCTCAAAAAGCATTTCCCCTTTTAGTTGCCTATGTATTGCCAATAGGCATTCGTGGTCTTGTTGTTGCTGGTTTACTAGCCGCATTGATGAGTTCATTAGCAGGCGTATTTAACGCATCTTCTACATTATTTACTATGGACTTTTATTCAAGATTACGGCCGAAAGCCAGTCAGCATCAACTGGTTTGGATTGGCCGGGTCGCTACTGGCATTATGGTTCTCATCGGATTATTATGGATTCCCGTCATTCAGGGTGGAAGGGGATTGTATGATTATCTGCAGGGTGTCCAGGCATACCTGGCGCCGCCGATTTTTGTAGTATTCTTCCTGGGAGTTTTCAATAAAAGATTGAATGCCAAAGGCTGTCTATCCGCTTTAATCGTAGGTTTTGCCATGGGATTATTCAGATTGGCTATCGATACACCAGCAAAATTAATCACCGACTTTGCTTATGCAGAAGGTTCATTCTTCTGGATTATGAATAATATGTTCTTTCAGTACTATAGTCTTCTGATTTTTATTGTATGTGTTATCGTGATGATTGCAGTGAGTTACGCAACAAATGAACCAGCTTATGAGAAGATTAATGGATTAACTTATAGTACAACATCAAAAGAAGATAAAGATGCTACAAGAGCAAGTTGGACAAAAATGGATGTCTTCACATCAGGTTTAGTGATTGTGCTGATTGTAGCAATGTATATGTATTTCACAGGATAATTAGAATATTAAAAAAATTAAAATAAAATTATTTCTTAAATCGCGAAGGGAGTTGGAATGTCCATAAAAGTAACAATAGGGAATAAAGAGTATTTTCCCGGTATTAATCAAATAAAATATGAAGGGCTGGATTCAAAAAATCCTTTAGCCTTTAAATATTATGATGAAAATAAAATAGTCGCCGGAAAACCGATGAAAGATCATTTTCGGTTTGCCATAGCCTATTGGCATACCTTCTGTAATGAAGGCGATGATCCATTTGGTCCCGGTCCCCAGAATTTACCCTGGCTTAAAAGCTCGGATGATATGCAGAAAGCAAAAGATAAATTAGACGCCGCCTTTGAATTTATCTCAAAGTTGGGCGCTCCGTTCTATTGTTTTCATGATGTCGATATGGCTCCGGATGGCGATACCGTTAAGGAAACGGCGGATAATCTGAAAAAGCTGGTTGAGCTGGCCGCAAAAAAGCAGGAAGAATCTGGCGTTAAATTGTTATGGGGAACCGCCAATGTTTTTTCAAATGGACGCTATACGAACGGCGCCTCTACCAATCCGGATTTTCATGTGCTTACCTGCGCGGCTCACCAGGTTAAAGGCGCTATTGAAGCTACGGTAGCTCTTGGCGGTGAAAATTATGTATTTTGGGGCGGTCGTGAAGGTTATTATACTCTTTTAAATACGCAAATGAAAAGAGAGCAAGAGCACTTGGCCATGTTTCTGAAGCAGGCGCGTGACTATGGTCGTAAAATCGGATTTAAAGGCACGTATTTAATCGAACCGAAGCCAATGGAACCAACCAAACATCAGTACGATTTTGACAGCGCTACGGTCATTGGTTTCCTGAATAAATATGGCCTGGCCGATGATTTTAAAATCAATATCGAAAACAACCATGCCACCCTGGCCGGACATACTTTTGCCCACGAAGTACAGGTTGCCGCCGACGCCGGTATGCTGGGCAGTTTGGATATTAATCAGGGTGATCCATACAATGGCTGGGATACCGATGAATTTTTGTATAATCTATATGATGCTGTCCATCTGATGCTGGTATTGTTACAGGAAGGCGGCCTTAATAAAGGCGGGATGAATTTTGACGCAAAAGTGCGCCGCAGTTCACTCGATCTGGAAGATATCTTCATCGCTCATATCAGTTCGATGGATACATTAGCCCGAGGTTTAATAATTGCCGATAATATCCTTAAAAATTCGGATTACCTCAAGATGAAAAAAGAACGCTATGCCAGCTATGATTCCGGTGATGGTAAAAAGTTTGAAGAAGGTAAATTAAAACTGGATGAGTTAGCCGCCCTGGCAGAAAAACTAGGCGAGCCGGCAAGACGCAGCGGTAAACAGGAACTGTATGAGAGTATTATTAACCAGTATATAAAATAATGATATAATATCTCCGTAAATTCACTATTACAAAGTTAATAGAGTCCCGTAATTATCTCATCTTTAAGTGAATAATTACGGGATTTTTTTAGTGCGTATAATTCAATAATATTTTTAGTTCTCCCGGTTTTTGAGTACATCAATCCAGGATCAACCAAAATCATATATCGGTCAAATAAATTACCAACATTTCTCACCTCATTTTGGACAAATAATTTGCGATGGAAACGGCCTTGTTTAATTTTTCATTGCCACGACCTTTAGGTCGTGGTAGTAAAACAAGCGCTTAAATCGGGCTTTAGCCCATAATTCCAAAAAATGTGATTCCTAACAAACATTTTCTTTTGGAATAAAGTCCTGCTGCCTGGCGCTATTTTAGACTCCATGATCTAAAGATCGTGGTTATAATTTAAAAACAAACATAATCCTTATGTTTTATAATATTTGTCTGCATAAATCTGAAGTGAGAAATGTTAGTAAATTATGTTTAGAAAATACCATTCATAATTAGTACAAATTTCATCAATCCTGAATAATCAAAAGGTGTAATCCGTTTTCCAATTCCATAGGGATAAAATATCTATAGCACCAGATACCCATAAACATCCATAAACCCGATAAGGGGCGTATATATCATTCGTATCGGGATTTAGTAAAATATCAAATATGTTTCCTTTAATAAATCATTATTCAAAACACAATTAAAACCTAATGCAAAATTCATCTATGACTGTTCATCTATCCTATAA
>JAFGKZ010000201.1 GCA_016928315.1 Calditrichaceae bacterium
AGTTGCATACTGAAGTTGAAGCAACTGTTAAAGTTTGGGTAGTTAAAGAATAACTAAATTGAGGCGGGTTATCCCGCCTTTTTATTTTAAATATAATCCGGCCAACATCCATGTCATATGCCGAAGTTGTATTTAATATTCCTGTCAATCATGCCTACACTTACAAGGTCCCCGATGAGTTAAGCATATCATCGCCCGGGATTCGTGTACTTGCCCCTTTTGGGAAACGAACCATTACCGGTATTGTTATTACTAATTCTGATACCAGTCCATTTACTTCTCCTAAAAATCTTATTGATGTGCTGGATACCGAACCATTAATTTCTGTTAAAATGCTGGAATTAATGCAATGGATATCGGAGTATTATATGACCAGTCTGGGACAGACTCTGCAATTAGCTCTGCCAAAAGGCATTGATATTCACGATAAAGAAGTGATCCATCTGGTGGAAGATGATCCATCCGTTGAACTCAGTGAAAAACAACGGGAACTCTATCTGATTATTGGTTCAAATCCTGGATTATCAAAAGATTACTATCGTAAAAAGTTTGGGCAGGGCGCTTTTTATGCCATTATAAATATACTGGAAAACAAAGGCCTTATCAGCCGGGAAAGTCAACGCGTAGATGTCCGGGTGCGCGAACTTATACGAAAATATGTGATCATTCCAAAAAACTATACCGAAAGAAAAATACAATCAGAGAAGTATTTAAAATATATAAACCGTCGGCCGGAAATAGATGAATATATGATGAAAAATTCAGGCAAATCCATGCTGATGTCGGAATATTTAAAAGATACGTCAATGGCCTCGGAAACCTTAAAGCGTTTGTGTGAAGAACAAATTTGTTCTGTTGAAGAAATGCAGCTTGAACGCAAACCGGAAATCAATTATCAGGAAGTACAAAAAAATATTATCCTGACCGATGAACAGATCTCAGTTATAAGCGAAATATTGAAACATCTTGAAACAAATAGATATAACGCCTTTCTGCTTCACGGTGTTACTGGCAGCGGTAAAACACAGGTGTATATTGAAATTCTGAAGAAAGTTATTGCCAAAGATAAAAGCGCCATTATACTAATCCCTGAAATATCCCTTACCCCTCAAACGGTAAGCCGCTTTGAAAATAATTTTGGCGGGCAGATTGCTGTATTCCACAGTAAGATGTCTGCCGGTGAGCGCTACGACGCCTGGATGGCCTGTTATCACCGAAAGGTTAAAATTGTAGTAGGGCCGCGATCCGCATTATTTGTACCGCTGCATAATATCGGGTTGATTGTTGTGGATGAGGAGCATGAAACGACCTATAAACAGGCAGATATAGCGCCGCGTTACCACGCCAGAGACGTGGCGCTTTACTGGGCTAAAATGAATGAAGCAACGGTTATTCTGGGTTCGGCAACGCCCAGCCTGGATTCGTACTTTAATACCCGTAAAGGAAAATTTAAATTATTGGAAATTTTGAATCGTGTAGATAATCAACATTTGCCGGAGGTAACCATCATCGATTTAAAACGAAACCGGCCGCGTGTTGAATCTAATATATCACTTTTTTCCAATGAACTTCTTGATAAAATCCGTGATCGTTTGGCAAAAAAGCAGCAGGTTATTCTATTGCAGAACCGGCGCGGTTATTCTTCATTTTTGCAATGTAAGAATTGCGGTTTTATTCCTCTGTGTCCTAATTGTGACGTTACTTTAACCTATCATTCATTTAATGAAAAATTACAATGTCATCTTTGCGGGCATAAACAGCCTGGATTTTATGATTGTCCTACCTGCGGCGGCAAGCAGATTGTATTTAAAGGTGTCGGCACACAGCGGATACAAAAAGAACTTGCCGAGTTGATACCGGAAGCACGCATTCTACGCATGGATCAGGATACCACCCGTTCGAAAAACAGCCATGATTTATACCTGAACCGGTTTGGCCGCGGAGAAGTTGACATTCTGCTGGGTACGCAAATGATTGCCAAAGGACTGGATTTTAGTAATGTAACGCTTGTGGGTGTTATTTCAGCGGATATCGGATTAGCCCAGCCGGATTTCCGGGCGGCAGAAAGAGTTTTTCATTTGCTTACCCAGGTAGCCGGCCGTTCCGGACGCGGCGTGGTTGAAGGCGAAGTTGTGGTGCAAAGTTATATTTTTAGCCATTATTCAATCCAATTTGCCAAACACCATGATTATAGCGGTTTTTATATGTATGAAATGCAACACCGAAAAAACTATAACTATCCCCCATATGTTAAATTAATTCAAATTCTGGTTGTAGCGGATAAGATGGGGGAAGCTATTTCCAACGCCCGTTTGATTGCAATTAATCTTAAAAAATTAGCTTCAAAATATCTGACTGTTATTGGACCGGCGCCGGCTGTAATTTCCAGAATGAATAATTTATTCCGCTGGCAGGTCCTAATCAAAATTAATCCGGAAACTGATCCAACCGGAAAAAGAGGGAAGGCAATTCTGCAAAAGATTGTTGAGCCTCTGAATCAAAAAAACAGGCAAAAGCTAAATATAATTGTGGATGTTGATCCAATTGTTTTAAATTAATTTGTTATGTAAGGCGTAATATGTATAATTGGTACGTATAAATTCGAGAGCGTCTTTACAAACGTATAATTGTCTGGCACATGGCAGGCGCATTTTTAACTTTCTGGTACCGTTTTATTTAATGTTTATACAATAATTTCAGTTAAATCTTATGATTGTATATTGTAAATTCAGATTTGCACAATTACTTAAATTAGTAATTATATGGATGTTTAGTTTTGAACATTGATTACGGAAATAGTAATTTTTTATCGATTTTTGCCGATACAATATTAAAATAAAAACTTGCAAAAAAAATCGGTTATTCTTAGAATTAACCGATAGTTACCGCTTAATCGCGATGAACAGAAAATTGCGATAACTTCTAAGATAGTTGGTAAAAGGACTTTTATATTTAATGAGTGAGCAATTCGAGAAGAAAAAACAAACAGCCATGCGTTTGCGTAAACTGGTAGATGATCGGGAAAGTTTGAATGCCCGTATCCAGGTCGATTCCGCTTATAAAGAAAAGTATGAACTTTTACTAAAACGCTATCAGGAAATTGAAAAAGTTTATGACTTTCAGAAAAGTATCATACAAAAAATGGGCAGCGGATTATTTACGATTGATATGAATGGATCAATTACATTTGCGAATCAGGCATCCCTGAAAACACTTGGATATACCTACGATGAAGTTAAGAGTAAGGATATAAAGGATTTCTTTGTTGAGGCAAAAGAGGCTGAAGAAGTTATCAAAAAAATCCTAAAAGATCACATCGCCTTTGAAAGTTATGAAACTTACTGGATTTCAAAAAAAGGTGAACCGGTTCCAATAGGCTTTAGTACATCCTACATTAAAATGGATACCCGGGAAGACAGCGAAGGCGTGTTGTTTTTGTTCCGAAACATTACGCAGGTAAATAATTTACGAAGGCAGATCGAACGAATGGATCGTTTGGCAACATTGGGTGAATTGTCCGCAGGTATTGCTCATGAAATCCGGAATCCGTTAGCGGGTATTAAAACCTCGGCACAGGTTCTGGAAGAGAGTTTTAGCCCTGGTGACTTTAGAAGTCAGTTAGTTTCACGCATAGTAAAAGAGATAGATCGTAGCAATGAGCTGCTGAAAAAGTTTTTTAATTTTGCCAAGCCAAGCAAACCGAAACAGGAATTTCAAAACATCGAAATGATCATTGATGGCGTGTATTTATTACTTGCATCGCGGTTAAGAAAAAAGAATATTTTATTCAAGACAGATTTTGCAGAATCGATTCCGCAAGTGTATATCGACAGCAGCCAAATTGAACAGGTGATCCTTAATGTTTTTCTAAATGCGGTCGAAGCTATAACTAACGGTGGAGAGATTCACGTAAAAATCTCGATTGCTAAACATGTAAAATTAAAGGAAGATTCAGCCCCATCCGATGCTGTCTGTATAGGCATTGCAGATGATGGTGTTGGCATTCCCGATGAGAAACTGGAAAAAGTGTTCAATCCGTTCTTCACCACTAAAAGCGATGGCGTAGGTTTGGGATTATCGATATCTTCACGCCTGCTGGAGGAAAACGGCGGCAAAATTGAACTCGAATCCGAAGAGGGTACGGGAACACTGTTTAGAATATATCTTCCGATAATTGCGAACACAATTTAGATTGGGAAAAATATGTCAAAACGGGTTTTAATAGTTGATGATGAAGAGACCTTGACGTTCAGTCTGTATCAAAGTTTTATTCTTTCCAAGAATGATTACGAGGTTGTAACTGCGAATAGCGGGGAAGAGGCCCTGGCCAAAATGAAAGATAACAATTTTAATCTGGTTATTACGGATATTTTCATGCCGGGGATCAGCGGATTTGATCTGCTGAATATTATTAAAAAGGATTATCCCAAAACTGATGTTGTAGTTATGACGGCCTATGGTTCGGGCCAGCATAAGGATGATGCTTTAAATAAAGGTGCGCTTCATTATGTAGAAAAACCGTTTGAAATAAAAGAATTCAAAAAACTAGTCATTGATATATTAGGATAATATGGCACTCGTCGGAAATCTAAAAGATTTAAAATTACCAAGCCTTATTCAGCTCAACTGTATGGAAAGAAATACGGCTAAGTTAACCATAGAAGCCGATGGACAGTATGGTTTTCTTTACTTTGACAAAGGTCAGGTAGTGCATGCAGAGTATGATCCGGATATTGGTGAAAAGGCGGTATTCCGTATGCTCAATCTGTATTCCGGTCAATTTAAAGTGGAAAGCGGAATTCGGGCGCCGGTTAAGTCAATAAACACGAGCTGGAATAATCTGTTACTGGATGGACTTAATCAAATGGATGGGGCAGAAGACAATCCTGAACAAAAATTTACCCACCTGTTTGAAAAATTATTTACGGTAAAAGGACTAAAATCGGCCCACTTGCTTACGCCAGATGGCAAAGTGATCGCAAGCAGCTCACAAAATGCCGAGTCACATAATTATTTGCATGCCCTTGTATCATTTCAATCATCTAAAATCGGGGATATTCTGGCAAGATTTCATCCTGAGTTTATGAGTCTGGCAACAACAGGTGAAAGACTGATCTTTACAAAATATAATAAACTCGATTTAATCATGGTTCTTGATAATAAAAGTAAACTGGATGTGGTGTTACCTTTTCTTAAGCAGGCTATTGGTCAATGAAAGTTAAGACGCTACTACCGGCAGGTAAATCGCTTCATGGGATGCTTGCCACACACTATACAAAATTGAAATCGCTGATTCATGATCTGGAAGAATCGCGTTTTTCCGGTTATTTAAAACTTGAATTTTGGGAATATGAAGGCTATTTGATATTTGATACGGGTATTGTGGTGCAAGGATATGAAAGAGATCACGAAGTTTTGAATTCCGGCGTAAAAGCCCTTTTAAATATTGAGAAGAAGTTCCAGGAAAAAGACGGATCCATTAGCACTTATACCGTTGACAGTGAATTTGTGCCATTTCTGTTTGGTAAATTTGAAAATACGATTGTAACCGAACTGGCTAATATCAATCAGGAAGATCTAATCGCTTTTATTGATGATGCCAGAGAATCGCTGGAAATGGGTTTTATAGATATTGTATTTGGGCAAAATCGGATGTGGGCTTCAATTTATCTCATGAATAGCAAAGTAGCTGCGGTTGCAACCAAAAACAGTGAAGGCAAAGAGCGATTTGAAAAAGGAAAATCTCTGCTGTATGATAAAGTGATAAAAATGGCCGGTACCATTGAAAATAAAGTTTCTTTGAAGAAATGCGGCGCGCTTAAATCCTATGAAGATAGTCAGAATTTTCATCAGATTTTTGACTTAATTGATTTATCAGATTTTGCGATGCTGGTAATTAAACGATTAATGTCCTTTATGGAAGCGGCTCCGTCTGATATCAGTCCTCAGACATATATTTCTGAACTGTGGAAGCTTTGCTGTAACGAAACAGGTATCAAAACTGTAGAATTTGAAAACAGTCAATTTATCGGTTTAGAAAATACAACGCTTACGGATTTTGGATATTTGATCAGTAAAGTATTGGAAAAATTAAAACCGGTTTTTGATGACATGACAAAAAAATATTCTTTTATGGATCAGATTATTTATAGTTATAAAAAGAATAAAGAGTTTTTATCGAATCCGGGACTGTTGACCAATATCCATTATTTTAAAGGTCTAAAAATCAAATAAAAATTAACCTACAAGGTGATGTGATGTCTCAAAGATGGCTTCAGGAAATAGTAAATTTGGATGGCGTTGAAGGTGTATTTATTGCATCAAATCGGGCAAAGGTTATTGATAAGATTGGCTTGGATTTAAAAGATTCTCAACTGGAAGCTTTATCCTTAAGAATACTTCGGATTATTGCGGGCTATCATATAAAATCGCAAAAAGTAAATGAAGTAGAGTTTTACTGGCAAAATCTTTATGTTATTGGGAAAGTAGCCAGCGAATTTATTTTGGTGACATTTTGTAAAACGCCAAAAGTACTTTCACTTTTACGAATCACATTAAACGTAACAATGGCAAATATCCTGGAGGATAAAAAATTTATTAAAGTGATAAAGGATCATGTGGCAGACCGGGTTTTTTCATTGGAAAAAGGCGAAATTGATGAAAGTGAAAAAAATTTGATTTCAAAATTGAAATAAGCATATTAATAATGTAAATTTCTAAAATTAAATAAGTTATACCAGAAATCAGGAAGTTACTTGGAAGATTTGAATAAAAAAGTTGAATTTAATGAAAATGCCGTTTTTGCATTATCAAAAAGTAAATCTCCTTCTGAAGTAACACTGCGGTCAGCCGAATGGGCTGTGATCACTCAAATTGATGGCCATAAAACAGTTAAGGATATTTCAAATTTATTATCTATGGGTAATGATGAAGCCATTGGTTTATTTCATGAACTTATCAAAAAGGAATTAATCGAACTCCAATCCATGGATGAAGAGAAAATGGATTATATACCGGCAGATTTCTTTAATATGCTGGAAGCGGAGTTGACTAAAGTGATTGGGCCGGTTGCGCCGCTGATTCTTGATGATACGATTATGGAAATGGATACGACCAAAGATCATTGTCTTCCTGAGCGTATCCCGGAACTGATTGAAATGTTAAGTGAAGAAATTGTTGACAGCGAGAAGAAAGTAAAATTTCAGCAGATTATGTTAAATCAACTGAAAGGAATGATGTAGCCGTGAAATTTATAAGTTTAAGATGGAAGATAAGCGGTATATTAGTTCTAAGTAATTTGATTTTAGGTTTAATTATTGTAATAATTGTCAATCGGACGGTTTCCGAAAATCTGAGCAGAGAATTGATTGAACGCGGTCGTACTATTGCTCTCAATCTATCACAATATTCTGCAGAACAGATTCTTGAAGAAGATGTTGTCGGGTTACGTCAATTAATCACAGGTAGTTTAAGTTTTGAAAGCGTTGCTTACATTCTGATTCAAACCAGTGAAGACAGCGTTCTTGTTGATACTTATAACGGAGATATTCCTGTAGAATTATTAGAAAAATCAAAAGAAAGTCTGGATTTGGAAAAGCTACCGGAATTAGTTTATATTAGCGGTGCAGATATCGAGTGTTTTGATATCTGGCAGCCGGTGGAAGAAGGTTATTTGGGCTATATCCGGATTGGAATGAAAAAGGATTATATAGACCAGTCTGTATATGAAACGAATCTCATCTTGATATCGGCTATTTTTAGCATTACGTTGTTGGGAATAATAGTTGTATTGTTTTTGGCAAATAGAATTATTAAACCGATATTATATTTGACTGCTCGTGCAGATGATATCAGTAAAGGTGAATTGGAAGAAAAAGTTAGTGTGAGTACAAACGATGAAATAGATAGTTTGGCGCAAGCATTAGAGAGACTGCGTGAAAGCGTGAAGATTGCACTGGATCGATTAAAAAAACAACAAACCTTACGTATGTAAATATTTGGTGAGGATATAAATATGGTACAAACCAGAAAGTTAAAGGATGGCAGCCGGCAGATTATTTTAAACGGTAAACAATATGATGTAATTACAAAAGTATTGTCCGAACTGGCAACAAAAACAAAGGCATCCGCTATTCTGTTTGCAGATATGAGTGGTCAGTTAATCAGCCAGCGCGGCAATACAGATAACATGAATACAACCGTACTGTCCGCACTAGCTGCCAGTGATTTTGCTGCAACTTCCGAAATGGCAAAATTGGTGGGTGAAGAAGCAAAATTTAAATTGCTATTCCATGAGGGTGAAAAAAGAAATGTATATCTATCAAATGTAGGTGATAATTTCTTCCTGGTGGTCGTATTTGATGTAAGTGTTACACTTGGATTAATAAGAATCTATACCAAGAAAGCCATCGAAGATCTTGTGACTGTTCTCGAAGATACCTCAGGAGATCAGGCCGGAGATGATAATATTATCGATTCCGATTTCAGTACTCTGCTTGGCGATGCATTGGATGATACATTTAAATAATATTAAATTGATTGGGATATAAAACGTAAGAGGATCAGGATGTTTATAAATTGGGCGTTACAGGAAATTAACTTAAAAATTGTTTATTATGGCCCTGGTATGAGCGGCAAAACAACTAATCTTGAATATATACATTCAAAATTGGATCCGTCTCTTAAAGGTGACCTTGTTTCCCTGAAAACAAAAGAAGACCGAACCATCTTTTTTGATTTTATGCAAATCGAGGTAGGGCGGATAAAAGGAAAAAAACCAAAATTTAATTTATATACCGTTCCCGGTCAGGTATATTATGCATCAAGCCGAAAAGTAATATTAAATGGCGTTGATGGTATCGTATTCGTGGCTGATTCGCAGCCGCATCGAATGGAAGCCAATATTGAAACGCTGCTCGATTTGGAAAACAATCTAAAGCAGGATAATCATACACTGGAATCGTTCCCATGGGTAGTCCAGTATAATAAACGTGATTTACCCGGCGCCGAATCGGTTGAAGCGCTGCAAAAACGGCTCAATTTTTTTAATGTTCCCTATTTTGAGGGCGTTGCTGTACGCGGCGATGGTGTGTTTAACACCTTAAAAGCGGTTATTAACTCTGTAGTACAGAACGTACAAAATCAATTATAGTAAATAATTTTGTATAATATTTACAGTAACCTTCTCAGGCGTATTTGAGAAGGTTTTTTTTTGCCGTTTAAGGATTATAGAAATTGAAAGTGAAATCCACAGACCTATCATCCTCTTTTGATAAAAGGAAAAAACGCAAAGAAATTTTTATCTGGACGTTATACGATTTTGCCAATACAGCATTTAGTGTAATTGTAGTTACCGTTGTCTATGCAGTATATTTTAAACAACATATCGTTTCGGATGAACTGATTCGTATTTTTGGCTTTAACCGAAATCCAGGCGATTTATATTGGGGGATGGCCGGCGCTGCCTCTATGCTGATTGTTGCCTTAAGCGCTCCGGTAATCGGGGCTATTGCAGATTACGGCAATCGAAAAAAACAATTTCTTTTCGCCTATTCTCTGGCCTGCATTCTGGCTACCATGGCGCTGTATTATCTTGAACCGGGCATGATATGGCAAGGAATGCTTCTGTTTATTATAGGTAACGTTGGTTTTGAAGGCGCTATTGTTTTTTATAACGGATTTTTGCCTCAAATAGCGCAGCCCGGAAATATTGGGAAAATATCCGGATATGGCTTTGCATTTGGCTACGTGGGTTCGCTCATTTCATTATTAATTGCATTACCTTATGCTAACCTGGCCTTCCAGTCGAATGATCTTTCGCTTATGCGGCCGACTTTTGTTTGGGCGGGATTGTTTTTCTTCTTTTTTTCATTACCCTTTTACTTTGTGATTCAGGAAAAAAAAGTTAAATCATATCATCAGATTGTTGATAATTATCTTTCCGAAGGCTTCCGTCGCATTAAAGAAACATTTAAACGGGTGAGAGAATTTCCTGAAATTGTAAAATTTTTAACTGCCTATTTTATCTATATAGACGGCGTTAACACAGTTATTTATTTCAGTGGAATTTATGCCAGTGATACATTGGGATTCGCACTGACCGATGTCATCCAATTTTTTGCTATCGTTCAGGCTTCGGCCATCTCAGGCTCTTACGTCTTTGGATTTTTAACTGACAAATTTGGCGCTAAAAAAACAATTATGCTTACGCTTATTCTCTGGATTAGTGTGGCCATAGGCGCCTATTTCGCTGCAGGAAAGGTCTCTTTTTATATCGTTGGTTTAATTGCCGGTATTGCCATGGGTTCATCCCAATCGGCCAGCAGGGCTATGCTGGGTAACCTTATACCAGAAGGTATGGAAGCTGAATTTTTTGGATTTTATGCGCTTACAGGAAAATTTTCTTCCATATTAGGACCGATAATCTTTGGTTTAACTTCTACTCTGGCTGGCAATCAGCGGGTCGCTATCTTATCAATTCTTTTCTTTTTTGTAGCCGGATTGTTTTTAATCAACCGGATTAACGAATCTGTAAATTATAAAAAGATGATAATTTAATTTTCAGGCTCTTAATTATATTGTTAAAATTAAATAAAATATTTATATTCACGGGCTGTTTACTTGTAATACTTAGTATTGAACTGCTTTTAGCTCAAAAGCAGACAAAAACATACAGGAATTATCACTTTGTTTATGATACGGCAGACAGTGTTTATGTTAAAAAATTAGCGGCAAAAATAAAAAAACAATTACACCAGATTGAATTTTTTTTTAATTATAAACCTAAAAGTATCATAACAATAATTATTACCCGGTCCGATGCAGAATATACTTCGTATCGTGGTAAAATAATGCCGGAATGGAGTCAGGCATTAGCCTTAACCAGGGAGAAAATTATTTTATTAAAAATTGAAAACGCTGATGACATCATCCGTTCACCGGAAATTTTACTGCACGAACTTGTTCATATTTTTTTTGATGATAGAATAACGACTCATAAGATTCCGGTTTGGCTGCATGAAGGTATTGCCCAATATTTAAGCGGCTATGAATTAACGGTAAATGATCGTATTCATCTGGCTAACGCTCTTACTTCCAATAATATTATTAGTCTGACAGCAATGGATTCCCTGTTTACATTTGGTCAGGTTAAAGCCCGTTTAGCTTACATTGAAGCTTTAACAGCCATCCAGTTTATTGTTAAAAATCACGGAGTTGCTGCTCTGCAAATGCTCATTAATAATTTGAGTAATAATATTCCCGTTGATGAAGCCTTTAAAAAATCACTCGGTTATGACTTTATTGATTTTGAGATTTACTGGTATGATGAAATTCAATCACATAATCGCTGGCTGATCATTTTAAATTTTGAAAATATTCTGTGGATTGCAATTGTGTTATTAGCGATTGTTACAATCATTATAATAAAAATCAGAAATCACCAACTTGAAAAATCATGGCAAGATGATGATAAATTAATTGAATAAAGATATTTAATGTCAGGAGGGCTCGGACGTGTACGTTCCACAAAGTGTATTTTTAACAAAAGGCGTTGGAAAAAGTAAAGAACAGTTAACCAGCTTTGAGATGGCCTTGCGTAATGCAAGTATGGCGCCGTTTAATCTGGTTTCTGTCTCAAGTATTTACCCGGCGGGCTGTAAATTAATCAGCAAAGAAAGGGGCTTAAAAAAATTAGCCTCCGGTCAAATTGTACATGCCGTGTATAGTAAAAATTCAACTTGTGAACCCGGGCGAATGATTACGGCATCTATCGGTTTGGCCATTCCAAAAGATGTCAATGCATACGGTTATCTAAGCGAACATCACGGCTTTGGTGAAAATGCTGAAAAGGCTGGTAATTATGCTGAAGATTTAGCGGCAGAAATGCTGGCAACTATTCTGGGTGTTGATTTTGACCCAAATTTAAGCTGGGATGAGAAACGGGAATTGTGGAATATATCCGGTAAAATTGTAAAAACAAGAAATATCACACAGTCTGCAACCGGCGATAAAAATGGGTTATGGACAACGGTTATTGCTGCCGCTATTCTATTACCTTAAATAACGAAATACGGAGTTAGTTATATTCATCCATGGCTGTTTTTCAGGCACATAATTTTCTTGGCATTGAAGAACGTTATTGTTATCAGAACAATTCATATTTTGAAATTATTCCGATTCCTTATGAACGCACGACCAGCTATGGTAAAGGCACATCAAAAGGACCGGAAGCAATTATAGAAGCATCGCAGTATGTTGAACTTTATGATGAGCAATTTCAGATAGATGCCTATAAAAAAGGAATTCATACTTCAGAACCCATTGATGTAAGCGGGCAGATTAAAACGGCGTTTGATCGTATTCAACAAAAGTTTTCTTTAAGTCTTAAAGAAGGCAAATTTCCCATCGGACTTGGCGGTGAACATGCTGTAACTTTTCCAATCTATACAGCATTTCATAATTTTTTTGATGATTTATGTATTCTTCATTTTGATGCCCATTCTGATTTACGGGAATCATACGAAGGCAGTATTTATTCGCACGCCAGCGTTATGCATCGGATTGCCGGTTTGGGTGATCCGATTATTCAGGTTGGCATTCGTTCTCAGTGTATTGAGGAGGCCCGGTTCATTCGGGATAAAGGCATTCATACTTTCTATGCGCATCATATCGTTCGGAACGGATTTAATCAGGCTATTATTGACCATTTGAACAGGAATGTATTCATTACCTTTGATCTGGATTTTTTTGATCCGTCAATTATGCCCTCAACAGGCACGCCGGAACCGGGTGGTTTTCAATGGCATGAGACCGTTGTGTTTTTGCAAAGAGTATTTGAGCAAAAGAATGTTGTCGGTTTTGATGTGGTTGAATTAGCCCCTCAGAAAAATGTAACGCATCCGGATTTTTTAGCGGCAAAATTGATTTATAAAATGATGACATTAAAATTGTGTCTGAACTTTGACAAGTGAAAAAATATCTGAATCATACTTATTATGAGGAATTGACAGCTGTGATCAGGAATAAATCCAAAAATCATTTAATCATACGAAATACAGTTAAAACATAGTTTTTGGCAGGTTATCACCGCTTAAATATTGGAATTAAATTTATGATGTGCCTGATATGCAAAAAGCTCTGATCAATCATCTTGACAATCATAGAAAAATCAAAGTTTTATAAATGTTGGACGACTATATTACAATAAACATTAACATAATATTGGGCTAGACAGAGCGTTCATCTGCAACAAAAAACAATAGATTTATTCACAAACGCCTGTTTGCAGGATAAGAGATAGTAACGGATTTAAGGAAATGACTAAAAGGCAATTAAAACACATCGTTCTGCTGATTAGTATTATTGCAATAAGCATTGCCGCTTCACATTTTGATGCGCAGTTATTGCGTTTAAACTCGGATCGCAGGTCTAAACAACAAAATATCGATAAATTCAATGAAGTTATTCATTATATCGACAATGTTTATGTTGAAGATGTGGATTGGGAAACCAGCGCAGAAGGGGCAATTAACGGCCTGTTGGAAACACTGGATCCGCATTCCGTATATATTACGCAGGATGATGCAATTGTTAACGAGGAAAACTTTGACGGAAAATACCAGGGTATTGGTATTCACTATGATGTGCTCGATGGCTATTTAACTGTGATATCGGTAATTCCGGGCTCTCCATCTGAAGACGTTGGCTTGTTGGCTGGCGACCGGATAATCAAAATAGACGGCGAGTCTGCCTATAAAATTAGTATGCCGGATGTGCCTAAAAAATTGAAAGGTCCGGCAGGCACAGCGGTCGAAGTGACCATTAAGCGTAACGGCGCAGCAGATACTTTTGATCTGACGATTATCCGCGGTGAAATTCCTATCTTTACCTTAAATACTTATTTTATGGCTGATGATTGTACCGGCTATGTCTGGATTAATCGATTTGCCCGAACAACATCAACTGAACTGGAAGAAGCTTTATTGGATTTAGATAACCAGGGCGCAAAGCAGCTTATTCTGGATTTACGGGGGAACGGCGGGGGATTATTAAAAGAAGCTGTAAAAGTGACGGCTCAGTTTATATCGGGTCATAAAAAGGTTGTATATACGCGCGGCCGGTTTTCAAGATATGAAGAAGAATTTTATACCGATGATTATCAGGTGGACAAAGTATATGATTATCCGCTCATAGTGCTTCTGGACGGCGGCTCGGCCAGCGCTTCGGAAATTGTCGCCGGCGCTTTGCAGGATTATGACCGCGCTTTCATTGTCGGATTAAATAGTTTCGGTAAGGGCCTTGTACAGAATGAATTTCAATTAAACGATCAGTCGCGCATCCGTCTAACGGTCTCAAAATATTATACACCCAGCGGCCGATTAATACAAAAACCCTATAAAAATAAAGAACTGGATCAATATTATTATGGTTCAGTTGATGGACATGTTGATAACGATTCATTATTGGCAGACAGCCTGGATCAACACCCGGTTTACTATACCGAGGGAGGGCGAAAGGTGTTTGGCGGCGGTGGCATCAGTCCGGATTATGAAGTAGCCTATAATACAGTATCAAAGTCTGAAGAAATTACGCGGCAATTTATGCAAAAACGAATATTTTTTGAACTGGCAGCAGAACTGGTACTTCGATATCCGGAATGGGCAAAAGATTTTACAAAATTTAAACGCAGCTATGTAACGAATAAGACGATTATTGATAAATTAAAAGCAATAGCCCGGGCAAAAAATATCGAATTTAATGCGTTGGATTTAATTAAAGATAAGGCTTATCTTAGTAACAGAATAAAAGCAGAAATTGCCCGCAATATCTGGGGAATGAACTGTTATTACGAAATACTTCTTGAATACGATAATCAATTTCAGGAAGCATTAAAACATTTTGATAAAGCGTCAAAGCTGACAAGCGTAAACAGACAACTTTCGATCCAAAAATAAATTGACTTTATTTATCAAAAGTAGTAAAATTAGCCACGTTGTTTTAACATATTTGCACATAAAATTTAAGATAAAGCTTACTACTAATTAAGGAGTTTCACTATGGTAGATTATTTTATTCAAGGTGGTGCGTTCATGTGGCCTATCCTTGCTCTTCTTGCAGTTGGTTTAGCCTTCTCCATTGAGAGATTTTGGACACTAACACGGGCTTCGGTTAATACGCGAAAATTCTTGGCCAAATTACATAACGCCTTACAAGAAGGCGGTATTGAAGGTGCGGCTGCAGAATGTGAAAAAACTCCAGGTCCTGTGGCATCAATTTTACATGCCGGTTTGTCCCGTGCAGAAAAGGGTTTGGAATTTGTGGAAAAAGCGATCAGCAACGCCGGTTCAATTGAAATGGCTTTCCTTGAAAGAGGTATGGTTGTTTTAACGACAGTAATTGTTTTAGCGCCGATGTTGGGTTTTACCGGAACGGTTGCAGGTATGGTTGATGCTTTTGAAGCGATTAAAGTTAAAAATGATATCTCACCTAATATCGTGGCCGGTGGTATTTCTAAAGCTCTCTTGACCACTCTGTTCGGTTTGATTGTTGCTATGATTATTCAGGTATTGTACAATTATTTTTCATCAAGAATTGATAAGCTCGTAATAGATATGGAAGAAAGTTCAGTAGAATTAATGGATGCTTTGGTAGAAATGCAGGACAAAAAATAAAACCTACCAAATTGAGGTGAATTATGTTAATCGGAAAGAAAAAAGATAAAAGCGTAGATATTCCTTCTGCATCCTTGTCTGATATTGTGTTCCTGCTGCTGATATTCTTTTTGGTGACTACATCAATCGATACGGAAAAGGGTTTGGATTTGGTTTTACCGCCGCCCAATGAAGATATCGTCGAAATTCCTAAAAAGAATATTACAAATTTACTAATTAATGCTCAGGGACAGGTTCTCCTGGACAATGAAATCGTTGAGATCGGCGATATAGCGAGAATCATTAAAGATAAAATATTCGAAAATGAACTTTTAATCGTTTCTGTAAAAACTGACAAGGATACCAAGTACGAAACCTATGTGAATGTGCTCGATCAATTAAAGAAGGCGGATGCCAAGAAGATATCCTTGGCCGAGCCCGATGAAGAATAATCCGGAGATGTAATATGAAATTTAAAAAGAAAAGTAAACTGAACGTGGCAATTCCCACAACGTCTATGCCGGATATCATTTTTATGTTATTGATCTTTTTTATGGTTGCAACAGTTTTTAAACAATTCAGCGGTTTAAAGGTACAATTACCGGAGGCGCAGAGAATACAAAAAGTTCCTGTCTCAAAACGATTGATTATAACCGTTTGGGTAGACCTAAACAACAAAGTCGTTTGTGATGGTTTTAATTTAAAAGATATTAAAAATTTAAGAAACGTGGTGTATCAAAAACTAGTAAAAGAACCACAGAGCCAGATAGCATTGAAAATTGATAAAAATTCTAACATGGGCTTTGTGAATAAAGTGCATCAGGAATTACGTAAAGCAAATGCGTTAAAGGTTCATTATTTTGCTAAACCTGGCGCAGGAGGACGAGGTTAATGCGAGCGTTAAAAAAAGTTCCCGAGGCTAATTTACAATTTAAATATCGTAAAGCTCTTGAAGGAGCGTGTGTCGTTGCTCTTATCTTGCTGATTGGTACTTTTTATGCATTTAAAAAGTTCGAAACTTCATTTGAGCTACCGCCAAAACCGGATATAACAATTGAAACGGTTGAAATTCCACCGACTCAGCAGATACAAAGACCGCCCCCCCCATCCCGACCGGCTATACCTATCGAATCGGAAGATGAAGATATCCTGGATGATGTAACCATCGAAGATACTGAGGTTACATTTGAACCGCTGGATGAACTGCCGCCGCCGCCACCGCCCGAAGAGGATGAAGTGTTTGAGTTTTTTGCCGTGTCGGAAAAACCGGTCATCAAACATAAAGAAGAACCCAAATATCCTGATTTAGCCCGTAAGGCTGGTATAGAAGGTATTGTGGTTATAACGGTTACGATTGGAAAAGATGGTAAAGTTGAGAACGCTAACGTATTTAAATCATTACCGATGCTGGATGAAGCCGCTTTAGCAGCCGCGAAGAAATGTGTTTTTACACCGGCAAAACAGCGTGACAAATTTGTTAGAGTGAAAATGAATATTCCATTTCATTTTAAACTTAAATAAAATTTAAATTAAAGCCCGCCAACCGGCGGGCTTTTTTGCTGTGCGCTACGCATACCATTGCTCTATAGAGTGAAAGTCTCGAACGAGCCGGCCAACGGGAATCGTTAATCCGAAGCAAGGGTGTTC